>JBDUBO010000106.1:0-13046 GCA_040004115.1 Gammaproteobacteria bacterium | reverse complement strand
CGTCGAACTCCTCGATGCCGTTCAATTCGCTGGCGGGAACATAGGCGATCTCCTCGATCGTCGAGAAGCCTTCCTGAACCAGGATGCTCGCCACGTCCGCGTCGACATCGAGTTGCTTCATGAAGGTTTCGCGCAAGGCGAGCGACTCAGTCTCGCTCTTCGCCTCGGCCTGCGACTCGCTCATCACGTTCAGCTCCCAGCCGGTCAGCTCGCTGGCTAAGCGAATATTCTGACCGCCGCGGCCGATGGCCTGGGAGAGCTTGTCTTCGGACACCGCAATGTCCATCGAGTGGGAATCTTCGTCGACCACGATGGAGGTGACTTCGGCCGGCGCCATGGCATTGATGACGAACTGCGCGTTATTGTCGTCGAACGGTATGATGTCGACGCGCTCCCCCGCGATTTCGTTGGATACCGCCTGCACGCGCGAACCGCGCATGCCGACGCAGGCGCCCACCGGGTCGACCCGCGGATCGTTGCTGCGCACGGCAATCTTGGCGCGCACACCGGCGTCGCGGGCCGCGGCCAGAATGTTGATGAGCCCCTGACCCACTTCGGGCACCTCGAGCTTGAACAACTCGATCAGGAATTCAGGCGCAGTGCGCGACAGAAACAGCTGAGGGCCGCGCGGCTCGGTACGCACCTCTTTTAAATAGGCCTTGATGCGGTCCTGCGAGCGCACCGGCTCGCGCGGAATCATCTCTTCGCGCGCGATGAAGCCCTCGGCATTAGCACCGAGATCAACGTACACGCCGTTGCGGTCGACTCGCTTGACGATGCCGCTGACCAGGGTTCCGGCGCGGTCCTTGTAGGCGTCGACGACCTGTGCACGCTCGGCCTCGCGCACCTTCTGCACGATGACCTGCTTGGCGGTCTGCGCAAGGATGCGGCCGAAGGGCACTGATTCCATCGGCTCCTCGACGAACCCGCCCGGCTCCACGTCCTTGTCTATGTCCCGCGCGTCATCCATGCGCAGCTCACGCTCCGGCACTTCGAGCTCGGTGGATTCGTCGGCGAATACCTTCCAGCGCCGAAAGGTGTCGTAGCCGCCGGTCTTGCGGTTGATCGACACGCGCACGTCCAATTCCTCACCGTGCTTCTTGCGGGTGGCCGACGCGAGCGCGGCTTCGAGTGCATCGAAGATTATTTCCTTGTCGACGCCCTTCTCGTTTGAGACCGCATCGACTGCCATCAAAATTTCTTTGTTCATGGTCCTTTCCGCTCCTCATCACTTAAAGGCCGCAATCTCGCCTTCTGTATTCGCTCGAGCGGCAGGCTATGCACCTTGCCGTCGACTTCCATCACAATTGTGCCGTCCGCCACCGACTTCAACACCCCGACGTAGCGCCTCCGCCCGTCGAGGGGCAGCTTCAACTCGGCGAAGATCCTCTCTCCGACGAAGCGCTCGAAATGTCCGCACGTGCGCAATATCCGATCGAATCCCGGCGAAGAGACTTCCAGCGTGTAATGGCCCTTGATCGGATCCTGGGTCTCGAGCACCTCGCTGACCGCGTGACTTACACGAGCGCAGTCGTCGACGGTGACCCCGGTGCCCGAATTATCCGCTTGGGCATCGATGAAAATCCGCAACACACCGCCTTGGCCACCGCGCGCAAACTCGATGTCCACCAATTCATAACCCAACGCCTCGATCGGCGACTCTAACAAGCGCATCAAGGCGTCACGCATTCCGGTTAACCCGCTCGCAAAAACAAAAAAGGGGACCATCGGCCCCCTCTCATCAACCAAGGCCCCGTTGAGGGCCATTACCTCTCGTATGCGGACCAGCCTGAATGTGGCCACCCGCCGAGGGCCGCGATTATAGGCAAAGCCGACTTAGGCGTAAACCCTGATCGCGCAATCAGCCGACCTCAAACGACTGAGGCCGCATCGCTGCGGCCCCAGATCTCGCTCGATACCAAACGCTTTACCAGCGCTTCGGACCGCGCGAGCCACCGCCACCACCGCCACCGCCACCGCCACCACCGCCGCCACCGCCGGTGCGCTCCTGCGCCTCATTCACCTTCAGCGCTCGCCCGTCGACATCGTGACCATTCAAGGCCTGCATGGCGCGCGCAGCATCTGCGCTTGCCATCTCAACGAAGCCGAAACCGCGGGGCCGACCGGTGTCGCGATCATTGATCAGCGCAACCGACTGTACAGCGCCATGCTTTTCGAACAGCGCGCGGACCGCGGACTCGTCCATTGAGAACGGGAGATTGCCAACATACATTTTCGTCATGTGAAGAATACCTACTACAAAAGAAGCTATCGGCCGGTCACTCGACGTTGCGATGCAAGAGTCGCGTGCCTGCCACCTGGATCGAAGAAACCTGCTTTGTGGGTTGTGGTCAAGGTGACGCCGGAGCGGCGCGGTGACCAGAAACGGACCAAGTAGAAATTCACGAACCGGGCGGGATGCTACAGCAATTTGCTGATAAACACGAATATTTCTCTTTAGTTTACCCTCCACCAGGACAGCACCGGGGGCAGCATCCGATGTCGGCTCAAGACCCCGGCAGCCGCCCAGCGCCCGCTGCAAACCAGTCCTGCTGCGGCGCACAAACCGGCCGCTAATGCAGCCTCGGCGGCCCCATGATTCACCATCAAGAACATGCCGCCCGGGCGCAGATTATGCCGAATCCGGTGGAACAACTTCTGCGGCGCAAGCAGCGACAGCGGCAGCCGCCAGGCCAGAATGGCCGCCGGAGTCACAAACGGAAACCATGCAGTGATGAGGTCGGCGGGCTCCGAATATCGGGTGTAGTCCGCGACCACGAACTCGGCATTCGGCAGCGGCGCCACGTAGCCTGCAGCGTAGTCGATCCGCGTGCGTCCATCGCGGAACAGCCGGTATCCTTCTACTTCCACTCCCCGCAGGCAGCGCGGCCGGAAAAAGGCTTGCAAGGTCGCCGCGTACCAGAAACTGGCGCAGCCTATGTCGCACAACACGCCACCCTCGGGCCGGCCCATCCCAAGGCTCGACCAGCCGCTGTCCAGCAGATCCAGATACTCGTAGTTATTTCGGCTGGTGGCGGCACTCATCCCCAGTTCAAACTGCACCTGGTAACGGTCGCGCAACGCAGCTATTCTCTCGCCCTGCTCGGGGTCCACGCTACAAAGTTCGCGAGCAGGTGCTTCCTCAAACGCACCGCGCGACCAACGTATGCGCCGAGAGCTGCCGTACCAGAAGACATGTCGCAAGGATCGTAATCGCTGCAGCAATGAATACATTCGCCGAATGCTATGCGGGACTAGCGGCAGCGTCGAGCGCGCGAAAGGTCCGGCGATGCGATTAGGGCTGTTCGTGCCCAAGTATTGGGCAACCTGGGTGGGCCTGTCGGTACTGCGTGCCATCGAGCTGCTGCCCTTCGCCGCACAACGCCATGTCGGCTCGGCCTTGGGCGGATTGATTCGCCGTTTGCCGCTCGCCTATCTGCGCATTGCCCGCCGCAATATTCAGCTGTGCCTGCCCGCATTGTCGGCGCAGGAGCAGGACGAACTGGTGGTGCGCCATTGCCAAAGCCTGGGGATGGCATTGTGCGAGACCGCCGACACCTGGTGGAGTACCGATCGGCGTGTGCATGCACTCGCCGAGGTGCAGGGTCTGGAGCATTTGCAGGCGGCGTTCGCCAAAGGGCGCGGCGCCATCATGATCGGCGGACATTTCACCACCATCGAAATCGCCACCCGGATCTTAGGCACGGTGGTGCCGCTCAACGTGGTCTATCGGCCGATGAAGAATGCCGTGCTGTCGCACATCATGTTCACCAGCTTTTCGCGGCACGGCAAACCGATTGCGCATGACGATATTCGAACCATGATTCGCGCCCTCAAGAACAACCAGGCCGTGTGGTACGCGCCGGATCAGAGCTATCGCAACAAAGGCGCTGCCATGGTGAATTTCTTCGGCATCCCCGCCGCTACGACCACGGCCACCTCGCGCCTGGCGCGTATTTCCGGTGCCGCCGTGCTGACCTATTTCCCCGAACGGTTGCCGGGAACCGCAGGGTATCGCGTCGTGATCGGGCCCGCGCTCGAGGATTTCCCGGGGGCCGATGCGACCTGTGACGCGGAGCGATTCAATCGTTTGCTCGAAGCGCAAATACGCCGCGTGCCCGAGCAATATCTTTGGGTGCATCGCCGCTTCAAGGGCCTGTCCGACGATTACCCCGATTATTACGGACGCGATTCGCGCAATCGAGCGCCCGTGCAATCGCCAAAACCGACCGCCTGACCTGCAGACCGTCAGTGCGCGCCGGACTCATCCGCCTTTTTGAGCAATGCGGCGCGCATCTGCGATGCGTCGAGCCGCAGCGGCCGGGTCCGGAGTTGCCCGATCTCGGCCGCCGTGTACGGTTGAAAATCCGCAGGTATATGTATCCGGTCGAATCGCCATAACATCCAATTCATCACTTCGGCCAAATCCGCATTCGACAAGGCCGATGCCGCTACGCCGGGCACGCGGCTCAAGTATTCACGGCCTCCGGGCACCGACAAAAATCGCGCCACTGTGCCCGCCAAACTTGGCGCCGTCTGGTCGGAACCCGTGCCGTCGGGCCGGTGACAACCCTGGCAATTGAGCGTCCAGTGCTGCCAGGCCCGCTGCGGATTCTCGACCCCCGCCGGCGCCGCGTTGCTTTGTGCGTCGGCACTGTCCCCCGATTCGACTGCCTGGCCGTTCGCCGCCACCGTAGCAGCCGCCAAGAGTGCCGTGGCGGCGCACAATGTTCCGGCCAACGTCGAGCGACGGAATCTATTTCTGATCAATAGCCACACCCAAAATGAGTGCCACGGTGCAGGTATAGGACTGGCTCTTCGTACCGAAGCACCAAGTAATCTCGTTATTGTTCGATGGCCGCACCAAGGGTCGATCGCCCTGATTGTTCTGGCAGGCACACCGGCCCCATGGGACTCCACCGCAGCAATCATTGTAGGAAATGATGTAATTGCGCTTGTCCGCCGGATTGCTGCAAGTACCTATCCAGGTGATCGGCGACATTTCAGTGCCGGGCGGGCAGGAAGTAACTGTTCCGCCGTAACAGGAACACAGCGAGCCGTCGATGGCGCAGTACCGCCAATAGTCGCACTTGGTCGCATCGCCGGGATCCTGCGGATTGCCGCTGTGGCGCGGCGCCGGCGCCCCGGAGTTAGGATCGGAGCCGTTGGCTTCAGGTCCCTCCGCGCGCGCCACCGGCAATAGCGGCAGTGCGGCGGCGCCGGCCAGGAAGCCGCCCAACACAGTGAACAGGTTGCGCCGGGAGGTGCGGCTCGCGAAGCCCCGCAGCATTTTTTCCGTCACACGATCGAATTGAGCCACTCTTGTTCTCCCGAAGATTGTGATCACCGCAGCGGCTCGATTTGCAACCGGGTATGCAAGCCCGGTAAATCCATGCTGCGGATCAACGCGCCCTCGTGCGCATCGTAGACGTCCAGACGATCGCCCGCCTGGACCAAGAGCAGCGGCTCGGTTCCATGGGTCAGCGAAATCGAGGAGCCCGCGCGCACCAGCCGCAGCCGCTTGAGGCGGGTTTTGTTCACGGTATTGAAAATCCACACTTCGTTGGCAGGATCCTTGTGCGTACCTTCATGCGCGCCCTGCTGCATCAGTACATACAGCAGCTTTTGTTCGTCTCCGGCAACGATTTGCCAGCCGCTCGGCCGCCACTGGCCTTCGGCGTCGGCCGCCGTCACCAAGGACCAATCCGGCAACACCTTGGCCTCGTCGCCTCTCATGTCGATGGGCTGTATGCGGCCGTGCAGACTCGGAAAATAACGCACCCCCGCGACAGTGGTCGAGGCGGTAAACAGCGGGTCGGTATCGAGGAGATTGAAAGCCTTGGTCTCGCTGCGGCCGGCCACCGCGCCCTTGGCATCGAGCTGAACGCTCAGCAGGTTCCCGCTGGAGCACAGGGTGGAAAAGCCGCGAGCGCCGGTGGGATACACCAGCGAGCAGCCCGGAATCTCCACTTCGCCAAGAACCTTGCGATTCACCAAATCGACGATAGTCACGGATGAGGCGGGCGTAAAGTCGAACACCACCGCCATGCGTTGATCGTCAGTGAAGGTGAACATTCCTTCCTGCGCGGTGATCAGCGCCCGTTTGCCGCCCGGCAGTACGATCTCGCCGATGGGGTTGAGCGTGTGCGTGTCGTAGATCGTGATGAAGTCCGTGCGCGTGCCGCGCGTGCCGCGCGACCAGACGGTGTCCGCCACATACACTTCCGGACGCTTGTCCGCCACCAGCAGCGTGGACGAGTCGCGCGCTTGCAATTCGGCTTTTATTTCGCGGCTGTCGCTGCCGACATTTCGCAGCTGGATTCGATCACCGGCGTAGTTGAGCCACGCCCACGTGGTGGGATACTTGGCAGGCAGCGTCTCGACCCTTTGAACTCTGTCAGGCGGAAGCGGCGTCGAGAAATCGGCCGCGCACGCCGAGGCCGCCAGCCACGCTGCGAATGCCATGGGCGTCGCCCGTAGAATACTTGTTCTCATTTCGTAAGGCCTCTCTTCGCACTGTTGTTGCGAAACTTAAGTAAAGCGGTCGGCGCCGGCGGCGCTTCGTACCGGCATTCCCGGCGGGTCCCTCGCGGCTTTTTGAGGCTGCTCGCCTTCTTGGGACGAGTGTACGACAACGGCCGCCAACTGAATACTGTTACACACTACGCGTCAATTTCTCTCCGCCACAAGGTATATTGGCAGCATGAATGCCGCGCTAATCGCGTTTTACTCGGCCATCGGCCTGGCCGGTGCGGCATTCATCATCGGCGGTATATACGCCGCGCGACGCAGCACCGGCGTGCGCCGGCCGACGCCCTTGGAACTTCTCATCGGCTTAGTCACCGATTTCTTCGACACTCTGGGGATCGGGTCGTTTGCGCCCACCACGGCGATATACAAACTTCGCGGTATCGTCGCCGACGAGTTGATTCCCGGCACGCTGAACGTGGGCCATACACCATCGGCGATAGCCGAATCATTGATTTTCGTCACCGCCATCGCGGTCGACCCTCTGCTGCTGGTGACTGCCGTCGGCAGTGCGGCCGCGGGCGCTTGGCTTGGTGCCGGCGTGGTGGCCCGACTGCCGCGTCGCGCGATTCAATTCGCCATGGGCGCAGCCTTGCTGATCGCGGGTACGGTGTTCGCCGCCATCAACTTACATGCGCTTCCGGGCGGCGGCACGGCGATGAGCCTGGTCGGCTGGAAGTTCGGACTCGCCGTGGGGATCAATTTCATTCTGGGCGCGCTGATGAGCGCCGGCATCGGACTGTATGCACCTTGCATGATTACGCTGGCGCTGCTCGGCATGCATCCCATTGCCGCATTCCCCATCATGATGGGATCGTGCGCCCTGCTGCAGCCCGTGGCCAGCTTGCGATTCTTTCAGACCGGGAAATTCGCATGGGGACCGTCGATCGGGCTCGCCTTCGGCGGCGTGACCGGCGTGCTGATCGCCGCCTACATTGTCAAGAGCCTGCCACTGGAGGCGCTGCGCTGGTTGGTAATCCTCGTCATTGCCTATGCTGCTTTTGCCATGCTGCGCTCGGCGACGCGCACGCGAACCTAGTCGAGCGGACCCACGCTGCACTTCCAGTGCCGGACACAGCGAGAGCATTGAGTTCATCCCCATGTGCAAGGTGCTAGTCGCGCCATAGCCGCTGCCAGCCAACATGTCCCAAATCGCGCAGTGTGCGGATATTGCGGCGGTATATCTCGTCGGTATCCGGCAGCGCAGCGATGGCCTGCTCAATGCTGGCTTCGCGCAACAGGTGCAGCATGGGATATGGCGATCGATTGGTATAGTTTTCGATATCCTCGGACTGAGTGCCGGCGAACTGATACTGGGGATGAAAGCTGGCGACTTGCAGTTCACCTTCGAGATCCAGTTCGGCGATCGTCGCCTCGCACACTTCCAGAAAATCGTTGTACTCGATGAAGTCCGCCAGCACCCAAGGATGGATCAGCAGTGTGGTCTCGCACAGCGCGGGATCCGCCGACTGCAAGCCGGCCAATTCCGCGCGCAGATCCTCAAGGAGCAAGCACGCGGTTCGCTGCTCGCTGACGTGAATGCGCAGGCGCCCACCGCGGTATACGCTCTCGGCAAATGGACACAGATTGAGGCCGATGACCGACCTTTCCAGCCAGCGGCGCGTCGATGCGATGATTTCCTCGTTTGAAATGAATAGTCCTCTGTAAGGCGCGCAGTCTAATGCCGCGCACTTCGAGTATCCTAGCCGCTAACCTCGCCACCCGAGAGCCAATCGATGCCGCAGTCAATTCCCGCCACTCTCATCCCCGGAGATGGGATAGGTCCTGAAATCGTCGACGCGACACTCGCTGTCCTTAATGCCCTCGGCGCGCCCTTCGAGTGGGATCGCCAATCCGCTGGGATGGAAGCGGTCGGAGCCGCGGGCGATCCACTGCCCGCGCAAACCATCGACAGCATCAAACGGACCCGCCTCGCCTTGAAAGGCCCGCTGGAGACGCCGTCCGGCGGCGGATATCGCTCTTCTAACGTACGGCTGCGCGAGGAATTCAAGCTGTATGCCAACCTGCGGCCCGCTCGCACCCTGATCCCCGGCGGCCGCTTCGACAAGATCGATCTGGTGGTGGTGCGCGAAAATCTGGAAGGCCTGTACATCGGTCACGAACACTACATACAGATCGACGACGATCCGCACGCGCTGGCCATGGCCACGGGAGTCAACACGCGCCAGGGGAGCCGACGCTTGCTGGAATTCGCGTTTGAACACGCGCTGGCGACCGGGCGCAAGAAGGTCACCATCGTGCACAAGGCCAACATCATGAAGGCCTTGACCGGGATTTTCCTGGAGACGGGACTGGAATTGTACGATCGCAAGTACAAGGGTCGATTTATCTTGGACAGCGTCATCATCGATGCCTGCGCCATGAAGCTGGTGCTGAATCCCTGGCAGTTCGACGTGCTGGTGACCACGAACTTGTTCGGCGACATTCTCTCGGATCTGGTCGCTGGGCTGGTGGGTGGCTTGGGTATGACGCCGGGCGCCAACATAGGCGCCAACGCCGCGATCTTCGAAGCCGTGCACGGCTCCGCCCCCGACATTGCGGGCAAAGGCGTGGCGAATCCGATTGCCCTGATGCTGGCCGCTGCCATGATGCTGGATCACTGCCATCTGCCGCACATGGCCGCGCGCCTGCGCACCGCCATTGATCTCACGCTCAACGCGGACAAGGTGAGAACGGGCGACTTGGGGGGACAGGCGAGCACTGCAGATTTCACGCGCGCGCTGGTCAATCGCATCGCCAATGCCTGAGTACCGGATCTTATCGCGAGTGCCGGCGGCATGACTCCCGTCATCGATATTCGAGACGTCGTCAAGACGTATGCATCGGGGTTTCAAGCCCTGACCCCGATCAATTTGCAGATCGACAAGGGCGAGATCTTTGCGCTGCTCGGCCCCAACGGCGCCGGTAAAACCACCCTGATCAACATCGTCTGCGGCATTGTCACCGCGAGCGGCGGCACGGTGACTGCGGACGGCCACGACATCGTGCGCGACTATCGCGCGGCCCGGGCCATCATCGGCCTGGTGCCGCAGGAACTCTCCACTGATGCCTTTGAATCGGTTTGGGCGACGGTGACCTTCAGCCGCGGCCTGTTCGGCCGGGCACCCAATCCCGCCTTTATCGAGCGGCTGCTGCGCGATTTGTCTCTTTGGGATAAGCGCGACGCCAAGATCATGACATTGTCCGGCGGCATGAAACGGCGGGTGATGATCGCGAAGGCGCTTTCCCACGAACCGGAGATATTGTTTCTCGACGAACCGACCGCGGGTGTCGACGTGGAATTGCGCCGTGACATGTGGATTCTGGTGCGCGGCCTGAGAGACAGGGGAGTGACCATCATCTTGACCACTCACTACATCGAGGAAGCAGAGGAGATGGCGGATCGAATCGGCGTGATCAACAAGGGCGCCTTGATTTTGGTCGAAGAAAAGTCCCAATTGATGAAAAAGCTCGGCAAGAAGCAGGTCACCTTGACTCTGCAGGAGCCGATACTTGAGATTCCGAAAGAGCTGGGTTCCTGGCACCTGGCACTCAAGGCCGACGGTCGGAATTTGGTGTACGCCGTCGACGCTGCCAGCAGCATCGACATTTCCGCCCTGCTCAAGCGGATCGGCGAGTTGTCCATGGTCGTCAAGGATTTGCAAACGCATCAAAGTTCGCTCGAGGATATATTCGTCCAACTGGTGAGCGATCACCCATGAGCCAATCTTTCTCTCCCGCCGCATTCAATCGGCACGGCGTCTGGGCAATCTATAAGTTCGAGGTGGCGCGTTCGCTGCGCACCTTGGTGCAGAGCCTGCTGACGCCGGTGCTCACGACCTCGCTGTACTTCGTGGTATTTGGTGCCGCCATCGGTTCGCGCCTGTCGACGCCGGGCGGCGTCAGCTATGGTGCCTTCATCGTGCCCGGTTTGATCATGCTGGCGCTGTTCACCGAGAGTTTGTCCAACGCCTCTTTCGGGATCTACTTCCCAAAATTCACCGGTACAATCTACGAACTGCTCTCGGCACCCGTGTCCTTCGTCGAGATCGTCATTGCCTACGTCGGCGCGGCCGCGACCAAATCCGTGGTGTTGGGTTTGACCATCATGCTGACAGCGTCGCTGTTCGTGCCGATTCGCATCCTGCACCCGGGCTGGATGATCTCGTTCTTGTTGCTGACGGCCATCACCTTCAGCCTGCTCGGCTTCATCATCGGCATTCTGGCCAAGGGATTCGAGCAACTGCAATTCATTCCGATGCTCGTCATCACCCCGCTCACCTTCCTGGGGGGAGCATTTTATTCGATCGACATGTTGCCGGCCGCGTGGCGGACCTTCAGCCTGTTCAATCCCATCGTGTACTTGATCAGCGGCTTCCGCTGGAGCTTTTACGGCACCGCCGATGTCAGCGTCGGCATCAGCATGGGAATGACCGTGGGATTCCTGATCGCCTGCTTGGCGGTGGTCGCCTGGGTATTCAAGACCGGATTCCGGCTGAAGAACTGAGTGCTCGCCAAAATAATCCTCGCCGTTTTGGCCGCGACTGCGGCAGTCGACTTGAGCGCTGCCGCTGCGCCTGCGGCCCCGCCGCCGCTTAAAATCGACCTCAATGCTTTCGATGCCAGCAAGAGGTCGATCGCGCTGCCCAACGGCGAGACGCTGGCCTACATCGACATGGGTGCGCATGCCGGTCAGGCGGTGGTGTTGATTCATGGCTACACCGACAGCGCCCGCGATTGGGTTCCCTTGCTGCCGTATTTGACGAGCGGTGACAGGCTCATCCTGGTCGACATCCGCGGCCATGGCCGGTCGAGCAAGCCGGAGTGCTGCTACACCCGGCTGGATTTTGCCTACGACATAAAGCTGTTGCTCGACTCGCTCGGGGTGCAAAAGGCCGACATCGTCGGGCATTCCTTGGGCAGCATCATTGCTCAGACCTTTGCTGAATTCTGGCCGGAGCGCACCGCCCATGTGGTGTTGATTGCCTCGAGCGGCGGCTCACCTCCGGATGTGCCGAACAAGGTCAAGCAGTTCGATTTTGCGTCCGAGATCCGCAAACTCAAGGAACCCATAGACGCCGACTCACCCTTCATGATCGCTTGGTGGGACTCGCCGACGCCGGTGGATCCCGATTTCATTCGACGACAGCGAAAGGATGCGGCAGGCATCCCGCTGCGCGTCTGGCTTGCTGTTCTCGATCAGGGACTGCCCACTAATCTCTATGCCGACCTGCAGGCTACCCTGCCCCGCCTGAAAGCCCCGACTCTGCTCATCTGGGGCAGCAAGGATCCCATCATGCAGGAAGACGTGCGCCAATCACTGCGCCAGGCCTTGCCGGACGCCAAAGTAAAGATCTTCGACGGTCTCGGCCACAACCCGTTCTGGGAAGATCCGCGCGGCGTGGGCGACGTGATCAACGCGTTTCTGGACTCCCCGATTCGCTAAGTCTGCGCCGCGTCCGGGTCGAGTCCCGCATCCGCGGCCTGGCAGCGGTGACGATCGGACAGCACATCGAGAGACCTGCAGCAAGCGATGTACACCAGCGCCGATACCGGAAGGCCGATCAGCATGGCAATGTCCGCACCTCCCAGCAGCTTTGCCACCGGCCCCTTGAAGTGCTCGGTGCTGAAGAACGGAATCATCGCGACGAAGCCGATGCCGTAGGCCCACAGTCCGCGCCAGTTCCAGCGTCCATACATGCCGCGGGGATTGAATATCTCGCGCACCGAGTAGTGCCCCTTGCGAATCAGATAGAAGTCCACGAGATTGATCGCCGTCCAAGGCGTGAACAGATACAGCAACACCGCGAGAAATTCGCCGAATTTCTCGACGAAGTTATGCGACGAGGCCAGGGCAAGAGCGGTCGCGATCACGGTCGACACAGCGAGAGTCGCGATGCGCTTGGCAATTGTCGGCCGGCCGGGTTTGATGGAATCCATGACGCTGAGCAGGGTAAGCGAGGCTCCGTAATAATTGAGCGAGGTAATGGTCACCAGCCCCAGCAGCGAACATAGCAACAAAGGCTTGCCGAAACCGGGCAGCACCGAATCGGCCACGGCGCGCAGCGCCGTCGCCACATCCAGCGTGGGATACAGCGCGGCCGCCAGGGTTCCGACCAACATCATCCAGGTTCCGCCGATGAAGGCGCCCATGTAGGTCCACCAGAATGACGCACCGACTCCTACGTCGCGCGGTAGGTAGCGCGAATAGTCTGACACATAAATGGACCAGGCGATCTGATACGAGGCAGCGGCGAAGAATTGCACCAGGAAAGGCACGGCGCTAAAACCACGCAGCGAGATTTCCTGAGCCGGCAGCTGCCCCTTGAGCAATACGGCAACCGTGAAAATCAGCAACGCAGCGATCAACACGTAGGCGACCCAACGCTGCGCAAAATGAATCAGGTCGTAGCCGATCACTGCCAGCGACACGGACAGCAGGGTGAACACCACAATAATCAGTGTCCTATCGCCGCCGTACAGCGATTGCACGGTCTGCGCCGCGAGGATTTGATTGA
>JBDUBO010000105.1:0-13058 GCA_040004115.1 Gammaproteobacteria bacterium | reverse complement strand
TCACTCCCACTCAATCGTCGCCGGCGGCTTCCCCGAAATGTCGTAAACCACCCGCGAAATCCCCGGCACTTCGTTGACGACGCGGTGCGCGACCCGATCGAGAAATTCGTACGGTAGTCGCGCCCAGCGCGCCGTCATGAAATCGATGGTCTCCACTGCGCGCAGCGCAATCACATAGTCGTAACGCCGCCCGTCCCCCATGACGCCGACGGAGCGCACCGGCAGGAATACCGCAAACGCCTGGCTCACCTTGTCGTAAAGGTCGTGAGTGCGCAGTTCTTCGATGAAGATGGCATCCGCAAGGCGCAACAGATCGGCATGCGACTTGTGGATCTCGCCCAAGATGCGCACTCCCAGGCCCGGTCCCGGGAACGGATGCCGATGCACCATGTCCTTTGGCAAGCCCAACTCCACCCCCAGCTTGCGGACTTCGTCCTTGAACAGCTCGCGCAGCGGCTCCAACAGCTTGAGCTTCATGTGCTTCGGCAATCCGCCCACATTGTGATGCGACTTGATGACGTGCGCCTTGCCGGTCTTGCTGCCGGCCGATTCGATCACGTCCGGATAAATCGTGCCTTGCGCCAGCCACTGAACGCCCGTGAGTTTTGTCGCCTCTTCATCGAACACCTCGACGAACATTGCGCCGATGATCTTGCGCTTCTTTTCCGGGTCCGACTCGCCGGCAAGAGCCGCGAGAAAGCGCTGCTCGGCGTCGACGCGGATCACCCGCACTCCCATGTGCTCGGCGAACGTCGCCATCACCTGATCGCCCTCGCCCAGACGCAGCAATCCATGATCCACAAATACGCAGGTGAGCTGACTGCCGATGGCACGATGCAGCAATGCGGCCAATACCGAGGAGTCGACGCCACCGGACAACCCGAGCAGCACCTTGTCGCTGCCGACTTGCGCGCGAATCCGCGCCACGCTGTCCTCGATGATATTGCCGGTGGCCCAGTCGGCTGTACAGCCCGCGATTTCACGCACGAAGCGCCGCAAAATTTCGCCGCCCTGCAGGCTGTGAGTCACTTCGGGATGAAACTGCACGCCGTAGTAGCGCCGCGATTCATCAGCCATCGCTGCGAGCGGCGCGTTGTCGCTGGAGCCGATCACCTTGAAGCCCGGCGGCACCGCGACGACGCGGTCGCCGTGACTCATCCACACATCGAGCACGCGCCGGCCTTGGGCATCGCGGTTATCCTCGAGCCCGTCGAGCAGCCGCGAGTCGGCGGTCGGCCGCACTTGCGCGGCGCCGAACTCCCGATGACTGGACAGTTCGACCTGGCCGCCCAGCTGCGCCGCCATGGTCTGCATGCCGTAACAAATGCCGAGTACCGGAACACCGGCCGAAAACACTTCGGCGGGAGCCGCCGGACCTTTGACGTCGTAAACCGATTCAGGGCCGCCAGAGAGAATGATGGCCTTCGGCGCAAATCGCTCGATCTCGGCGCCATCAACATCACAGGCGTATATCTCGCAATACACGCCGAGTTCGCGCACGCGACGCGCAATTAACTGTGTGTACTGAGCACCAAAATCTAGAATCAGGACCCTGTCAGCATGAATATCCGGCATCAACCTATCCGATAGTTGGGCGCTTCTTTGGTGATGGTCACATCGTGAACGTGACTCTCGCGAACGCCGGCGCTCGTGATGCGGACGAACTGGGGGCGGGTGCGCATTTCTTCAATGCTACCGCTGCCGGTATATCCCATGGCGGCGCGCAAGCCGCCCGACAACTGATGCAGGATGGCGACCAGGCTGCCTTTGTAGGGAACACGGCCTTCGATACCTTCCGGCACCAGCTTTTCAAGCTCGGTCGTGGTGTCCTGGAAATAACGGTCGCTGGAACCATGTGCCTGAGCCATCGCGCCCAGTGAGCCCATGCCGCGATAGGCCTTGTAGGAGCCGCCTTGATAGAGCTCCACGTCGCCGGGAGATTCTTCGGTGCCCGCAAACATGCCGCCGATCATGACGCAATGCGCGCCGGCCGCGAGCGCCTTGGCAATATCGCCTGAATACCTGATCCCGCCGTCGCCGATGAGCGGTACTCCGGTGCCTTCCAATGCCTTGGCGACGCGCGCGATCGCGCTGATTTGCGGCACGCCGACGCCTGCGATGACGCGGGTCGTGCAAATCGATCCGGGCCCGATGCCCACCTTCACCCCGTCAGCACCGTGCTTCACCAAATCGAGCGCCGCCTCGGCGGTGACGATGTTGCCGCCGATCACCTGGATGTCGGGATACTTCGCCTTGATTCTCGCCACCGTCTCCAACACGCCGCGCGAATGTCCGTGGGAAGTATCGACCACGACCACGTCGACGCCCGCCTCGCGCAGCGCCGCGACCCGCTCCAACGTGTCCGGTGCAGTCCCCACTGCCGCTCCGACCCGCAGGCTCCCCACGCTGTCCTTGCAGGCATTCGGGAATTCGGTCGCCTTTTGAAAGTCCTTGACCGTGATCATGCCTTTAAGCTCATGGTCGCCGGCGACCACCAGAACCTTTTCGATGCGGTGCTTGTGCAACAGCGCCAGCACCTCGTCTTTAGGCGCATTCTCGCGTACGGTGATCAAGCGGTCCTTAGGCGTCATGACCGAAGACACCGGTGCATCAAGCTTGGTCTCGAATCGCAGATCACGATGCGTGACGATGCCGACCACTTTCGTGCCCAGCACCACCGGCACACCGGAAATGTTCTTGGCGCGGGTGAGTTCTATGACCTGGCGGATGGTCATATCCGGATTCACCGTAATGGGATCGCTGATGACACCGCTCTCGAATTTCTTCACACGGTCGACTTGGCGAGCCTGATTGTCGATCGACATGTTCTTGTGAATGATGCCGATCCCGCCTTCCTGGGCGATGGTGATGGCAAGCCGTGCTTCGGTGACCGTATCCATCGCCGCGGAAACCACCGGCAGATTGACGCGGATTTCGCGGGTTAGCTGGCTTGACAACGACACTTCACGAGGCAAAACCTCGGAGTAAGCCGGCACGAGCAGCACGTCGTCGAATGTGAGTGCCTCTTCAAGAATACGCATAGGGTAGCGTTCACAGGTTCATCTAAGAGGCGGCGCATTGTACCTTGCGCCCGCTGCGCGGTAAACCGCTATCATTTGCCCATGGAATCGAACGCAAACCCATCCTCTCCGGCAGCGCCCGGACGCGATATTTACACGGTTTCGCGGCTTAATCGCGAGGTCAGAGTGCTGCTGGAGCGCGGCTTCGGCAGCCTGTGGCTGGAAGCGGAAATCTCCAATTTCTCGCGTCCGAGTTCCGGGCACTGGTACTTCTCGCTCAAGGACTCGGGCGCGCAAGTTCGCTGCGCCATGTTCCGGCAGCGAAATATGTTGTGTACCTTCGCGGCGCGGGATGGCCAAAAAGTGCTGGTGCGGGCCCGCATCGGCCTGTACGAACCGCGCGGCGAATACCAACTCATCGTCGATCACATGGAGGATGCCGGACTCGGCGCCCTGAAGCGGCAGTTCGAGGAGTTGAGCGCCAAGCTGGCCGCGGAAGGCCTTTTCGCCGCGGAGCGCAAACGTCCCCTGCCGAGCCTTCCCCGGCGCATCGGCGTCATCACCTCGCCGACCGGCGCGGCGGTCCGCGACATTCTGCACGTCCTGGCGAGGCGTTTTCCTGCGGCTGCGGTCTTAATCTATCCCGTCCCCGTACAAGGCGCACAAGCGGCGGCGGAAATTGTGGTCGCGCTCGAGCTGGCCTGCCGCCGCGCCGAATGCGATGTATTGATTCTGGCTCGCGGCGGCGGATCCTTGGAGGACCTCTGGGCATTCAACGACGAACGTCTGGCACGCGCCATTGCCGCCGCGTCCATTCCGGTGGTCACCGGCATCGGCCATGAAGTCGATTTCACGATTGCCGACTTCGCCGCGGACGTGCGCGCCCCGACGCCGTCTGCCGCCGCGGAGCTGGTGGTTCCCGACGCTGAAGATTGGGCCAATACCTTCGTGCGCTTCGCTGCGCGCCTGCAGCGCGCCATGCGCCGACGCTTGGACTCGGATAACGAGCGCCTGCGCTGGCTGACCGGCCGTGCTGCGCTGGTGAGTCCTGCTGCACGCCTGGGGGCACAGGCGCAACGACTCGATGAGCTCGAACAATCCCTGGTGCGCGCGTTGCGACGGCGCCTTCTGGAGCATGGTGAGCGTTTGCGCTGGCTGATACGTCGGGCCGCGCTGGTAAGTCCATCCATTCGACTCACCCAGCAAATCGAGCGGCTGAGGAACTTGGCCCAACGGTTGCAGCGGGCGGGTCGGCAATCGATCAGCTCGCGGCGCGAAAAGTTACTGCCTCTGGTGCGTACCCTGAATGCCGTCAGCCCGCTCGCAACCTTGGAGCGTGGCTACGCCATCGTCAGCGTGGACGGCGGCGCCATCCTGCGCAACGCCGCCGATGCGAAGCCGGGCACCTTTATCGAGGCGCGTCTCGCGCACGGCCGCGTTCGCGCCAAGGTCGAGGGATCGTCGTGAATCGCCCCCCCCTGACCCGCCAGGGTACCGTGCGCGGATCGGCGCCCGTTCTCGCCGGCCTGGTTGCCCTCCTCACGCTCTGCGCCGGGGTGGCGCTCGCCTTCGACCTGCCGCACGAGAATGCAGTACCCGGAGGAATAAAAATTATCCGCTTGGACTCTGCCGATTCGCCCATGCCCTACGTGGACGCCGACGGCCATCGAGCATTGGTCATTCAGGACGGCACGAGCTGGGTTGCAGTCATCGGCATACCGTTGTCGGCACCGCCGGGGCCGCATCAGGTGATCGTGCGCGGCCCCAAAGGCAGACAGGTAATCGAATTTGTCGTGAGCGACAAACGCTATACCAGCCAATCTCTGAAAGTCGCGCCCGCTCAGGTCAATCTGTCCGCGGCGGATCTCGCGCGGGTCAATGCGGAGAAAATCCGCATCGATCATGCGTTGAGTCACTGGTCGGAGCCGCCGCCCGAATCCCTGCGCCTGCCCCAACCGGTTTCCGGTCCGCGCAGCAGTTCCTTCGGCTCGCGCCGCATCTTCAACGGCGAGTCGCGTAACCCGCATAGCGGAATGGACATCGCTGCCCCATCCGGCACCCCGGTGCGGACGCCCATTGCCGGCACGGTCGTCGACACGGGCGCATATTTTTTTAACGGCAACGCCGTGTTCATCGATCATGGCCGTGGGCTGATCAGCATGTACTGCCACTTGAGTGCGATCGACGTGCAACCCGGTCAGCACGTGGCGGCGGGAACCCGCATCGGCGCCGTCGGCATGACGGGGCGCGCCACCGGCCCCCACCTACACTGGGGTCTGATCCTCAATCGCGCGTGGGTAGATCCTGAGCTATTCCAGCCCTAGGAGCTTCTCACCGAAGCGACTCGCCGATGCGGGAATTTAAGCTTCAGCTGGTTCCCAGCATCTGATCCATTGCGGCGGGTTCCAGCGACGGCGTCATTGCCGCCTGGCGCAGACGTGCGCTGTGCTCTTGCACGGCAGCGCCCGACGGCTGCATTTCGATCTGGCCCTGGAAGAACGCGCCCTCGGTAATGCCGACACGCGGTGCAAAGAGATTGCCCTTGACCTTCGCGGTTGCGCGAATGCTTACCGACTCGGTGGCGTACAGATCGCCCTCCACTTTGCCGTCGATGACGATGACTCGCGCACGAATATCGCCCTTCATGGAACCATCGGTGCCGACGGTGAGGCTCTGGGTGTGGGTGATCGAACCCTCCACGCTGCCCTGGATGATCAGATCTTCTTGTGCGGACAATTCGCCGCGGAAGCGCAGCGTCGGGCCAAGCACGCTCGCGCGCGGTGCCGCCTCCGGCGCCCGCGCTTCGGGCGCGCGCGGCTCGAGTGCTCGCGGTGCGGGAGAACGCGGTTCCACTCGTGGCTCGCGCGGTTCGGGTCGGGTCGCCGCAGGCTCGGGCGCGGCGCCGCGGCTGTTGGGATTGGCATTCATCATGGGAGCATCTCCATCGAGGGGTTTCTTTATAAACCAGGACATTGTTAGGCAGCACTACCGGAAACTTTGACCACGCGAGCAGCGACGTCCGGCTTACCCGCTTGCTGGCCCGCTTTCTTGCCGTCCATGTCGATGCTGCCGCTGAAATTTGCGCCCTCCATAATGCTCACGGTCGGCGCGTAAATATTGCCGCAAACCTTGGCGGTCTCTTTCACGAAGACGGATTTTTCAGCCTGCAGGTCGCCTTCGACGCTGCCCTCGACGATGATCAGTTGGGCGCGGATGTTCGCCTTGACGGTGCCTTGCGCACCGACCGTCAGGCGCTGTGTGTGGGTGATCGAGCCCTCGACGCGCCCCTGAATCAACAAGTCTTCTTCGGCGGTCAGGTCACCTTTGAAATACAGCGTGGGGCCCAGGATGGAAGCGCGTTCGCTCGCGCTATTGTAGGGGTTGCTCATTCAGGTATCTCCGGTGGCTCAACAGGTCGGCAGCGGCAGACTACCTGGCATAATCGGTTTTCAAGTGAGACGGTGTTCACGATTTTCTTGCGCGTCGCAGCGCCGCGATCAAGGATGTCGCAAAACAGTGACGGCGAGGGACGAATGCAGGCCGCGAGCCCGGCCACCGCCGCCACGCTTGCCACGCTTATCTCAGCGACAGCTCCAATCGAACCATTCCGTCGTGATTCTTGGCCTTGTCGTTGGCCACCAGGAACACCCGCGCGGGATCAATTTGCGTTCCCGTCAGCAACAGCTGTTGCACGGCCGTCGCGCGTTGTTGGCCCAACGCCGTGAGGTCGGAATCGCTGACTGCAATATGCGCGTGCAAAGCCCTGCTGAGAAATTCAGCTTTGGCGGCGGCGAGTTCCGGCTTGGGCTTTATGTCTGTGACCGCCTCAGGATATTTCGGTTCGCTGCCGAGGTTTTTCGTATAGAGCTGCGTCAGCAGCTCGAGCTTGCCGGCGGCATCCGACTGCTCGTAATCGGGAGCCGCCGCCGCGGCCTTCTTGCGCTCGGGCGCGGCAGACTGCACCTCGCGCACTTGCGCCATGAATCGCGCTTCGATCAATGCCGGCCGATCGAGCTCGCTCACCCAGCCAATCGGTATTTCGATCTTGAGCTGCGGGCGTTCGCTCAAAGCCTTGACCATCGCTCGCCCCTTTTCCACGGTGGCCGCCGCGTCAAGCTGCGCCGCTCCCGGACGAAAGTCGATGAACTGCAAATCCGGCCCCCCGCCGAACAGCGAACCGAGAAGCGCGAACGGTGCAGTGACCGCCTTCTCGAGAATATTGAGGAATACCTTCCAGATGATGGGGCCCAAGCGAAACTTCGGATCATCCAAAGTGCCGTTGACGGGAATATCCAGATCGATGACCCCGTTGCGGTCCTTAAGCAGGGCGACGGCCAGTTTCACCGGCAGGGATACCGCGTCCTTGCTCGCGGTCTTTTCGCCGAATTCAAGCTGATCCACATTGATGTGGTGCTGAGCGTCCAGTTTTCGGTCGTTCACTTTGTAGTGCAGCAGGGTGGTGAGCTTACCTTTGGTAATGTTGTAGCCGGCGAATTTTCCCGAATAAGGATTGAAGGTGCTGAGCTCCATATTGCGGAAGCTCAAGGACAGGTCGGTGTACAAGGCCGCGCTCAGCACATTCACTTCGCCGGTGATTGCCACGGGCGAGAACTGATCCACCGCACCGTGAATATCCACTTTGGCGCGCGAATTCGTCTTCGACGACAAGCCGACTATCGTCCCTTCGATACTCTGAATGCCGGTGGCAAAATTCGGTTGCACCGACAGATCCGCGAAGTTCGCCTGGCTGGCATGCAGCACAATCTTCTTGATGGACATAGGCATGGGTGCGGCGGCCCGCGCCCCCTTGGCCGGCGACGGCTCAGGCTGCGGCTTGATGGCCGCCGTTGCCGTCACGTGCGTGCCGCCGGGAGGAGCCGGCGCCACTACTGTCGCACCGGGGCCGGCCAGCACGCGCGTCACATTCAAACTGCTGTCCGGTTCGATGATGACGCGCGCGTACAGCTTGCGCGCCGCCACCTGGTCGATGTCCAGCCGATCGGGTCCATGCTGGTAATTTATACCTCGAATGTCCAAGCGATCCCAATTGATGAAATCATCGTGCAAGGCATTGTCGACCGTATGCACACCGGTGATGCTGAAGTTGCCGGCGAGTTGCGCCGCGGGTTTCTGCGATCCGTAGCGTACCTTGGCCTCGCCGCTCAGGCGTCCGCCGAGCAGGGTCATCGAGGTAAATTTGGCCAGGTAGGGTTGCATCACCTTGAGTTCGATATCGGCCAACTTCAGCGCCACATTGGCCGCGAGCGGCTGCGGCGTGACCTCGCCACTGATGTTCATCGACCCCGCATCGTTGATGTGCGTGACCAGAGTCACGGTCACCGGCTTGGCAAGGTCCAGGCTTGCGCCATTCACCTTGATCGACAGCGGCGCCAGTACCACCTTCGCCGCCGGTGAGGTGCTGCGATCCTCCGCAGAAATGTCAGCATCCTTGAGCTCGAATTCCTGTAGATCGACACTCCAAGGCGGAGTTCCCGGCGCGGGTCCCGTCCCTGGCGCTGTCGCCGCCCCCGGAGACGCCGCGGCGATTGCGGCCGGGGACTGCGCCAGCTTGAGCAAATTGAACGATCCGTCGGGCTCCAGCCACGTCACCAGCTTGGCTCCCGTCAACGACAGCGAATCGACGTGCGCCTGGCGTTTTGCCAGGTCCACCGTCGCGCCGCTCACCAGCAGCGATGGGATTGTGACCCAATCGGTATTCGCATCCTTGGGCCTCACCGCAAGCCCGCTGAGCGCGATCTTCGCTATGTTCGCCCGGAAATCGACGGCATCCTTCAAGGCAAACTTGTAAGTTGCCTGCAAATCAATGGCGCCGGAATTGACGGCGAAGTTCAGGCGGTCCTCGAGGTATTCCCATATGGTGTGCGCCTGCAGCCCGTCGATCTGGAATTCGCCATCCGATTCGATCGGCTGCACCGACACATGACCGTGCCACTCCACCCGCTCGCCGAGTATCGATGAGCCGGTAAACGTGAATCGGCCGCCGTCGAGGCCGGTGGTGAAGTTCAACAATTGAAAGTTGATGGGCTCCAAGCGCGCCGCGAACGCGGAAGGTCGACTGCGGTCTTCGTATGCCACCAGGCCCTTACTGACTTTGAAAGACCCAATGCGCAGCGCCGGCCACGGCTCACCCTTGGTCTCGGGCTGCGGCTTTGCCGGCGGCGACTTTGGACGCAGCTGCAGCAGGTTGAGGTTGCCGTCATTCGCCACGACGACATTGACATAGGGGGCGTCGAGGTCGATGTTGGCAAACGAATACGCCCGGTGCCAGAGCGAGGACAGCTCGAAATCGACGAACAGCCGCTCGAATCCCATCAGCTTCTCCCCGTTGGGGGCGGCCAACGACAGGCTCTTGATTTCGAGCCGGAAAGCAAACGGATTGAAGCGAATCTCGCCCACGGTAGGGGTCGCGCCTAGGGTCTTGGGGATGTTCTCCAGCAGCTGTGAACGCAGTATGCGCGGCACGAACACGAACCCCGCAAGGGCATACAGCGCCAGCAGCAGAGCGACGAGCGCAGAAATACGAAGGGCTTTTGTTTTAGTAATTTGCAGCACCGGACATCCCGCATCACCGCCTGCCGAATGCGGATTAGTCTAGCAAATTCTCCGCGCGCCAAGTCTCTAACGCTTATTGCGCTGTATCAATCGCTTGCGTTTGCGCACCTGGCGCGGCGTCAGGGGATTTCGCTTGCCGGCGAATGGATTCTCATCACCGCGGAACACAACGCGCACCGGCGTGCCCATCAGATCGAAGGCCTTGCGATACACGTTAATCAGGTAGCGACGGTAGGCATCCGGCACATGGTCGGTCTGGTTGCCGTGAATGACGACGACCGGGGGATTGCGCCCGCCTTGGTGGGCGTAACGCAGCTTGATTCGCCGGCCGCTCACCAGCGGCGGCTGATGGCTTTCAATGGCTGCCTCGAGCACCCGCGTCAATTCCGGCGTGCTCATATCGCGAGTCGCCGCGGCGTACACCTTGCGCACGTCGGCGAACAGTTCGCCGACGCCGCTGCCGTGCCGTGCAGAGATGAAATGCAGCGGCGCAAAATCGGCGAATTGCAGGCGCTGCTGGATTTGCTGGCGGATCAGGTCGCGCTGTTCCGTGGGAATGTTGTCCCACTTGTTGACGGCGAGCACAAGCGCCCGGCCCTGTTCGATGACCGTGCCCAATAGGCTGGCGTCCTGCTCCGCGACATTGTCGTGCGCATCCATCACCACGACGACCACGTGGGCGGTTTCGATCGCCTGCAGCGTCTTGATGACGCTGAACTTCTCGACCGCTTCTTCGACTCGTGAACGGCGCCGCAGGCCCGCGGTATCGATCAGCGTGTAGCGCTCGCCATCGCGTTCGAAGGGCACCAGCACTGCGTCGCGCGTGGTGCCCGGCTGATCGAAGGCCACCATGCGATTCTCACCGAGCAGGCGGTTGATCAGGGTGCTCTTGCCGACATTCGGGCGGCCGATGACGGCCACCTTGATGCCGGTGACTTCCGGACCGTCGTGGGGATCGGGTGTCAATCCCGCGAGGGCCGCCTCGAGCAGCGAAATGACGCCCTGATCGTGCGCGGCCGCAATCGGATGCGGCTCGCCCAAACCGAGCTGGTGAAAATCGGCCACCGCGATATCGTGGTCGAATCCTTCGGTCTTGTTGACAGCCAAGAACAGCGGCTTGCCGCTGCGTCGCGCGAGCTGCGCGACGAATTGATCCCGGGGCGTGACTCCTGCGCGGCCATCCACCAGCACGATGAGACGATCCGCCTCGCTGATGGCACGTTCGGTTTGCGCAATCATCAAACTTTCGATGACGTCGGCATTCTCGACGAGACCGCCGGTGTCCACCACGATGCAAGCCACTTCAGTGCGCCGTGCGAACCCGTATTGCCGGTCGCGAGTGAGGCCCGGAAGATCGGCAACCAGCGCGTCGCGGGTGCCGGTCATGGCATTGAACAGAGTCGACTTGCCTACGTTGGGTCGGCCGATCAATGCGACTACCGGCAGCATCCCCCGGCCCTTAAGGCTTCGGCGGAGGCGTTGCCGGATCGGACCCCGTTGCGGACTCCGTTACAGGAACCGCTAAGGACTCCGTTGAGGGCGCCGGTGCGGCAGCCGGTGTCGCGGGCTCGGTCGCCGGTGCGACAGCCGGGGTGGCGGGCTCGGCAGCGGCTGCCGCGGGTTGTGAGACCGTCGCAGCGCCTTTGGGCGGCGACGCGCGGTATGCGGCCAACTTGCCGCCGTCGGTCAGCACAATGACGGTCTCACCGACCGCTATCGGCGCATTGCTGACCCGCTCTTTGGCAACCCGCTCTCTGGCAACGAGTTCGCCGGTGGTCTTGTCCAGCCAGTGCAAATAGCCCTGGAAATCGGCGACGGCCACCGCCGTGCTGGTCAACACCGGTGTGCTCAAGCGGCGCAGCTTCAGCTTTTGATTGCGCCACAGCTCGGAGCCATCGCGTTGGCGCAGCGCCACCACGATACCGTCCGACTGCGTGACATACAGATTGTCGTTGTCGGCCACCAGGCCGCGATAGCTCGACATATCGTGCGCCCACCAGATCTGGCCCGAGTCCAGCGCCAGCATCGCCGTGCGTCCTTGAAATCCCGTGGCGAACACATTGTCGCCCACGGCACGGACCGAAGAATCGATATCCACCAGCCGATCGAGTTCCGTGCGGCCGTGCGGCGTGGCCAGTGCCGTATCCCAAACTGTGTCGCCGGAGTTGAGCGAGACCGCCATCACCTTACCGTTGTCAAAACCGCTGATCGCCACTTCCTTGGCAATGATGGGTGTGGCCGTACCGCGCAGACTCAGGCGCGGTACCTGTTGCTCCACCGACCACAGTTCCTTGCCATTGTGCACATCGAAACCATGCAGCCGGCCGTCGACCGAACGCATGACGACCAATTTCTCGCTGATCGCCGGCGCCGACAGCAATTCGGAATTTACATGCGTGCGCCAAATCTCCCGGCCGGTGGCACCGTCCAATGCCACCACCACGCCCTTGCTGGTTCCGAATACGACCAGCCCTCGGCCTGCGCCCGGTCCGGCCGATATCGGCATTTTCAATTTCTTCACCCAGACGTGGCGGCCTGTTTCCAGCGACGCGGCGAGCACTTCGCCCTTGTGCGAGGCGGCGAACACCAAGCCGTTGTCGGCGGCCGGCCCCAATCCCAAGCGCAGCACGATCTGCTTCTTGCCGCCCCCGACGGCCTCTCCCCACAGCCTTTTGACGGGCAGTTTTTCCGGAAATTTCACCAGAGTCGCGGGCGGCTCGACGTCTTTGTCTTTGCTGCAGCCGGCTGCGGTCAGCAGCGCCGCCAAGCCCAAAGCAAGCAATAATCGCATCAGGGTTTAGCCTTGTTTAGCATTTCTACGGAAAGCGCCTTCGCGGCCGGAACCGGCATGGCGCCGAGATCCTGAATCTTCAACTCCAGCAACGAGGCATCGATGCCGCCGCTGTCGGCCGTGGACAGCGCCTCCTGATACTCCGTCACAGCATGCGCCGTATCTTTTTTCACCAAATAGGCGTCGCCGCGTACTTCGTGATAGCGCGCCGCGAATGCCGGCGGTATGGGGTCGGCCAGAGTCTTGATCGCCTCATCAGGTTTGCCCTGATCGGTCAGGATCCGTGCCAGCCGCAAGCGGGCAATCTGCCGCAACTCGGTGTCCTTCGAGCCGTTCATCACCTGGGTCAGCGGCGCGATGGCCTGGTCGGCGTGGCCGTCGTCGAGGTCGAGCCGCGCCAGGGTCAGCTGCGCCTGGTCGGCGTATGGCGAACTCCCATAATCCTTGATGAGTGCTTCGGCAACTTGCCGCGACTTCACGTGATCGCCCACCTGCAGTGCTGCGGTCATTGCGCTGAATTGAGTCGCCGCCTTGAGTGCGCGCCCGTCGTTATAGCTTTGATAGTATCGGTAGCCGAAAAACAGGGCCGCGCCTACTACCACGCCGCCAATGATCCACGGCGCGTACTCCACAAACGCGTGTTTGACAACTTCTAGTTGTTCGTCATCAGTCAA
>JBDUBO010000104.1:0-13127 GCA_040004115.1 Gammaproteobacteria bacterium | reverse complement strand
ATGTCTACACCGGCTACAACGTGCCGCCGTTCTACGACTCCATGATCGGCAAGGTCATCGCCTATGGCGACAACCGCGACACGGCGATCGCGCGCATGCGCAACGCCCTCGCCGAGATGGTGGTTGAAGGCATCAAGACCAACATTCCCCTGCACCAAGAGATATTCAATCACTCCGCGTTCCGGCAGGGCGGCACCGATATCCATTATTTGGAGCGGCGCCTGGGACTGAAGTGACATCCCTCAGGATGTTGCATTGATGACATTCTATGAAATCGAATTCCCGCTCGCGGCCTTAAGTGTGGAATCGGTGGAACAAGCTCTGCTCGACGTCGGCGCAAGTTCCATCACTTTCCTCGATGGCGGCGACGAGCCCGTGCTCGAGCCCAAACCCGGCGAAGTCAGATTATGGAGCGACACACGGGTGCGTGCGTTGTTCCAGGATTCTACCCACGCCGATGCGGCGCCCCACGACGCGGCGCCCCACGGCGCGGCGCGCAACCTCGGGCGCCTGGCAGGCGCATTGGGATCGCACATTACTCAAACTGCCCGCATCCGCGCAGTCGCGGACCAGGACTGGGAACGTGTCTGGCTCGCCGACTGGAAGTCCATGCGCTTCGGCCGCCGCCTCTGGGTTTGCCCAACGGCGGCGCCGGCGCCGGACGACCCGGATGCGGTAGTGGTGCGGCTCGACCCCGGCCTCGCCTTCGGCACCGGCACACACCCCACGACCTCGCTTTGTCTGCAAATCCTGGATTCATTGCCGGTGACGGGGCGCAATGTCATCGATTACGGCTGCGGTTCCGGTATCTTGGGGATTGCCGCCCTGAAGTTGGGCGCCGTTCACGTCGTGGCGCTCGACATCGACCCCCAGGCACTCCTCGCAACCCGCGAGAACGCGGTTCGCAACGGAGTGTCGGACAGCATCGAGGTGCAAAGCGTCGATGCACAGGGCGTCGATGTACGGGGCGGCGGTGCACACGTGACTCCGGCCTTCTGCGTGATGGCGAATATTTTGGCCGGGCCCTTGATCGAGTTGGCGCCGACATTGACGGCATTCTGCGAGGTTGGAGGATATTTGTTGTTGTCGGGCCTGCTAAAAACTCAGGCGTACGCCGTAAAAGCCGCCTACTCGCCGGCTTTTGATATTGTGCGTGTCGTTGAGCGGGATGACTGGTGCTGCATCTACGCTCGGAGAGGCGCCTAAGTTGTTCACCCAATGTTCCGAGTGCGAGACCGTCTTCCGCCTGTCGGCAGAGGTGCTGCGCGCCGCCGGCGGGCAAGTGCGTTGCGGAAAGTGCGGCGAGGTCTTCAACGCCCTGGCGCGGCTTGCCGAAGACTCCAGCGGCTTCGTCGAGGGCGAGTCGCCCCTGGACCTCGAACAGCGCGCCGACAGCATTTTGGAATCGGTAGGCGCACCTCGGGTCGCCCAGAAGGTCGCGCAGGACTACGAGGAATTCGGTCCGCCGGGGGTGGAAATCGCCCATCTCGAAATCCTGGACTGGAGCGAGGACGATCAGGCGCAGCATGCCGCGCAACGTGACGAACAGGCGGACGAACAGGCGGACGAACAGGCTGAGGGACAGGGTGACGACCTGGACCGCTCCATGGAGTTCACGCTTCCGCCCGGGGAACTGGATCGCATATTCATCGAATCCAAAAGGCGGCCGCTGAAGCCCTTGCCGCAGGCAACGGCGCCGACTCCCCCGCCGCCGCTTCTCGAACCTGAATTCGCAGCGGAACCCGCACTCCCAGCGCCTGAGCCGCCGCCACATCCAGAACGGCGCGTCAGCCGCTACGTGGCGGCCGAAGTATCGGAAGATGTGCGCCGCGATATGCTCGAGGGGTACGAGATTGCCGTGCAGCCGGCCATCCTCAGGCGGCATTCCGAGCGCGCCGGGACAGAGCGCCTGCGCTCCGTGCTATGGCTGGGCGCGGCCATCGCCGCGGCGCTGCTATTGATGGTGCAAATCGCAATAAGGTCCGGTGCGTTCGGCACCCCGCACGCCGCGCCGGCCAATTTCTCCGCCTACCAACTCCGCCAGTGGGGCGTGACGGGGGATCCGGACGCCAACGGTACTCTGCGGGTGCGTGCGAGCATTCTCAACACCGCCGCCCAGTTGCAGCCCTATCCCTTGCTGCGCGTGACGCTCGCCGATCGTTTCGGCAAGAACATCGGTACACGCGATTTCGAACCCACCGAATACCTGGGCAGACCCACGGCCAAGCTGCTGGCCCCCGGCGAGCGGGCCGACGCGACTCTGCAAATACTTGATCCCGGCAAGAACGCCGAAGGATTCGAAATCGACGTATGCCTGCGCGGCGCCGATCAAAAAATAGCATGCGCCAATGATATTGCGCCGCAGGGCAAGCAATGAGCGCTGCGCCACACGTCGTGAAAGCGCCACGCGTGGTCAAGATCGGCCCGTACGCTTTGCCCTCCAACGTGGTGCTGGCTCCGATGGCCGGTGTTACCGATCGTCCCTTTCGTATTCTGTGCCGGCGATTTGGCGCCGGACTCGCGGCCTCGGAAATGCTCAGTGCCGATGTACGCCTATGGGACACTGCAAAATCGCGCCGCCGCATGGACCACTGCGGCGAGCCCGGTCCCCGGGTGGTGCAGATCGCCGGCTTCGATCCCGGGATGATGGCCGAGGCGGCCCGCCGGAATGTGGATGCCGGCGCACAAATCATCGACATCAACATGGGTTGTCCGGCGAAAAAAGTCTGCAATCGTCTGGCAGGCTCCGCATTGCTGCAGGACGAGCCGCTGGTTGCACGGATTTTGCACAGCGTGGTGCGGGCCGTCGATGTGCCCGTGACGCTCAAGATGCGCACCGGATGGGACCGCGATCACAAGAACGGCGTGCGCATCGCATCGGTTGCCGAAGACAGCGGCATTCAAGCACTTGCGGTCCATGGCCGCACTCGCACCGACCTCTATCAGGGAAATGCCGAACACGAGACGGTGGCTACCATTAAGACCGCCGTCAAGATTCCGGTGTTCGCAAACGGCGATGTGGATTCGCCGCAACGGGCGCTGCAGATTCTCCAAGCCACCGGATGCGACGGCATCATGATCGGCCGCGCAGCGCAAGGTCGGCCATGGATTTTCGACGAAGTCAATTTTTTCCTCGCGACGGGCGAATCGCGCGCAACTCTGGCGCTGGAAAAAGTACGTGATATTATGCGCGCCCACCTCGAAGACCTGTATGCATTTTACGGCGATGAAACGGGTGTTCGTGTGGCACGCAAACACTTGAGTTGGTATTTTCGGCAGCATCCTGGACAAGACGCCCTGCGCAATCGACTCGTGCAAATCGAGACGCCGCAGGAACAGTTGTCGACGCTGCTGGAGCATTACGACACAAGTTTGTATCGCGCTGCGTAAGCGCGCATTGTGATAACAATGATGATCGATAGGGAAATTGGACTAAGGTCATGGTCGCGAAAAAGAAATCGAAATCTCGCAGGGAAATTTCGCCGGCCTTCAACGGCCGCGATCTCAAGGTCAACGGCAAGGGCGTGCCGCTGCGTTCGCAGGCCGAGGAAGCCTTGCAGTGCTACTTTGAAACGCTCAACGGCCACAAGCCGGCGCATCTGTACGATCTCGTGATGCGCGAAGTGGAAGAGCCGCTGTTCAAGGTGGTCATGGGCCACGTGCAGGGCAATCAAAGCCGAGCCGCGACCATTCTCGGCATCAATCGCGGCACATTGCGCAAGAAACTCAAAGAGTTCGGCCTCAACGAGTAGGTGCCATTGCTCACGCCCGTCCGCCGTGCGTTACTCAGCGTCTCTGACAAGACGGGCATCGTTGAATTCGCACGCGAATTGCGCGAACGCGGCATCGAGCTGCTCTCCACCGGCGGCACCGCCAAGCTGCTGGTAAGTCACGGCATCGTCGTCAAAGAAGTCGCAGAGCACACCGGGTTCCCGGAAATCATGGGCGGCCGGGTCAAGACCCTGCATCCGAAAATTCACGGCGGACTTCTGGGACGGCGCGGAGTCGACGAAGCGGTCATGCAGGCGCACGACATAGAGCCCATCGACCTGTTGGCCGTCAACCTCTACCCGTTCGCGGCCACGGTGGCTCGGCCCGGCGCCACCTATGATGACGCAGTAGATAATATCGACATTGGCGGTCCGGCCATGGTTCGCGCTGCCGCCAAGAACCATGCCTCGGTTACCGTCGTGGTCGACCCCGGCGACTACGGCGCGCTGCTGGACGAATTGGCGGCCAACCAGGGGGCGACCAATGAGGCCATGCGCCGGCGGCTCGCCGCCAAAGCCTTCGCGCATACGGCGCAGTACGACGCCATGGTGTCCGCCTACTTCACCGGCGCCATCGGCGGCGCGGCGCCGAGCTTTCCCTCTGACTTGAATCTGTCGTTTCGCAAGCGCTTGGATTTGCGCTACGGTGAAAACCCGCACCAGCAAGCCGCGTTCTACATTGATCCGCGCGCCATCGGCGCCTCCGTAACTCAGGCCACGCAGATTCAAGGCAAGGAACTCTCGTACAACAACATCGCCGACAGCGACACGGCGCTCCAGTGCGTGCGCCAATTCGACTCCGCGGCCTGCGTGATCGTCAAGCATGGCAATCCCTGCGGGGTTGCGCGTGCTGACTCCATCGGCGAAGCCTATGCACACGCGTATCGCACCGATCCCACGTCCGCGTTTGGCGGCATCATCGCCTTTAATCGCGAACTGGATGCCGCCACCGCGCAGGCCATCGTGGATCGGCAGTTCGTCGAAGTGATTCTCGCACCGAGCGTCGCAGCAGCCGCGCAGGAAATACTCTCCTCGAAGGACAATGTGCGGTTGCTGCAAACCGGCGACCTTACCGTACCGGTAACACAACTGCTGGAATACAAGAGCGTTGCAGGCGGCCTGCTGGTGCAAACCCGCGACAACGGTGTGATCCGTGCGCAGGAACTGCGTCCGGTAACCAAACGCATACCTTCTCTCGCCGAACTCGATGATCTGATCTTTGCCTGGCGTATCGCGAAATATGTCAAATCCAATGCCATCGTCTGCGTCAAGCAAAAGGCTACCGTGGGGATCGGCGCCGGACAGATGAGTCGCGTAGTGAGCAGTCAAATCGCCGCGCTCAAGGCCAAAGATGCGGGCCTCGACATGCACGGGGCGAGCATCGCCTCCGATGCCTTCTTCCCCTTTCGCGACGGCCTCGACACCCTGGCCGAGTTCGGCATCAAATCGGTGATTCAGCCCGGCGGTTCCAAGCGCGATGCCGAAGTCATCGCGGCGGCCGACGCGCATGGCATCGCCATGGTATTCACCGGCATGCGTCACTTCCGTCACTAGGCCGCACGTCAGCATGAAAATTCTGGTGATAGGCGGCGGCGGCCGCGAACATGCGCTGGCCTGGAAATGCGCCCAGTCGCCGCGCGTTCAAGAAGTCATGGTCGCTCCCGGCAACGCCGGCACGGCGCTCGAGCCCAAGGTGCGCAACGTCGACATCCCGGCCGATGACATCGAGGCGCTGCTCGAATTCGCGACGCGCCAGGACATCGCGCTCACCATCGTCGGTCCCGAAGGCCCACTGGTGGCCGGCATCGTCGATCGCTTCACCGCCGCCGGCCGCGCCTGCTTCGGTCCCTCGAGAGCCGCGGCGCGCCTCGAGGGCTCCAAGGCCTTCACCAAGGATTTCCTCAAACGCCACGGCATTCCGACCGCGAGCTACGCAACCTTCACCGCGGAAAACTTCGATCCTGCCTATATCCGCGCGCAGCGCCTGCCCGTGGTGGTCAAAGCCGACGGGCTCGCGGCAGGCAAGGGCGTCATCATCTGCGAGACTCACGAAGCCGCGATCGAGGCGGCCACCGCGATGCTCGGCGGCAGCTTCGGCTCAGCGGGTCAGACCGTCGTGATCGAGGAATTCCTGCAGGGCGAGGAAGTGAGCTTCATCGTCATCGCCAGCGACCAAGCGGTGCTGCCGCTCGCCACCTCCCAGGACCACAAGCGCCGCGACGACGGCGATCGAGGACCCAATACGGGCGGCATGGGCGCCTACTCCGCCGCCCCGCTGGTCACGCCGGCACTGCATGCGCGCATCATGCGCGAGGTCATCGAGCCCACCTTGAGCGGGCTGCGCGACGACGGAAATCCTTACCTGGGATTTCTCTACGCGGGACTGATGATCGCCGCCGACGGCACCCCAAATGTGCTCGAATTCAACTGCCGATTCGGCGACCCTGAGACGCAGCCGGTGTTGATGCGGCTGCAAAGCGATCTGGTCGAATTGTGCGAGGCTGCCATCGCGGGGCCCGACGCCTTGCAGCGCGTCGACGCGCGCTGGGATCCGCGCGCCGCCCTCGGCGTCGTCATGGCGGCCGGCGGTTATCCGGATGCGTATCGCAAAGGCGATCCCATCTTGGGATTAGATGCCGCCGCCAAACTGCCCGGAAAAGTATTTCACGCCGGCACCCGAGCCGAAGCGGGCAACGCCGCAGGCGGCCCAATCGTAACTGCCGGCGGACGCGTGCTTTGCGCGGTTGGGTTGGGCGATACCGTGGCGGCAGCGCAAGCTCAGGCATACGACCTTGTGCATGCGATTCACTGGAACTTGGTGCAATACCGCCGCGACATCGGTTATCGCGCCATTGAGCGAGAGCTCGAGCGCGGCTGACGATCACCTCGACACTTAAGCTGTCAGGCCTTTGAATCACTGCAGCAAGGCGATCGCCACCGACGACATGGCCGTGACCCCGGTACGCAGCGTCGGCTCGGGTGCGGGCTCGAAACGGCTGTTGTGCGGCCCCGGCACGAGCTTTCCCGCCGCCGCAGCCGCTGCAAATTTCTCCGGATCTATCGCTCCCAAGCCGAACATCATCGTGGGAATCTTGCGACCTTCGAGCCCAAGAATGCCGAAATCTTCGCTCGCCGTACCGGGCTCCTCGTCAATGACGTTGTGCGCGCCCAGCGCCCGGATGAGCGCCGCCTTCACTCGCGTCGTGAGCTTAGGATCGTTGTACATCACCGGCGTCGATTCGGCGTCCAGCACGGTGACGATGGGCGCGAGGTCTTCGGGCACGCCTGCCGACAGCGCCACCCCCTGCGCGGTGCGTCGAATGCCGTCCAAGATGATCTGGCGTGCCTGGTCGCTGTAGGCGCGCGCGGTGATTTCCATTTTTACATCGTTCGGAATGATGTTGCGTTTGGTGCCGCCGTGAATGGAGCCGATGGTGACGATGGCGGGATCACGCGGATTCTCCTGGCGGCTGACGATGGTCTGCAGCTGCACGATGAACTCGCCCGCCATCACGATGGGGTCCTTGCCGGCCTGCGGCTGGGCGCCGTGCGCGCCGACGCCTCGCAGCACCACGTCCACCGACGTCGAACTCGTCAAGGCGGCTCCGCTGGTGATCGACACCGTGCCGGCCGCCCGGCTGTTCGTGTCGTGCAGCGCGACGGCAAGATCCGGCGTACCGAATCGCTCATAGAGGTGATCCGCCAGCATCGCCCTCGCACCGTCGATGGTCTCTTCCGACGGTTGGCCGATGAGCATCAGCGTGCCATGCCATTTCTTCCGGCTCGCCGCGAGGGCGCGCGCCGTGCCTATCATCGTGGCCACATGCACATCATGCCCGCAGGCATGCATCACGCCTCCGACTTGACTGGCATAGGACGCGCCCGTCTGTTCGACAATGGGCAGCGCGTCCATGTCGGCGCGTATCAACAGCTTGGCTCCAGGTCCATTCTCCAGTATCGCCACCACTCCATAGGCCTGCGTGCCGTCAGGGTACTTTCCCACCCGCTCCGTGACTGTGAAGCCGCTCTTGCGCAGCTCCGCCGCCAGCAGCGCGGCCGTGTGCTCTTCGTGATGCGACAACTCGGGGTGGGCGTGGATCGTCTTGTAGATGTCGACCAGGTTCGCGTCCTGCGCCACCGCGGGCGTCGCCAACACATATGCCAGGGGCGCAAGAGCCAAGATTTTTTTCATGTTCAATAAGGTACACAATATGCGGACAGCCTTCAAAGGAGTTCCCATGCCCCACGTCCGACCCAGCATCGCCGACAAGCGCCGCGCATTCCACAAATTGCACGACAGTGGCTGTTTCGTGCTGCCCAATCCCTGGGATGTCGGCAGTGCACGCTATCTGCAGGGCCTGGGATTCAAGGCGCTCGCCACCACCAGTTCCGGCTTCGCCTGGTCGCATGGGCATCGCGATGGCAGCATGTCGCGCGATCGTGTGCTTGATCATCTCACCGAGATGGTCGAGGCCACGGATCTGCCCATCAACGCCGACTTCGAAAACGGCTTCGCGCCGGACGCAGCCGGCGTCGCGGAGAGCGTACGCCTCGCCGTCGCAGCGGGAGTGGCAGGCTTATCCATCGAGGATTCCACCGGGCATGGGACGCAACCGCTGTTCGATGAGGACACTGCAGTCGAGCGCATTCGCGCCGCGCGCCGCGCCATCGATAAGGCCGGCGGCGACACGCTGCTGGTGGCGCGCGCCGAATGTTTTCTCCACGGCCGGCCCGACATCGAGTTAGCCATCCGACGCCTCAAGGCCTACGCCGACGCGGGCGCCGATTGTTTGTATGCCCCCGGTGTCACCTCGCCCGAACACATCGGCGCACTGGTCGCCGCCGTCGCGCCGAAGCCGGTGAACATGCTCATGGGCTGGCAGGGAGATTTCACCCTGCAACAGATAGCCGCCCTCGGCGTGCGCCGCGTCAGTGTCGGCGGCGGCCTTGCCTGCGCTGCCTGGGGGGGCTTCATGCGCGCCGCGAAGCAGTTGATCGAGCAGGGCAAGTTCGATGGGTTCGAGGGCGCCGCTTCCGGCAGGGAACTCGACAAGTTCTTCGGGGGGACACATGGCTAAGCAAATCATCTTCACCGACAAAGCGCCCAAGCCGCCGCCCTACTTCAGCCAAGCGGTCAAATCAGGCGGCTTTGTCTTCGTCGCCGGCCAAGGCCCCTTTGATCCGGTGACCGGCCAGGTAGTCGGAACGACTATTCAGGAACAAACAGCGCAAAGCCTCCGCAATGTCTCCGCCATCCTCGCCGCCGCCGGCAGCTCGCTCGGCAAAGTCGTGAACGCCACCTTCATACTCGCCGAGGAGTCGGACTTCGCCGGACTCAACGAAGAATGGGTCAAATGGTTCCCGAGCGACCCGCCCGCGCGCCATGTCTCGCACCTGCCGGTGCGGCCGCAGAACATGAAAATATCCATCGCGGTGACTGCGGAGGCGTAACGGCTAGTGCAGCCCCACACCCTCGATCGGAGTGCAGTCGACTGCGCCTGGCTCGCCCACGACATGCTGGCCTTTGAACAGCCTGCCCTTCTCAGCCAGGAGCACGAATAACAAACTCGCCAGCCCGCAGCACAAGGATCCACCCGCCAGCGGCACCAGCGTGCCGTTGAACTGTCTCCCGATGAGCGCACCGACCATGGCGCCGGTCAAGGTCGACATGAAACCCTGCAGTGAGGCGCCGATACCGGCGACGGAGGCCACCGGATCCATCGCCATGGCGCCGAAGTTGGAAATCGACAGCGCGAAACACGCCATGGTCGCGGACTGGAAGGCGACGAAAATCCACAGCTGCTCGATGCCCAGCAGCGCTATCACCGTATGCAGTCCGGTGATCCCCAAGTAGGCCAGCAGCGCCGTGTGCGATATGCGGCGCATGCCGAAGCGCTCGACGATCCTGGAATTGAGGAACGCGGCGGCCCCCATGGTGGTCGCGCACAACGCAAACATGGTGGGCATGAGGTTTGCGCGGTGAAACACTTCGCCGAAGACCTGCTGCACCATGCCCACATAGGCCATTATCCCGCCGAACATCACCGACATCGCGAAGGTATAGAACAGCGAGGCGCGATTGAACAGCACCAGCCGGACCGCGCCTAAGATGTGGGAACTATTCAAGGTCAGGCGGTATTGCGGACGCAGGGTCTCGGGCAGCCGCACCACTGCCCATGCCGCCACGAACGCGGCAAACACGCCGCACACGATGAATATGTAGCGCCAAGGTGCCACCCACAGGATGGCCTGACCCAAGCTCGGTGCAAGGATGGGGACTATGAGGAACACCATGAAGGTGAGCGACATGACGCGCGCCATTTGCCGGCCCGAATACAGATCGCGAATGACCGAGCGCGTCACGACCACGCTCGCGGCAGCGAGCCCGTGCACGAAGCGCCATGCCAACAGCTCGGGAAAGCTGGCGGCAAGAGCTGCCAGCAGCGCCGCCGTGACATACAGCGCCAGGCCGCCTATCAATATCGGCCGCCGGCCGAAGCGGTCCGACATCAGCCCCCAAAATAGCTGCCCGCAACCCAAGCCCGCCATGTAGGCGGTGACGATCCATTGGACATGATTCTCATGCGCAATCTGCAGGCTGCGAACGATGATGGGAAACGCAGGCAGCATGGCGTCGATGGCAATGGCCTGGGTCGACATCATCGCCGCTGCCAGCACGATGAATTCCAGGAAGCCAATCTTGACGGCTTCGCGTTTTTCCGACATCAGAAGCCTGTCCCTATGCCGCCGGAGTCGCGGGAGGCTTCCTTGCGATACTGGTGGCCATGGTTACGATGGACGCCAGGTCGGTGAGGTTGGCGGGCACAACCAACGTCGTTCCGGCCTGCGCCAATTTGCCGAATTGCTTTACGTATTCCTCGCCGATGCGTAGTTGCATGGCCTCGATGCCGCCGCGATCCGACAGCGCAATGCCCACCTGGCGCAGCCCTTCGGCCGTCGCCGAGGCCACCGCGAGAATGGCCTCGGCCTGACCCTGTGCCTCGTTGATCTGCTGCTGCTTGTTGGCCTCGGACTGCTTGATCACCCGCTGCTTGTCGCCCTCGGCGGCATTGATCTTGGCATCCCGTTCGCCCTCGGAAGTGAGCACCACCGCGCGCTTCTCGCGCTCGGCGCGCATCTGCTTCTCCATGGCCTGCAGCACGTCCCGCGGCGGCGTGATGTTCTTGATTTCGTAGCGCAGCACTTTGACGCCCCAGGGCGCCGACGCCTTGTCCAATTCGCTCACCACGTTGGTGTTGATGGTGCCGCGTGCCTCGAAGGTGCGGTCCAGTTCGATCTTGCCGATTTCGCTGCGCAGGGTGGTCTGGGCCAGCTGCGATATGGCGAAACCGAAGTTGGTGATGCCGTAGGAGGCGAGATGCGGATCCATGACCTGCATGTACAGCACCGCATCGACGCCCACCTGAACGTTGTCGCGGGTGATGCAAATCTGTTCCGCGATGTCGATCGCAATTTCCTTCAGGCTGTGCCGATAGGCAACCTTCTCGAAGAACGGCGTGAGAATGTGAAAGCCGGCCTGCAGCGTGCGGCTGTACTTGCCGAGATGCTCGATGACGAAGGCGCTTTGTTGCGGCACAACGATTGCGGTTTTTGCAATCACGATCACCACGACCACGGCGATCAATATGAATGCGTAACTAAAAGAAAAGCCCACGAGATTCTCCTAAATTAAAGGCTGGCCGTAAGTTTAGCCGTCGCCGTGCACGACCAGCGTCAATCCATCGACGCGTTCGATGCGCGCCCTGGCACCGGCGGCAATCGCCACCTTGCCGCCGTTGATCGCGCTCCAGGAACCGCCGCGGTATTCGAGCCGGCAGCTCTCGCCGGGCGGCAGCGCCGTCGGCAGCGTCACGATTTCACCGGCCGGCCCGCCCTTCACCGCCGGCAAACCGCGGCGCAGGCGTTCGTAGATCCGCCGCCGGAAGGTGAACACGGAACTCGCGGCGAGCAGCGCGAATACCAGCCACTGCAGCCAGGGTGCCATATTCACGCCCGCCAACTGCAGCATCCCCACCACGAAGGCGCTGGCGCCGACGAACACCAAATAGAACTGAGCATCGACGAAGGCCAACTCCGAACCCAAGAGTATGGCGCCGACCGCAATCCACGCCCACCAATCCATGATTGACCTGCCTGGTTAAATCTACCGCTTCATCGCATCGAAGAAGTCCGTATTGGTCTTGGTGTCTTTCATCTTGTCCAACAGGAATTCGATCGCCGCCAACTCGTCCATGGGATGCAGGAGCTTGCGCAGAATCCACATCTTGGACAGCTCCGCCGGGTCGGTAATGAGTTCCTCTTTACGCGTGCCCGAGCGGTTGATGTTGATCGACGGGAAGGTGCGCTTCTCGGCGATGCGGCGATCCAGATGGATTTCCGAATTGCCGGTGCCTTTGAACTCCTCGAAAATCACATCGTCCATCTTGGAGCCGGTGTCGACCAACGCGGTGGCCAGAATCGTAAGACTGCCGCCCTCTTCGATGTTGCGTGCCGCGCCGAAGAAGCGCTTCGGCCGCTGCAGCGCGTTCGCATCCACGCCGCCCGTCAGTACCTTGCCGGAGCTCGGCACTACGGTGTTGTACGCACGCGCGAGGCGGGTAATGGAGTCGAGCAGGATAACCACGTCTTTCTTGTGCTCGACCAGGCGTTTGGCCTTTTCGATCACCATCTCGGCCACTTGCACGTGTCGGCTGGCCGGTTCGTCGAACGTCGAAGAAACGACTTCGCCCTTCACCGTGCGCGCCATCTCGGTCACTTCCTCGGGCCGCTCGTCGATGAGCAGCACGATCAGATATACCTCGGGATGATTAGCGGTGATCGCGGTCGCGATGTTCTGCAGCAGCATGGTCTTGCCGGCCTTGGGCGGCGAGACGATGAGGCCGCGCTGGCCCTTGCCGATGGGCGCCACCAGATCGATGGCGCGTGCCGTCAAGTCCTCGGTCGAGCCGTTGCCGCGCTCGAGCTTCAGGCGCTCGGTGGGATGCAGCGGCGTCAAGTTCTCGAACAGCACCTTGCCGCGCGAGCTCTCAGGCGAGTCATAGTTGATTTCGCCGACCTTGAGCAGGGCGAAATAGCGCTCGCCGTCCTTCGGCGGCCGGATCAATCCCGAGATGGAATCGCCGGTGCGCAGATTGAAGCGCCGGATCTGGCTGGGGGACACATAAATGTCATCGGGGCCCGCCAGGTAGCTCGAGTCGGAGGAGCGCAGGAAGCCGAAGCCGTCCTGCAAAATCTCCAGCACGCCGTCGCCGTAGATGTCCTCGCCCTTGCGCGCATGCGCCTTGAGCACGCCGAAAATGATGTCCTGCTTGCGCGAGCGGCCCATGTTCTCGAGAC
>JBDUBO010000033.1:0-40090 GCA_040004115.1 Gammaproteobacteria bacterium | reverse complement strand
GATATTCCAATGCATTCTTTCGAGTTCTCGCAGCAGCGCTGCGCACTCGGCGTCGCGCAACGCGGCGGACGGCAGATTCATGGCCGCGCTCGCGGTATCGGGATTCCCAGCGATAAGCGCCGGCGCCAGGGCTCGCGTTTCCGTATGCAGAATTTCCTGGGGCAGATTCGACAGGCGGATAATGCCGTCGCGGCACAGCGCCGAAGCGGTTCGCAACGCATTGCGCAGCTGGCGAATATTCCCAGGCCAGGAAAAGTCCAACAATTTGTGGAACGCATCCTCGGCGATCTCGATCGACTCCTGATCGGCGTTCTCCTCCTGCAGCAGGGTGCGGATCAAATCCGCTTTGTCGCCGCGATCGCGCAGCAGTGGCAGGTGCAGCGTAATGCCGTTCAAGCGGTAGTACAGATCCTCGCGGAATTCGCCGTCCTGAATCATTTGGCGAATGTCCCGGTGGGTGGCGCTGATGACATGCAATGAGACCGGAATGGCTTGATCGCTGCCTAGCGGAACCACTTCACGCTCCTCTATGACACGCAACAGGCGGGTCTGCAGCATCAGCGGCATATCACCGATTTCATCTAGAAATAATGTGCCACCGTTGGATTGCAAAATCTTTCCAACCCGGCCTTCCTTCACCGCGCCGGTGAAGGCGCCGCGCGTGTAGCCGAACAGCTCGCTCTCGATCAGGCTCTCGGGAATTGCCGCACAGTTGACGGTCACGAACGCCTTGTCGGACCAGAGCCCGCTGTGATGCAGGGCCTTGGCGAAGGCTTCCTTGCCGGTGCCAGTGGCGCCTTGCAGGAGAATCGGCACTTGCTTCGCGAACAGCTGCCTGCCGAAGGTAAGGTTCTTGCGCATTTGCGCATCCTCGCCGACGTGGTGCTGTCCGCGGCCGAAATGAATGCCTTCGGCCGTAGCCGCCGCCGGGCTAGGCGCGGCCAATTCAAGCGTGCGTGCGGCGGGACGCAACGGCGCCCGCGCAATCGCAAAGAAGCGCCGTCCATGCGCCAAATCGCGCACCGGCCAGATCGTGCTGGGTTCGAATTGCGCCCGCCGCTCCAGCGTCGCGAAATCGAACTGGAAGAACTTCTCGATGGACTCGCCCACCAGCAACTTGCGCGTCGAGCAGCCGAGCTGCAGCAGCGCGCTTTCGTTGACCGCCCTGATATTGCCCGCGCCATCCATCGCGACCAGGGCCTCGTGCAGCAGGCCGACGAATTCTGGCCTGCTATGAAAGCGCAAAATCCAAGACTGGCTGAATTCGTTCAGGAAATTCCACCGCGAGATCAGATGCGCCGACATGTTGACCAGCGCCATGGTGTGGCGCTGAATCAGGCGGCTGTCGCTGGAGTTGGCCGTCGAGGCATCGAGCACCGCTATGATGGAGCCGTGCGGATCTAAAATCGGCGCTCCCGAGCACGACAACGAGAGATTGTAGCCGCGGAAATGCTCCTCCCGATGAACGGTGACGGGGCAACCTTCGGCCAGGCAGGTGCCGATGCCGTTGGTCCCTTCGTGGCGCTCGTCCCACAGCGCGCCGAGCGACAAGCCGGCCTGGCGGAATTCACGCTGCAGGGCGGGATCGGTGATGGTGGTGAGCACAACCCCCTGCGTATCCGACAGGATTACCGCGAATCCCGATCCTGCTATCTGCTCGTAGAGGCTCTCCATTTCGGCGCGCGCCACCGGGAGCAGTTCTCCCATGCGCTGCTGTAATTCCTTAAGGGACTGGGAATTAAGCACGGTACTTTGCCGCGGCGCTGATGGTTCGATGCGATATTCGCGCAGGCATCGATACCAGGAACGCGTGACATGCGGTTCGATGCCGGCAGGTTGCAACCCATTCTGGACGACGTGAAGAATGCGCGACGCGTGGCTCGTGGCGAGATTCAGGTTCGTCATTACTTTCCCCGTCTTTTTTTGCGTGTCCCTGCTTCGACCCTTATCTGTTGCTAAAAAACAACAGAGCTGCGCTCCAACGCAAAGGCCCAACCCCTATTGGAGCGTGGCCTGTTTGAGTCGCCGGCGCAATCTGCAATGCAACATATTATGGCGGATCGGGGGGCGCGCCGTATTTGTATCCAGGGTCGCCACTATATTTAGAGCGGACGAACGTCAATATTTTCCAAAGATCGTCGGAATTTTTGATGATGGCGCCGAAAGGCGGCATGGGTCCCACGACGTTTTCCCGGCCGATGCGGGTATAGCCCGCTTTTTGCAACTCATCGCTGCCGAGCGTCACCAGCCTAAACAGTGTGTCGTCGTCGCCGCCGTATACCCAGGTGTCGTTGGTCAGCGCCGGACACATGCCACCGCCGCCGCCGCCGCCATGGCAACCGCTGCAGGAATAACTCTGCAGAAATTTGCCGCCTTCCGCAACCACGTCGGCCTGCGTATCCTTGTAGGGATTGACCAACTTTCCTTTCGGCGTGTCCTTCACCAAGTCCGCCGGCAAGACCTTTGTGTAGTCAATCGCGGCCGGCGCAGTATCCGCCCATACTCTGCCGAGGGTGCAAAGCGTGACCACACCTGCAAACACCACGACGATCCCTACCAACAGAACGCCTCTTCTCACTGCAACTCTCCTTTGATCAATCCTGTAGGATTTTGGCCACGGCATCGCTGTTGTTGGCCTGTGCGATGGACAGCGCCGTGCGGCCATCCTCGCTGCGTGCATTGACGTCGGCACCTGATTTGAGCAGCAAGCCGGCCACGCCCGAACGATTGCCGGCTGCGGCTATCATCAACGCGGTAACTCCCCCCGCATTCGCTGCGTTTACTTTTGCGCCGTGTTCGATCAACGAGCCCGCAAGCTCGCTGGACCCCGAGATCGATGCCAGCATCAACGGCGTGTAGCCGCCATTCGCCACGGGTGCATTGACGTCGGCGCCGGCCGCGACCAGGGCTTGCGCCGCCTTTGCCTTGCCGTTCTGCGCCGCGATGGCCAATGCGGTAAGCCCGTCGCGATTCGTCGCATCGAGCTTGGCGCCGTGCGCCAGCAGCATGTTGGCCAACACAGGATCGTCACCCCAGGCGGCGTACATCAGCGGCGTCCAGCCGGTGCGATCGGAGATGTTGGGGCTCGCCTTGTGCTCCGCCAGATACATCGCCACTGAATTGAATCCGTAGCGCGCCGCATTGATCAGAGCGGGGTAGCCTTCGCCGTCGACCGCGTCGACGTGCGCACCATGATCCAAGAGGTAGCGCACGCGATCGAGGTCATCGGCCACGATGGCGTTGTTCAATTCTTCGTCCGGACTGGCGCCGTGCGCCAGCCATTTCTTCAAGTCTGCCATTCTCGCGGTCCGCGCTTTCGCTTCCACCGCCTCAGCTGCAGCGGCCGCAGCGGTCTGTACCTCAGGCGTGTCCGGCAGGTAAGGACCATGCGAGGGCAGATCCCCGGAAACTGTGCACTCCTCGCACCTCACCAGGGGCACGCCGAAGTCCCCCAAAATTTTCTTGATCTCGTCCTTATGCTGGGCGACCGCCGCCTCGATTGCGGCCTTGATATCGGGCCGGCCTCTTGGTACAGCGAGCGCCATGTCGAACTCCATGGGAACCTTGTCCTCCATCAAGTTCACGGGCTGGATGATCAACGGCGCCTGACGCACCGATTTATAGTAACCGGCCATGGGGCCCCAAGCGGCGGCGACATCGAGGCTGCCGTCAATCACCTGCTGCACCTGGTACGAAGGTTGATTGTCCAGAACGATATCAGCGTTGTGGCTCAGGTAGTGAATCACCGTATTCGAGACGACATGGTGATCGGCCAGAGCCTGGCGAATAGCCGACACCTGAAATACTCCGATGCGCAACTTCTTGAGTGCGGGATCGTCCAGGCTTTTGATGTTGAGGCCCTTGTCATTGCGATAGGCCAGCACGAAGGTCGAACGGTACAAGGGCGCCAGCACCACTGCCCCTTCGGTATCCGTCGCCATGTCCATCCACAGATCGCAGTTGCCTTCGGCGAGCGTGGTGCGCATGAGGCCGCGCTCGATGGACGGTCGCCAGTAGTACTGCACTCCGGTTCCCAAAGCCGCGCCGATGACCTGCGCAATCTTGTTCTCGAATCCCTCCCCTTTCTGATTGGACAGAGGCATGTTGCCGGGATCGGCGCACACGGTCAGGGACTTGAGTTCGGCGCCGAGGGCTGCGCCGCTGACCGCCAAAATGGCCGCCACCGACAAGATTCGCCGCATGAATCCCAGAGTCTTATTTTTCAATGCCATCTCCTCAGGAGCGCGCCCTCATGGGGCACTCTCTCATTGGACTTGGGGCCGCAACGAAGGTTGCACGTCCCCAGATAAGAAAAGCCCGGTGACTCGCGTCACCGGGCAATTCCTCGATACCAAACTCGAATCAAATCGCGACTATTCGCCCAGCCGGAACGTATATAGCGTTCCGCCCTGAGGAATTGAGGCAAGATTCGCGGCCTTGGTCATCGCCGTCGCACCGATGGCGCCGAACTTGTCGTTCAGGTCCAAGCCCGCCGTGACCGGCAGGCCGATCCAACCGCCGATGCCCGACCATACAGACACATACTGCTTGCCCTTCACGGAATACGTCATGGGATTGCCGATGATGCCGGAGCCCAGTTTCTTCGACCACAGCACCTTGCCCGTGGCACGATCCACAGCGCGGAAGTCGCCGCCCAAGCTGCCGTAGAACGCCAGGCCGCCGCCCGTTACCAGCGCACCGCCCCAGTTCGGGAACGAATCGGGGATTTCCCACTCGGTCTTGCCGGTCACCACGTTGAACTTCTTGAACTTGCCCGTCACGCCCGGCTTCTCCGGATACATGTACACATTGGCGAACACGTACACCGTGCCTTGGGTGGTGTGCGAACGCTGCTGCGGCTCGAGTTCCATGCACCAGTTGTTGGTCGGTACATAGAAATTCGCCGGATCACTCGGGTCCACCGCCACCGGCTGTTGATCCTTGCCGCCCATCGCGGAAGGGCAAGCTTGGGTGTTGTGACCGACCAGCAGCGGCGAATGCTCCGCCACTTTGACCGGCCGGCCCGTCTTCATGTCGATCTTTTCCGCCCAATTCACCGTGACAAACTTGTGCGCGCGCAGCAGAGTGCCGTCGGTACGGTCGAGAACATAGGCAAAGCCATTGCGGTCGAAATGCACCAAGGACTTGTGCATCTTGCCGTCGACTTCTAGGTCGACCAATACCGGCTCGTTGATGCCGTCGTAGTCCCACTGATCGAACGGCGTCATTTGATAGATCCATTCCGCTTCGCCGGTATCCACATTGCGCGCGAAGATGCTCATGGACCATTTGTTGTCGAACTTGCCGCTGTTGCAATTTTCTTGCGTCAAGGGTTCGGCGCAACGGAACTGCGGGGACCACAAACCGGGGTTGCCGGTGCCGTAATAGACCATGTGCAGCGCCGGATCATAGGCATACCAGCCCCACGCCGCGCCGCCGCCGCGCTTCCACTCATCGCCCACGTAGGTGTTGATGCCCAAATCCTTGCCGGCGGTGCCGTATTCAGGATGCTTCTTGTTGGTGTTCTTGGTCAGACACACGTCGGCATCGCTGCCGGTGGAATGACACTCCCACACTTTTTTCCCGTCCGCCAAATTATAGGCCGTAACCCTTCCGCGAGCCGCAAATTCATCGCCGCCGAAGCCGATGATGACTTTGTCGTTGGCGATGATCGGCGCCGGCGTAATGGTCTCGCCGTGAGCCGGGTAGGCATGCTTGACCACCCAAACTTCCTTGCCGGTCGCGGCATCCAGCGCGATGACGTAGCCGTCCAACGTGCCGAATACCACCTTGCCCTCGGCGTACGACATGCCGCGATTGACGGTGTCGCAACAGGCCCGAGGCACGGCTGATTCGTCGCGCCCGCTGGTCTTGGTGTAGTGCCAGACCTGCGTCGGATGGTCCGGGTCAGTCAGGTCGAGCGCTTGAATGATGTTCGGCCAGCCGCTCGAAATGAACATCATCGGCTTGCCGCCGACATCTTCAATGACCAAGGGCTGTCCTTCATGACCGCGCAAGGTACCGCTCGATTGGGCCCAAATCATGTTGAGGCCCTTGACGTTGCTCGCGTTGATTTCTTTCAGTGAACTGTAGCGGTTCTGATTCAAATCACCGGCGGGAGCGCCCCACTGATTAGGATCTTTGAATCGCTGGAACTGCTCCGTATCGGAACCCGCCATCGCGGCACCACAGGTCGTGACAAGCGCTGCAACGGCATAAATTATCTTGACCTGACGTTTTGACGTAAGCCATTTCATCGAAATTCTCCTGCTGCGTGGGATCTTAAGCCTATCGCCGCTGCTGTCGCAGGCGGCGTGCACACAGTCTTCAATCCTGGGTGCCGTGCTGAATCTTCTTGGGTGATTGTTAATCGTTATTGCCAAAACTCCCTCCTTACCGATGCTTACCTATTGTTCATATCTATCCGGCCACAATCCATAGGCGGCCAGTCTGATCCCAACGAGATGGTAAGTCAGCGATAGGCACCACCGCCTTGGGCCGCCCTCATTGAATAGCAATGCCTATGCCATCCGTCGCAAATGCAAAAAGAAAATAGGATGAGATGAGAAATCTTTTCAAATCAGATATTTACAATTTGCCGAAGAGGAGTTTGCAGCAGGCTGCGGGGCGAACTGTGTCATACGTGTGACAGTGGAGCAGTCGCGATTGCGTCGTTAGTGATGCGCAGCCCCGCATTTTTATTTTTCGCGCTCATTTTTTGCGCTGCATTCCCATGGGGAATCCCGTGCTCGCGGCGAATCTTTGCGATGACCGACGAACAACAGCAGTTGGCGTGCGGCGAGATTGCGTGTGCGTTGTTCCCGTCACCAGCGCCACAGCGCCCGCCATCGTTGCGAAAATGCCACATAAGCGCAGGATGCACGTCATTGCCGGGTTATCCTTAGGGAATGGCGTCTACGGTCAACAGGTTGACGCCTGAAGTTAGATTCCCGTTGCACCCTTCCCGTAGACTGCGGAGAGTTATATTGTGGCGGTCAGCCCACAGGGGGTGGGGAGCGCGGCGCATCGCCTGCCACAGTAAAGTCTTAAGAAATTACGCTCAAGGGGGAGCCATGAAAAATCGACGTGTGCTTGTGCGGCAGGCGTTTGCCCTGCTATCTGCAGTTTCCGGCGCGATCGCGGCCGGCCAGGCTGCAGCGCAGACGGCTACAAACCAGCCGGCATTGACGGAAATCATCGTCACCGCGCAAAAGCGCGCGCAGAACATTCAGGATGTGCCGATCTCAGTGATCGCCTTATCCGGCCAGCAACTGAAGGACGGCGGTGTCAGCGACATCAAGAATCTCCAGGCCCTGACCCCGAGCCTTACCGTCACCTCCACGACCTCCGAGAATGTCACGACCGCGCGCATCCGGGGCATCGGCACGGTGGGTGACAACCCCGGATTGGAATCCTCGGTGGGGATCGTCATCGACGGCGTATATCGTCCCCGCAACGGCGTCGGATTCGGCAACCTCGGGGAGATCGAACAAATCGAAATTCTCGAAGGTCCGCAGGGTGAACTGTTCGGCAAGAACAACGACGCCGGCGTGATCAGTATCGTCACCAAGAGACCCTCGACGGCGTTCGGTGTTACAGCGGAGGCCACCGGGGGAAATTATAACGATCGCGAGGTCAACGCCTCGGTCACCGGGCCGCTGGGCGATATTGCAGCGGCGCGATTCTACGCCGGCTACCAAAAACGCGACGGCTTCCTCAACAATGACACCGGCCTCGGACCGAACTCCGACAACCGGATCAATGACCGCAATTTATATACGATGCGAGGGCAGTTTTTGCTGACGCCGAGCGACGCCGTGAATTTCCTGGTGATCGCCGACTACTCGAAGCGCAACGAATCGTGCTGCGGGGCCGTGCAAACCGCCGATGGTCCCTTCTCCGGCATCATCAACGCGCTCGCGTCCATTCCTCCGCTCGGCGGTCAAGCCGGCACCGTGGCTATTGCAAGTCCGCCGCTCTCGGTAACCAGCCGGCAGGCATATTCCAACGCGCCGATCGGCCAGCAAATCCGCGATATGGGAATTTCCGGAGAACTCAACTGGGATCTGGGCCCCGCCAAATTGACGTCGATCACGGCCTGGCGCGACAACACGATCGTGAACGCCAACGATGTCGACTACAGCGGCCTCGATATCGTGCAATCACCCGTCAACAACGGCAACAAGACCGACTTCAAGCAGGCGAGCGAGGAAATACGCCTCGCCGGCAAGAGCGGTCCCTTGGATTGGTTGGTCGGTGGATTCTTTGCCAATGAAATCCTCACCAGCAGCACCGCCATCTATGCGGGCAATGCCTTCGACCTGTATGTGGGAGGGGTAGCCTCCGCCTCCGTCGGCACCAACCCGCCGAATTTTTTGGAGATTCCGGGTTTTACCGGGCAGCCGCCCGGCGGCACGTTCATCCCCGGCGTTTCGGGCGAGCAGGATTTCTATCATCAGACCTCCAGGAGTTATGCGTTCTTCACCAATGAGACCTACAACATCACCCAAGGTCTCGACCTCACCGCGGGACTTCGCTACACCTCGGAGAAGAAAACCGCGGACTCGAACTACGTCGATCCCGACGGCGGCTCCGGTTGCGGCCGGCTGCTGACTTCTCCGGGGGTCAACGCCTTGAATCCCGCGAGCCCCGAGTACCAGTTCCTTCTCGGATATGGTTGCTCGACCGTGTTCAATTCGTTTTTTGCCGGCAAATCGACCAGTCAAAGCCTGGACGAGGGCAATGTCTCCGGGACGGTCAAGCTCTCGTATCGCTTCACCGAGGACGTCATGGGCTACATATCTTGGGCGAACGGCTACAAGGCAGGAGGATTCAATCTCGCCCGAGTAACGTCGCCCACGGGGCCCGAAGGGCCATTGACGCCGAATCTGAACACGGAATTTCCCCGGGAAACAGTCCAGTCCTATGAAGTCGGCATCAAGAGCATGTTGGCGGACAGGACCCTGCGGCTGAATGCGTCGATCTTCGATCAGAAGTACGACAATTTTCAGCTCAACACTTTTACGGGCATTCAATTCGTGGTCAGCACGATTCGTAAACTCGAGTCGAAGGGCGCCGAGTTCGACACCACGTGGGCAACACCTGTTTCGGGATTGACCATCGGCGGCGGCGTGACCTATGCGTTCACGAACATCACCGACTTCGGCGCCTCACTGCCGCTGTTTGCACCGAACCTGGCTACCTCGCTGCACCGCCTGAACGATCGACTGTCGTTCGCGCCCCTGTGGTCGGGCGTGGCATCCGTAGCGTACACGGTACCGATTTCCTCCTCGTTGGAGTTTCATGCGAGCGTCAGCGACAAGTACAGTTCCTCGTACAACACGGGTTCTGATCTCGACCCGCGAAAACTTCAGGGTGCCTATGGATTGGTGACTGCGCGGCTCGGCATCGGCTCGCGCGACGGAAAGTGGACGGTCGAAGCGTGGGGCGCCAACCTCGCCAACAAGTACTACTATCAGGTCGCCTTCGACGCACCATTCCAATACAACCAGATCGACGCATTCCTGGGCGATCCACGAACCTTTGGGATCACGCTTCGAACAAAGTTCTGATCGATGGCGGGCCTTAAAGCCCGCCGTTTTTTCATTGGCGGCCGACGCTCGGGCGCGATGGGGGGGCGATGAATGGCGGATCAGACGAAAACAACATCGAGTGCTGCGTTCGCCCTGTTGGTATTGTTCGGCATCAATCTGCTGAATTTCTTCGATCGCCAATTACCCGGGGCCTTGGCCGAGCCCATCCGCAAGGAATTTCACCTAAGCGACACCGCACTCGGTTTCCTCGGAACGATTGCAACACTGATGTACGCCCTGGTCGGCCTGCCCCTAGGCCGCTTGGCAGACAGATGGTACCGCACCCGCCTCATCGCCATCGGCACTGCGGCATGGAGCTTGCTGACCGGCGCCTCTGGGCTCGCGCAAAACTATGCACAGTTGTTCATATCGCGGCTCGGCGTGGGCTTGGGTGAAGCCACCTGCGCGCCCGCGGCACAATCGTTGATCGGCGATCTGTATCCGCCGCATCAACGCGCGCGCGCCATGGGGATATTCATGCTTGGCCTGCCCGCCGGGCTGTGCCTGGCCTACTTCAGCGCCGGCGCCATCGGCGCCGCACTCGGCTGGCGAGCCGCCTTCTTGTTCGCCTGCATCCCGGGATTGCTGTTTGCCTGGCTCGCCTTGCGAATTCCCGAGCCCGTGCGTGGAGCGCTCGATCCGGCAAGGCCGCTCGCTGCCGGCGCCGCGGTCGAATCGCCCTATCGTGCCGTGCTGAAGTTGCCGACCATGTGGTGGATCATCCTGTCCGGCGTCTTTCACAACTTCAACATGTACGCCATCAACGCATTTCAGACGCCGTTTTTGCAACGCTTTCACGCAATGGGATTGACGGCCGCCAGCAATGTGTCCGCCATCTCGGTGGGCGCGGTCGGGGCCATCGGCCTGCTGGCGGGCGGCTGGCTTGCCGACAAGATCAGCGCCAAGCGGCGCGACGGGCGGCTTTTGCTGTCGGCCTGTTCGATGGCGATTGCGGCGCCCAGCATCTTCCTAGCGCTGAATCAGCCCAAGGGCGCCATCGGCGCGTTCATGCTGCTGATGGCCATCGGCACCATGACCATGTTCGTGTACTACGCCACGGTGTATGCCGCCATTCAAGACGTGATCGAGCCGCGCCTGCGCGGCACGGCGGTGGCCATTTATTTCTGCGCCATGTACGTGCTCGGCGCGAGTTTGGGTCCCTTAGGTTTGGGCATGCTGAGCGATCACTTCGCGCATCAAGCCATGCACGAGGCGGGCGCCGGCGCCATGACCGAAGCGTTCAAGGCGGCCGGCCTGCACAGCGCCATGTACGCCATTCCCGTATTGGCTTTGCTGGCGTCGCTGGTGCTGTTCGCGGCATCGCGCACCGTCGAAGGGGATATTCGCAAGCAGCAGCCAAATTGATTTTACGGGAAGCCTTTGGCAACGCCGCCAACTCATTGACCGGCGGCTACCATCGCCATCAGTCGATTACCACCACCACTTTCCCTCGCGCCGCGCGAGTTCCCAGCCGGGCAATGGCCTCGCCGCCGCGCGCCAGCGCAAAGCGCTCGGTGACGGCGGGCCGGATGCGGCCGGCGCGATACAACGCCAGCAGTTGCTCGACGTTGGCTGCATGGCGCGCGGGAAATCGCGCCGTGAAGTCGCCCCAGAACACGCCCACGATCTGGCAGCTCTTGAGCAGCACCAGATTCAGCGGCAATTTCGCAATGCCGGCAGGGAACCCCACCACCAGGAACCGGCCCTCATAGCCGATGGCGCGCAGCGCCGCTTCCGTGTAATCACCGCCCACGCCGTCGTAGATGACCTGGGCGCCGTTGGGGCCGCACGCCGCCTTGAAACGATCGGTAAGCTCGCGGGCCTGCGTTTTATCGAGAGGCCCGGCCGGATATTGCACACCTTCATCGGCGCCATGTTCCCGCGCCAACGCGAGTTTTTCCACGCTTGACGCCGCCGCCACGACCCGCGCGCCCATGGTCTTGCCGAGTTCCACCGCCGCCAGCCCGACACCCCCCGCCGCGCCCAGCACCAACAAGGTTTCCCCGGATTTCAAATGGGCCCGGTCCTTGAGGGCATGATGCGAGGTGCCATAGGTCATCAGTAACGAGGATGCTTCGTCGAACGGCATGGCATCCGGAATTTTCCAGCAATTGCGTGCAACGCCCACGGCCTTCTCGGCCATGCCGCCGCTGCGCACCGGGGAGAGCAGCACCCGGTCGCCTGCTCGAAGGTTGTCCACGCCCTCGCCCACCGCGTCGACGATTCCCGCGACTTCGGCACCGGGCGCAAACGGGCGCGGCGGCTTGAATTGATAGAGATCCTGGATCATGAGCAAGTCGGGGTAATTGACTGCGCAGGCACGCACCGCGACGCGCACGTGGCCGGGTTCGGCCGCAGGTTCCGGAATATCCTCGAGCACCAGGGTTTCCGGTCCGCCGGGGTGTTTGCTGAGCAATGCCTTCATGTTGAATTCACTCGTTCGTTGGCTGCGGTCTCGCGCTCCTGCAATTCACGCCACATGATCTTGCCGGCGCCCGATTTGGGCAGGGCGTCGACGAATTCGACGATGCGCGGACACTTGTACGCCGCCATGTTCTCGCGGCACCAATCGATGATGCCCTGCGCATCGACGCGGTCGCGCCATTCGGGCCGCGGTACGATGAAGGCTTTGACGGTCTCGCCACGGTGCGCATCCTTCGAGCCGATGACGCAAGCTTCCAGAACCGCCGGGTGCTGGTACATCTGGGACTCGACCTCGGTGGGCCACACCTTGAATCCGGAAGCGTTGATCATGCGCTTCAACCGATCCACCATGAAAAAATATCCATCCTGGTCGACTCGGCCGAGATCGCCCGTGCGCAAGAAGCGCTCGCCGTCGATTTCGACCAGCGCCTCTGCGGTATCCGCCGGCTTATTCCAATAGCCCAGAAAAACCTGCGGGCCATGCGTAATGATTTCGCCCACTTCGCCGGCGGGAAGCTCGGCCAGGGTGACGGGATCGACCACGCGCGAGTCGACGTCGTAGGTCGGAATGCCCAGGCACTGCTTCTTTGGGTTCTCCGGCGGATTCAAATGGGTGGCGCCCATGGTCTCCGACAAACCATATCCCTCGTAGTACGTGACTCCCATGTCGAGCAGCCGCTGTGCCACCGCCGCCGGCATGGCCGCGCCGCCGCCGCTCAAGCGGCGTATGGAACTTAAGTCATAGCGGGAGACATCCGGATTCGCGAAAAAATCCTGCACCATCGTGGGAATCGCCGTCCAACTCGCCACCCGATAGCGCTGCACGCATTCCGCCGCCGCATTGCGATCCCAGCGCGACAGCATGACCACGGTGTTGCCCACGTACAGCGGCCCATTCATTCCGCCCTGCATGCCGGTCACGTGAAATAGCGGAGCTACCGACATCAACGTGACGTCGGGCTGCAGCGAGAACCAGCGCATGCCGGCGATGAGGGTATGCATGGTGCTGCGATGAGTGTGCATGCAACCCTTGGCAAGGCCCGTGGTGCCCGAGGTATAAGGCATCACACACAAATCATCCGGACCCGCCGTCAGAGGCCCGGGGTTGATGCGGCTTGCCAGCACGTCGCGCCACAAAGTCACTCCCGGTGCCGCAATTTCCATGCGCGGCGCCGCAATGAAGTCGGGCACCGCCATGGTCGTCGGCGCCTGCAAATAATCAGAGTAGGCCGCAACGATGACCGACTTGAGAACCGACTTGCCGATCAAGGGCTCGATGCGCGCATACAGTTCCTGCGAGACGATGGCCGTGTGCGCCCCGGAATCTTCGGCATAGCGCATGATCTCCTGGGTCAAATTCATCGGATTGATCGGCACCACGACGGCGTTGGCGCGCAGAATGCCGTAGTAGCCGATGACGAACTGTGGACTGTTTTGCATGAACAGCAGCACTCGATCGCCCTTGCGGACCCCACACTGCCGCTCGAGAAAACCTGCGACCCGCGTCGATTCCTCCAGCAATCCGGCGAAGGTGACCGCCGTGTCGTAAAAGATGAGGAAGGGCTTATTCGGATAGCGCCGCGCCGACACCTCGGCGTTATAAAAAAGATTTGTCTCCGGCGCGACCAGGCTGCGCATGGCATGCGCCGGCCAGAATTTGAAATGTCGATCCGACATGCGTCAGTGCCGGTCGGCCGGCCGATAGCGTCCCAGTTCCAGCTTGCCGATCTGCTCGCGATGCACTTCGTCCGGACCGTCGGCGAACCGCAAGGTGCGAGCGGCGGCATACGCGGCCGCCAGCGGGAAATCGTCGCTGACACCGCCGCCGCCGTGGACTTGGATGGCCCAGTCGATGACCTGGCAGGCCATGTTGGGCGCGGCCACCTTGATCATGGCGATCTCCTTCTTGGCGGCGCGATTTCCCACCGTGTCCATCATGTAGGCTGCATTGAGCACCAGCCAGCGCGCCTGATCGATCATGATGCGCGAGTCGGCGATGCGCTCCAAGGTGACGCCCTGCTCGGAGACGCGCTTGCCGAAGGCGACGCGCGATTGCGCTCGCCTGCACATCATTTCGAGCGCACGCTCCGCAAGGCCGATCAAGCGCATGCAATGATGGATACGCCCGGGACCCAACCGGCCCTGCGCAATCTCGAAGCCGCGGCCCTCGCCCAGCAGGAGATTTTCCGCCGGCACCCGTACGTCGACAAAATCGATCTGCGCATGACCGTGGGGCGCGTGATCGTAGCCGAACACGGAGAGCTGCCGCAGCCGCTTCACCCCGGGCGTGTTCATGGGCACGAGAATCATGGACTGCTGGCTATGCAACACCGCGGCCGGGTTGGTCTTGCCCATGAATATCAGTATCTCGCAGCGCGGATCGCCGGCCCCGGAAGTCCACCACTTACGGCCATTGATCACGTAGTGGTCGACGTCGCGCACAATGGAGGATTGAATATTCGTGGCATCGCTGGACGCGACGTCCGGCTCGGTCATGGCAAAGGCCGAACGAATCTTGCCGGCGAGCAGCGGCGCCAGCCAGCGCGCTTGTTGTTCAGGGGTGGCGTAACGGGCCAATACTTCCATGTTGCCCGTGTCGGGGGCCGAGCAATTGAAGGCTTCGGGCGCGAGATGCGAGCGCCCCATGATCTCGCATAGCGGCGCGTACTCGAGGTTGGAGAGTCCGGCGCCATGCTCGGAGTGCGGCAGAAACAGATTCCAAAGATTTTGCGCACGCGCGGCGCGCTTCAACTCCTCCATGATCGCGGTGGGCCGCCACGGGTTGCCGGCCTGGCGGTTGTTTGCCATTTCCTCATCGAAGCGCGGCTCGGCGGGATAGACATGCGCGTCCATGAAGGCCTGCAGTTGCTCCTGAAGACGTTGAACCTTGTCACTGTGCGAAAAATCCATGCATCTATTCCTTGGCCGGTTAAGTTCCGAACGATTGCTGCACCAAGCCCCAAGCCTGTTCAGCCAGCGGCCGCGCCCTACGGCCCGCCTCCAACGCCGTCGTGCTCGAAGCATTGCCTTGGATGGCGCGCGCCAGCACGCCTTGCAGTATCCCCGTCAGGCGGAACATGTTGAACGCCAGATAATACGTCCATTCCCGCGGCGCCACCGGTGGGCGTCCGCGGCGCCGGCAGTAATCGGCCACGCACTCGCTCTCGCTCGGAATCTGCAATGCCGCCAAATCCAAGCCCGCAAGACCGCGGAACTGTTCCACCGACAAGTGATAGCGCATGCACAGATAGGCCAGATCCACCAGCGGATGCCCCAAGGTCGACAGCTCCCAGTCAAGCACGGCCAAAATCTTCGGCTCGCTGGGATGGAATATGGTGTTGTCGAGCCGAAAGTCCCCGTGCACGATACTGGTCTCCTCGCCCGCCGGAATGTGCAGCGGCAGCCACTCGATGAGCCGCTCCATCGCCTCAATGGTTTCGGTTTCCGCAGCGCGATATTGCTGAGTCCAGCGCGACACCTGTCGTTCGATGTAGCGGCCGGGCTTGCCATAGTCACTCAGTCCCACCGCGGCGTAGTCCACTGCGTGCAGGGCGGCGATGACGCGCGTCATTTCGTCATAGATGGCGCGACGCCCCGCGCCAGCCAGCTCGGGCAACGCAGCATCCCAGAACAACCGGCCTTCCACATAGTCCATCACATAGAAGGCAGTGCCGATGACCGAGGTGTCCTCGCACAGCCCGTAGGCCTTCGCCACGGGCACTTCGCTCTCGGCCAGCGACGTGATGACGCGATATTCCCGCTCGACGGCATGGGCCGAGGGCAGCAGCTTGCCCGGAGGCTTGCGCCTGAGCACATAGCGGTGCGTGGCCGATTGCACCAAAAAAGTGGGATTCGATTGCCCGCCGGAGAATTGGTTTACCTCGACCGAACCCGTGAATCCTTGGACGTGCGCCTGCATCCAGGAGGCGAGCCGCGCCGTATCGAAGGCGTGGTGATCGGGGGGAGGCCGCAGCCCGGCGGCCGGGCTGCTCACGCGACAACCTGGGCGACGCATCCGGCGGCGACTTTGGATTGCGCCCGGGACTTCATCCTGGGGTCTTCATGCCAACGATGATCCGCCATCCACGGCGATGTATTGCCCGGTCACATGTCGCGAGGCATCCGAAGCAAGATACACCGCGGCGCCCATGAGATCGGTATCGTTGCCTAGCCGTCCGAGCGGCGTCTGGCGAATCACGGAGGCTTCGATCTTCTCGAGCACGCCGCTCGACATTTTCGACGGGAAGAAGCCCGGGCAGATTGCGTTCACGCGGATGCCGAGGGGTCCCCACTCCGCCGCTAGGACGCGCGTCAACTGCAAGGCTGCCGCCTTGGAAGAATAGTAAGCGGCTGCCTTCATCTGCGCGCCGACGCGCAACGCCGCCACCGACGCGATCACGATGATATTGCCCGAACGCTGCGGTATGAAGCAGCGGTTGGCCACCGCTTGGCTCAGCATGAACACGCTGCCGGCGTTGAGAGTCATGACCTTGTTCCAGGCTTCGAGGGAATGCTCCTCGGCAGGCGCGCCCCAGCTGGTGCCGGCATTGTTGACCAGAATATCGATTCTGCCGTAATGCGCGACCACCGCGTCGAGCAGTGCCGGCACCTGATCGGGCTTGGTCAGATCATTCACCACGGTGAGGGCGTCGATCCCATGTTTCGCCAGATGTACCTTTGCTGCTTCGAGCTCGTCGGGCTTGCGCGCGCTGATGGCAATTCTGGCGCCGATTTCCCCGAGGCCCTGTGCGATCTGCAACCCCAAGCCGCGCGAACCGCCCGTCACCAAAGCCACCCGCCCCTTGAGCTCGAATAAGTCGCGCACGCTCATTTTTCAAATCACCTCGAATAGTCCGGCGGCGCCCTGGCCGCCGCCGATGCACATGGTCACGACCACAAGTTTGGCGCCGCGGCGCTTGCCCTCGATGAGCGCATGTCCGGTGAGTCGGGCGCCGCTGACGCCGTACGGATGGCCAACCGCGATGGCACCGCCGTTGACGTTCAAGCGCTCATCGGGAATGCCCAGCTTATCGCGGCAATACAGGACCTGGCAGGCGAAGGCTTCGTTCAGCTCCCACAGGTCGATGTCGCTGACCTTGTAGCCGGTCCGCTGCAGCAAGCGTGGTACCGCAAACACCGGGCCGATGCCCATTTCGTCGGGCTCGCAGCCCGCGACGGCGAAACCTCGAAACACGCCCAAGGGTGTAATACCGCGCTTTTCGGCCAGCTTGGCGTCCATGACGACCACGGCGCTGCTGCCGTCGGAGAACTGGCTGGCATTGCCGGCGGTGACCACTCCGCCAGGGATCGCCGGGCGAATCTTCGCCACTGCTTCCAGCGTCGTGTCTGCACGTATTCCCTCATCGCTGTCGATGGTCACTTCGCGCGTGCCGATGGTACCGGCGGCCTTGTCGACCACCCCCATGACGGTGCTCATGGGCACGATCTCGTCCTTGAACTTACCCGCCGCCTGCGCCGCCGCGGCGCGCAGCTGACTGCGAACGCCATACTCGTCCTGTGCTTGCTTGGAAATGTTGTAGCGCTTGGCAACGGTTTCCGCAGTCTGCAGCATGTTCCAGTACAGCGTGGGCTTGTGCTCGTTCAGCCACGGATCGCGGCGCATGTGCGTGTTCGCCTCATTCTGCACGCAGGAAATGCTCTCCACGCCGCCGGCGACAATCACGCCCACGCCTTCGGTCATGACCCGCTGCGCCGCCAAGGCGATGGATTGCAACCCAGAGCTGCAAAAGCGATTGATGCTCAAGCCCGCGGTGGTCACGGGCAGCCCGGCGCGCAGCGCGATGGCGCGCGCGATATTGCCGCCGGTGGTGCCCTCGCCGAAGGTCGATCCCATGATCACATCCTCGACTTCGGCGGGGTCGATGCCGGCGCGCGCCACCGCGTGCTGCACCGAATGCGCGCCCAGGGTGGCGCCATAGGTCATATTGAATGCGCCCTTCCAACTCTTACCGAGTCCGGTACGCGCCGTTGAGACGATGACTGCTTCTGTCACGAGGCTGATCCTTTGTATGCACTGAATGTCTGGCCTTGGCCGGCAAGGCGAATGAGCAGCGGCGCCGGCGTCCACGCGTCCACGTCGCTGCCGGGCTGGGCGGCAATCCGCTGCAGAGCGCGTGCGACTTCGTTTAGGCCCGTCTGCTCGGCGTAGAACATGGGGCCGCCGCGGTAGGCAGGGAAGCCATATCCATTGAGATACACCAAGTCGATGTCGGAAGCGCGCTGCGCGATGCCGTCTTCGATGATGCGCGCGCCTTCGTTGACCAGCGCATAAATGCAGCGCTCGACGATCTCCGCCGAACTCACATCGCGCGGCACTAAGCCTCTTTGACGCCGGTACTGCTCGATGATGGCGGTCACCTTAGGATCCGGAATCGGATTGCGCGAACCGGCTTCGTAGCGATACCAGCCGGCGCTGGTCTTTTGCCCGAATCGGCCGGCCTCGCACAAGGCGTCGGCTACGTTGGAGAGATCCTTGCCGGGAAATTCCGCCGCACGCCGTTTGCGCAGCGCCCATCCGATATCGAGACCGGCCAAGTCGCCCACGCGAAACGGGCCCATCGCCATGCCGAATTCCTGAAGCGCCGCGTCTACCTGCTGCGGCAACGCGCCGGCCATGATCAAATCGTGCGCGGCGGCGCCGTAGCGCGCCAGCATGCGATTGCCGATGAAGCCATCGCACACTCCGGAAACCACCGCGATCTTGCCCATGGTCTTGGCCAAGCGCATGGCGGTCGCCAGCACGTCCTTCGCCGTGGCCGCGCCGCGCACCACCTCGAGCAGCCGCATCACATTGGCTGGGCTGAAAAAATGCAGGCCGATCACATCCTGCGGGCGGCGCGTAAACTTCGCGATCTCATCGAGATTCAAGGCGGAGGTATTGGAGGCGAGAATGGCTCCCGGCTGCACCACTGCATCCAGTTTCTCGAATACCTGGCGCTTCACCTCCATGTTCTCGAATACGGCCTCGATGCTCAAATCCACGTCGCCCAGTGCGGCATAGTCCAGAGTCGGCGTGATCAGCGCCAGACGCTGGGCGAGACTTGCCTCATTCAGCGCGCCTTTGCGCAGCGCGCCCTGGTAGTTGCGGCGGATATTGGCGAGCCCCCGGTCGAGTGCGTCCTGCTGGGTCTCAAGAAGCACGACCGGCAGACCCGCGTTAATGAGGCTCATGGTGATGCCGCCACCCATGGTGCCGGCGCCGATGACCCCGACTTTGCGGACGGGCCTCACCGGCGTGTCGTCGGCCACGCCCTGGATTTTCGACGACGCGCGCTCGGCTTGAAATATATGCCGCAATGCCGCCGACTCCGGCGACAGCATCAGAGTGGTGAACAGTTCGCGCTCACGCTTGAGTCCAGCGTCGAAAGGCAGGTCGACCGCCGCGGCCACTGCCTCGACACAGGCCAGCGCCGCGGGATAAGGACCCGCGACCGCCTTCACCGAATTCCGTACAAATTGGAAGAACGCGTCCGCGGTCGGCATGTTCAACTGCAAATCGCGGACACGCTTGCGCGGCAATTTCTCACCGATCACCCGGCCCGCAAAGCTCAGCGCGACCTCGAGTAAGTCGCCCTCGCCGAAGGCGTCAAACAGCGGCGTGGCGCGCAATTTCTCGGAGGACACGCTTGCTCCTGAGACGATCAGGTTGAGTGCAGATTCCACTCCCAGTAGCCGCGGCAGCCGCTGAGTGCCTCCGGCCCCCGGCAGCAGGCCGAGTTTCACCTCCGGCAGCGCGATGCGCGCCCCGGGCACGCCGACTCGGAAGTGGCAGCCTAAGGCCAATTCCAAACCTCCTCCCATGCACACGCCGCCGATGGCCGCGATCACCGCCTTGGGATTGTCTTCGACCTCGGCGATCAAGGTGCGCAGATTCGGGTAGGCGACTGCCTTGGGGGTACCGAATTCTCGTATGTCGGCGCCGCCGGAAAAGCCCGCGCCGGAGCCGATCAGCACGATGGCGTCGATGCCGGGATCGGCATTCGCGCGCCCAAGGCCCTCGAGCACTGCCGTGCGCAGCTCCAGTCCAAGACTGTTGACCGGCGGATTATCAAACGTAAGAACAGCGATGCCGTCGTGCACCGCGAACTGCGTCTTATCCATGCGAATACCTCAATTCCACTGTGCAGAACTGAGTTCCGCCTACAAAATGATAATGTAGCAGCGCGGACCCGCCTTTGAAAGCAGACGGCGTGGGGTTAGTCCTCATACGCGTTCGAGCGCCAGCGCCGCACCCTGCCCGACTCCCACGCACATCGTCGCCAAGGCATAGCGGCCGCCGCGCCGCTGCAGTTCCTGCACTGCGGCCCCGGCAATGCGTGCGCCGGACATGCCGAGCGGATGACCCAAGGCGATGGCGCCGCCATTGCAGTTGATGTGCTCGGCGTCGTCGGCAAAACCCCAGGCTCGCATGCAGGCCAGAGCTTGCGATGCGAATGCCTCATTGAGTTCGATCACGTCGAACTGCGCGACTTTCAGCCGCAAGCGTTCGGCGAGCTTCTGCACTGCCGGGATCGGCCCCACTCCCATGATTCGCGGTGCGACTCCGGCGGAGGCAAAGCCGAGCACGCGAGCCTGCACCTTGAGCCCGTATTTTTCGACCGCCGCGCCGGAGGCCAGCAGCAGCGCCGCCGCACCGTCGTTGATTCCCGATGCGTTGCCGGCGGTGATGGTGCCGCCGGCACGCACCACGGGCTTGAGTTTGGCCAGCGCCTCCAGCGTCGTCTCCGGGCGCAAGCCCTCATCGCGCTCGACCACCTGCGCCGCGCCTTTCGCCTGCGCAACCGTCACCGGTACGATTTGCTGGGCGAACACGCCGGCACTCTGCGCGCGCGCGGCACGTTGTTGCGAGCGCACGGCAAAGGCATCCTGATCTTCGCGCGACACCTTGAATTCGGCGGCGACGTTCTCGGCTGTTTCGGGCATCGAATCGACGCCGTACAGCGCCTTCATCTGCGGATTCACGAAACGCCAGCCGATGGTGGTGTCGTAAATCTCCGTCGTGCGCTGAAAAGCGCGTTCCGCCTTGCCCATGACGAAGGGGGCGCGCGTCATCGACTCGACGCCGCCGGCGATGGCGAGATCGATTTCGCCCGCACGGATTGCCCGTGCCGCCGCTGCCACCGCATCCAATCCGGAGGCGCACAATCGATTGACCGTTACGCCGGGCACGTGCGCCGGCAGCCCGGAGAGCAGCAATGCCATGCGCGCTACATTGCGATTGTCTTCGCCGGCCTGATTGGCGCAGCCGAAAAACACTTCCTCGACCGCCTCGGCGAGGGAATTGTTGCGCGCGAGCAGGTGCCTGATCGCCAGCGCCGCCAGATCGTCCGGACGCACTCGCGACAAGCCTCCTTCAAAGCGGCCGATCGGCGTGCGCGCAAAATCACAGATGAAAGCGTCGGTCAATTTAAACGTGCGCCCGCTTGAACAGGCTGGTGAGCTCGCCCCAAGCGCGCTCAGCCTGTGCTTCATTATAAATAGCCGGCTTGCCGGGAGTCTTGGGCATGTCCTTCACGCACCAGCCGTGCAGACAGCCGTCGTAGACTTGTATTTTCGCCTGCAGATCGGCCGCCTTGAATGCTTCGGCCAATTTGGTTTTCGCCTCGGGCTGCCGCTCATCATCATTCATCGCCACGCCGCAGTAGAACTGCGCCTTCATTTTCGGCACCAGCAAGTGCGGGCTGTCCGGCTTATCGGTCACCAAGCCGCCGCCGTGAAAGGATGCGCCGGCGCCGATGCGCTCAGGACTGGCCGCGGCCGCCTGCATGGTCATCGGACCACCCATGCAATAGCCGAAGACGCCCATTTTGACTCTCTTGTTCACCGCAGCCTGCGAATCCAAGAATTTTACATACGCCGTGGCGTCGCTCATGACGGCATCGCCGGTCATCGGTGCACGCAACACGTCGATTTTTGCCCGGTCGGCAGGATTACTGAAGTCGATGTCGAGGGACAGTCCGGGCGGTTTCGAAGTTCGGTAGAACGGATTCGGCACCAGCACGGTGAACCCATCCGCGGCCAATCGCTTCGCCATCTCGCGCATCGTGGGTCGCAGGCCGAACACATCGGTGAACAATATGACGCCCGGCCACGCTCCTTTTTGCGGATGAATGAGCGCGGCATCGCAGACGCCCGCGGACGTCGTCACCCGCACATCCATATCGATCATTTCAGCCGCTGTGGCGCCCGAGGCGCCGCTTGCCGCGGCGACGCCGGCGGCGATGGAAAGCGCGGTGAATTCGCGGCGTGAAATCGTGTTCGGCGTATCGGACATGTGCGACATCCTACTATTCTGTGCGATGGCGAAATCTTGATGTTTCGCCATTATAGTCCTAGCCTACGATGTGTAATACTTCGGCTACTTGAACACCCTACTCGGCAAAACCGCCTTGGTCACCGGCGCGGCCAGCGGCATCGGCCGCGCCAGTGCGTTGCTGTTCGCCGCCGAGGGCGCCGCCGTAGTCGCGTTGGATCGCGCCGCCGAAGTCGAGGCCACGGCAGCGGATATCCGCGCGGCCGGCGGCCGCGCCTTGGCGTTGATTCGGGATTCTGCGGCGGAGGCAGACATTGCCGGCGCGGTGAGTCTCGCCGTCAGCGAGTATGGCGGACTCGATGTATGCTATGCGAATGCCGGCATCAGCGGCGGCTTGCTGCCGTTCTTCGAAGAGACGGTAGAGCACTGGACCGAAGTTCTCAACATCAACTTGATCGGCACATTTCTCGCGGCCAAGTATGCCGCGCTCATCATGGTCAGGCAGAAACGCGGCTCGATAATCTGCACGGCGTCAGTTGCCGGGCTGCGCTCCGGCGCCGGCGGCATGCCCTACAGCGCCAGCAAGGCCGGCGTCATCAGTCTGGTACAAACCGTCGCCAACCAATTGAGCGGCACGGGCGTGCGCATCAATGCCATCTGCCCCGGCTTGATCGAAACCGGCATGACCCGGCCGATCTTTGAACAGGCACGCGCCCGCGGCAGCGAGCGCAAAATCGGACAACTGAATCCCCTGCGGCGGCCGGGCATTCCCGACGAGATCGCGCAAACTGCGCTTTTTCTCGCCTCCGATGCCTCATCCTATATCAATGGCCAGGCCATCGCCGTGGACGGCGGGCTTTCTACATCCCATCCAATAGTAATCAAGCAGTAAAAGTAGGCGTTAGCCAAGTCGATTGCCCTATGTCAGACTCGGGCGAAACATAGCGAGACAGGCTTGAGGGAAACGTCCATGACATTGCGAATTGCCAACGCCCTCGTGATGAGCGCCATTCTCGCGGCCTCCGCTCGCGCGGAGCTGCCGCCGGATATTGGCGGCGGGCCTTCGGCGGCAACTCTGGCCGTACCCGCCTCGAAGCACTGGGTATGGGTCAACGATTTCGTCTTTCCGCATATGGCCGATGGCATGGCGTACTTGATCGACGGCGATTCAGGCCGCTACCTGGGGACTTTGAGCACCGGTTACGGGTTTGCTCGTGTCGTCCTGTCCCGCGACGGCAAGACCATCTATTCGCCGGAAAGCTATTTTTCGCGCGGCACGCGCGGCAAACGCACCGACGTCGTCACCTTGTATGATCCCGCCACGCTCAAGCCGCTCAGCGAGATTGCGATTCCGCCCAAGCGTTCATCCAATCTGCCGATGATGGCCAATTCGGTGCTGACCGACGATGATCGCTTCCTGCTGATCTACAACTTCAACCCGGCACAGAGTGTGACGGTGGTCGATACGTCGACCCGCAAATTCATCCGTGAAGTCGAAACCCCCGGCTGTGCGCTGGTTTATCCCTCCGGACCGCGCTCGTTCTTCTCGGTGTGCGGCGACGGCTCATTGTCGCTGGTCGACCTCGACAACGCCGGAGTCGCGCATCAGAAGCGCACGCAGCCCTTGTTCAACATGTCCGGCGACCCCGTGACGGAAAAAGCAGTGCGGATCAACGACACTTGGTACTTCGTGTCTTTCGCCGGGCGCATCTATCCGCTCAAAGCGACCGCGCAACAAGCGGTGATGGGGGCGACTTGGTGGCTGAGCTCCGAGACCGAGCGCAAGGCGGGCTGGCGTCCCGGCGGCGTGCAGCAGCTCGCGGTTAATCCGCAAAAGTCACTGCTGTACGCCATCATGCATCGCGGCGGCGTAGAGACGCACAAGGATCCGGGTAAAGATGTGTGGGTGTTCAACGCTGCAACCGGGCAGCGTGTGCAGCAATTCGCGCTGAAGGATCTGGCCAGCTCCATCCAACTGACGAGCGATGACAAACCGCTGCTGTTCAGCATCTTCATCGACGCCAGCAACCTCGACGTCTACGATGCTGCAAACGGCAAATGGTTGCGAACCGTCGAACACATCGGCACGTCACCAACCATCATGGTAACGCCTTGAGAGAACGGGAACGCATTATGAAGTGGCTGGACGTGTTGTCGGAGAGCTCGACCCGGGCGCTCGCGCGGTGTACCTCGCGGCGCAGCGCGCTGGCGGGACTCGGCTCTTTTTTTCTCGGTGCCGCCACACTGCCGTTGCTGCCGGTGGCGCGCGGCGCGGACAGCAAACCGGCCGGTGGCGCCGCCGCTGCGGATCCGGGCGACCCGCAGTCCTGCAGTTATTGGCGGCATTGCGCCATCGACGGATTTCTTTGCGGCTGCTGCGGCGGATCGCAATCTATGTGCCCGCCAGGCACGGACATGTCGTCGGTCACGTGGATCGGTACGTGCCACAACCCCGGCGACGGCAGGGACTACGTCATCTCCTACAACGACTGCTGCGGCAAGAGTTCCTGCGGCCGGTGTTTTTGCAATCGTAACGAGGGCGATACGTCGCTGTTTCAACCGGGCCAGTCCAATGACTACAACTGGTGCTCGGGCAATGCCAAGGCCAATATTCCTTATCACTGTTCGACCGCGCGCATCGTGGGCACGGCCAAATAGGCCGTCGTCGATGTCGGTTCGCAAAGGGGCCGCGGCGTTTGCGCTGTCATGCGCGGCCGCGAATCTCTCCTGGGGCTACCAACCCGCCGTGAATTACCAGCTGCATTGCATGGGCTGCCATCTTGCCGACGGCTCGGGTCAGCCAGGGCGGGTGCCCTCGATACGCCGCACCTTGGTCCTGTTTTCGCAGTCTGCGGAGGGACGCGATTACGTAGTCAGAGTTCCGGGCGTGGCGCAATCGCCGCTGTCCGGCGCGGAAACCGCAACGTTGCTCAATTGGATGGCACGAAACTTAAGCGACGTGAAGCTGCCGCCGGGTTTTACCGACTATTCTGCGGCTGAGATCCAAAGTCTGCGTGGGCATCCGTTGGTCACTGTCAAACAACTCCGGGCGCGGTTGCTGCGAACCTCGCTCGCGCCTCCGACCGCGCCGCCGCGCGCGCCTTAGTCCGGACCGCAACGCCGGCTACAGCCGCCATGACGAGCGCCCACTCCTTCCCCGACAAGGTTCCGGTGTTAATTGTCGGCGGAGGGCCGGTAGGCTTGACGTTGGCGGCCTTGCTCGGCCACTACGGGATTCACTGTCTGGTGCTGGAGGCCGACGCATCCTGGTGCGAGGGCAGCCGCGCCATCTGCATGTCGCGCCGCTCGCAGGAAATTCTCGGCTGGGTTGGCGCGGATCAAGCGCTTCGCGCCAAGGGACTGCCGTGGGCCGGCGGCCGCAGCTATTTTCGCGACACCGAGGTCCTGCATTTCGAAATGCCGAGCGAGCCCACCCAGCGATTCGCGCCGATGATCAACATCCAGCAATACTACATTGAACAATATTCCCAGGCGGCGGCGCTTCGCGCGGGCTGCGTCGACATTCGCCGGTCGGCGCGAGTGTGCACGGTGCGGCGGCAAAGTGCCGCTGTGCAGGTTGATTTTCAAGCGGCGGACGGCCGCAGCAGCAGCGTGAGCGCGGATTGGCTGGTTGCCTGCGATGGCGGGCGCAGCACGATACGCGAGCAACTGGGCTTGCAACTCGAAGGGATGCAGTACGAGGGACGTTACGTCATCGTGGACATCGAGCAGGACACCAAGCGTGAAGTTGAGCGCCTGGCCTGGTTCGATCCCCCCTCCAACCCGGGCTCCACCATCCTGATGCACCGCCAACCGGACAATGTGTGGCGAATCGACTACCAGGTCGCCGACCATGAAGTTGGCGTGGACGCCGTGAAACCGGAAAATGTCTTGCCGCGCGTGCAAGCGCATCTCGACATGATCGGCGAGACTGCGCCCTGGAAGCCTTTGTGGATCTCGATATACAACGCCAAATGCCTGACGCTGCCGAGCTACCGCAGCGGCCGTGTCCTGTTCGCCGGTGACGCCGCCCATCTCGTACCTATTTTTGGCGTGCGCGGCCTCAACTCGGGGCTGGACGATGCCGGAAATCTGGCGTGGAAGCTGGCATTGGTGCAGCAGCGCCAAGCGGCGGACTCGTTGCTCGACAGTTATTCCGCAGAACGTGTGGCAGCCGCTCGCGAGAACATTGCCTACGGTGCCAAGAGCACAGAATTCATGGCCCCTCCGCACCGCGGCTTTGCATTGATGCGCGAAGCGGCGCTGCGCCTCGCGCTCAAATCGCCCCGCGTGCGCTCACTCATCAACCCTCGGCAAACTTCACCGGTCGAGTACGTGGCCTCGCCGCTCAACGAACCAGATGAGGGGGATGCGTTCAGCGGCGGAGCGCGCGCGGGCGTGCCGGCGCCCGAAGCGTGGCTGCGCACCATGCAAGGTGCGGGGCACTTGACGGCGCTGTTCGGGAGCTGCTTCCTGGCCCTGTACTTCTCCGACTACCCGCACCTGCCGGCAGCATTAATATTGCTCGCTGAGCGCACGCGAGCGGGTGTTGCCGCTCTGCGCATCGTGCGCGTCGCCACGCACGGCGAGCCTGACGGCTGCACCGTCGTCGCTGAACTCGCCCAGGCTTGGGAAAGGTACGACGCGGTCGAAGGCACACTGTACTTGATCCGGCCGGACGGCTATGTCATGGGGCGCTGGCGCGCAGCGGCATCTAAAGCGGCGAGTATTGATCGAGCGCTCGTGAGAGTGCTCCGAGGACTCCATGATGAACAGCGCGCAAATTGATCGTGTTTACACCGAACTCTCGGAATGTATTGCTCGCGTGGGCGAAGCCAAGACTCATTTATTTCTGGCCACGCTGGCACTGGATCTCTTGAGCCAGCAAGCGGATGCCGAGACCGCTGTCGAACATATTTTAAATGCCGAACGCCTGGCCAATATTTGACTGTGCTTGCCGCATAAGCGGCGTGCTAGTGGTGGCTCAACGCCCAGACGTAGGCCGCCACCGCGGACACTTGGTCAACGGTCAACTGCGCTCCGCCCATCGGCGGCATGGGCGCTCGATGGTTCTTCGGCTGCGCGACGCCGACGCGAATGCTGGCGGCAATGCCGGTACTGCTGCCGTCGCTCCATAACCATCGATTGGCCGTCAAATTGGGGCCGAGCGGCGTACCCGTGGCGGCCGTTCCGTGGCAACCCGTGCAGGTCGCACCACCCACCAGACCGTGATAAATGCGATCGCCCAGAAGCACCATTTCACGCGTGGCGCCCTCCGGCACGGGCAACTTTGCTGCATCGGGAACGCCGGCATTGGAGTGGGTACCTTCAGGCGGATTGGCGCCGGCGGCAACAATTGCGCCGGCGGGCGCCGACGCGCTGGGGCAAGGAACCGTGCGCGCGGCACCGTCCGCATCGGATCCGCCGTGGTAGTCGATGCGATAGATCCTTCCGCGCACATCGTCGGAGACGTAAAGCGCCCCGTCGGGTCCGACGGCGAGGCCCGTGGGACGGTGCAAGGCCTTATCGGGCGATACCTCGCTTCCGGCAAAACCGTCCGCGAATATCTCGCATTTCCCGGACGCGGCATCGCCGGCAAGCCCTTGAAACACCACGTTGTAGCCGTTCTGCGGATAGGGCGCACGATTCCACGAACCATGGAATGCAATGAACACACCGTTGCGATAGTGGGCCGGAAATTGCCTCTTGTCGTAGAACGTCATGCCGTCCGGCGCCCAATGCGCCGGAAAATCCGCGACCGGCGCAGTCTTCTTGGCGCAAACCCCCACCCGATGTCCGTCGCCGCCGTATTCCGGCGCCAGCACCAGCTTATTTTGCGCCGGGTCGTAGTAGCACTCCGGCCACCCGTAGTCGCCGCCTTCTTTCAGAAGCAGCAACTCTTCGGCGGGCAGCGTCGCCTCTTGGTCTAGTTGATATACGGCCGGCCAGTTCGAATGCAGCTGGTCACGACCGTGTTGGGTGACGAAAATGCGCTCGCCCGCCGCATCGACCGCAAATCCCTCCGAATTGCGCAAGCCCGTCGCATAGCGCCCGGCCGGGGAGAACGACTGGCCAGTCTTGGTCGCGTCGTAGCGCCAGATGCCGCCGCGTGTCAGCAGTTCCGTGCAAGGGTCGGCGCCTTTGGCCTCGAGCGAGCGATTCTGCGCCTGGCAGGCATTGGTGGCCGTGCCCATGTCAATGTACATGAGTCCTGCGCCATCGATCGCGAATGGATGCATCGGATGATCGCCGTCGAGCGGCAAGCCGGACACCACGGTTTGCGGCGGATCTCGCGGGACGATCGCTCCGGCCGGCAATGAATAGCGCACTATTTTGTCGTTGCTCTCGGCATACAGAGTGCCGTGGTAAATGCCGATTCCCGTTCCGCCGGCGCCGCCGCTCTGCACGGTTTCGCCAAAACGCTGATTCACGTCGGCATTGCCCTTGCCGCTACTGTCCTGCAACGCGACCAGAAAGCCTCCGGGATGCGGTGTGTCGTTGCCGTAGTACACACCGGACCACGTGTTGACATAAACCACCCCGCTCGGTGCCACCACCAAGTGCCGCGCGTGACCGATGTCGTCGGCGAAAATCGTGGCGCAAAATCCGGGCGGCAGGGTCAACCCACTGTCCTCGCTTGGACAGGCGCGACGCGCCGTTTGCGGAGCGGACCTGGCCGGCGCGGTGCTATCCGCCCGGACCCACAGCGGCATGCACGCCGACGACGCTGCTGCCGCGATCAAAGTGGCTGTATGCAGCAGATAGTTACGACGATGAACCGAATGCATCAATCCTCTCCCCTTGCACGACGAGCGGGCGCTGTAAGCGAACCAACATAACAGACCATTTACTTGGCCGTGCGAACGTTGGCCTGTTTCGCCCGCTCAGTCAACATGATGGCGACCGCTTTTATCGCCGCAAGATTCGACCACAGGCTGGCTTGAGGAAGAAAAGCAATTTGTTTTCCCAGCTTGGTGGGTGCGAGCAGGCGAACCGTGATCCGGTGCAGGCCGCTGCCGCTGGATACTTCGGCCGCGGCAATGTTTGAAAAAAGGATGATCTCCCGCGTCCCGCCTGTTTGCACCTGCAAATGATCCACGCAATCGACGACTTCGTCTGCGAGACGATGGAATTGTGTCTTCCACAGAAAGTACCCGAAGAGAGCACCTAAGATCCCGGCCGGAAACAAAGCCGACGCCGGATTTCGCAGCAGAGAGCCGTCGAGCGCGGAGGGAATCACGGCAAAGGTAATAAGCGCGACGGCGCTCAGCCAGATTCCGCGCTTGAACAGGCCGGTGTTCTTGAACGATATGACTTGCATGATTGCGCAACGATCGAGCGGACCCTCACTCGTCGATGGAGTCGATCGTGGGGCCGAGCGATGCGGCAATCGCCGCGCGGAACGCGCGCTCGTCCCATGCAAATGTGTCGACGCATGCGGCCGCAATCATTTCGGCCTGATCAATCGTGATGGCGGACACCGCGAAACATTTGACGGCATGACCATCGCTGGCAACGAAGCGCGCGGTCCAAGTCTCATCATCGTACGCTCTGGAAGACACAGCCGTTCCGTCGCGAAGCAGCTTGCCCAAATCTTCGCCGTTCGGAATCGCAGACAAAAAACCTGCCATGGCCGCCGCATCATCGAGGTGAGCCGTCGCAAAGGAGATCTTCATGCTCATAGGCGACTATATAGCACAGCCATCAATCGTGAGCGCAGAACCTATGTCTGCGAATGCACGCCGAGCGCCACGACTGGCGTGGCCGTGAACGGGACTTTGGCGATGGCAAAATCACCGGGCACCGCAGGCGGCGCCTGCGTCGGCGCCGCTGTTGTGTCAAGCGGTGGCGCGCCGCTCGACGGGCCCTGCATGCGCCCTTGGATTTCTTTCCACAGCTGCAGGTAAACCAGTCCGGCCGCACTGCGCTGCGAGTAGGCCGCCAGCGGTTCACGCCGCAGGCTCATCCTCTCGATGTCGCTCGAGTAAGGAATTTCCGTGAACAGCAGCTCCGGGAACTGCGCACGCGTGCTCGCGATCACCTCGTGATGCAGCGATTTGCGCCGATCCACCATGGAGAAGAATGGCAGCAATACCAAGTCGCTCCAGCCGTTCGCGGCAATGAAGTCGCGCAGCTGCGCGAGCATGCGAACCGACAGCGGCGTGGGCAGCAGCGGCACGACCACGGCGTCCGCTGCCCGCAGCACATTCTCGGACAGTAACGAGATTCCCGGAGGACAATCCAAGAACAGCGTCGCATACACATCGCGCAGCGATCGGCTCATTTTCAGCAGGCGTTCGGTTGGACGCTTGCGCCCGCTCAAGTGCACATCGAAATTGCGGTACGAAAAATCCGACGGCAGCACATGCAATCCGTCATAGGCGCTCGGTACCAGCAGCTCGGGCAGCTCGCGCTTGCCGGACACGAGTTTCTTGGCGGACGCGCCCTCGTTCGCTTCGCACCGCAGGATGTAAGTCGCCGCGCCTTGCGGATCGAGGTCCCACAGCAGCGTGGCCTCGCCGGCGGCGGCGCACAGATAGGCGAGGTTGACGGCAGTGGTGGTCTTGCCCACACCGCCCTTGATATTCGTGACCGCAATGATCTTCATGTGCTCATCATATCGCGCTACTGGTGCTGCAATCCCTGCCCGGCTTGGCGCACCCAGTCGTCCCGATCCGACCCGGCAGGCAGCGCCAGTGCCGCATCGCGAGCGCGCGAGTAGTTCAGTTTGGCGGCGGCGGCGTCTCCGGATTTCGCCAGCGCCTCCGCCAGCGCCAGCAGATTGGGAGGATAGAGCGCACTGAGCGCTACCGCGCGGCGCGCGGCCGCCAATCCCGCCTCAGGGTCGCCGGGGCCCAGCGGCCAGCCGGGTGCGCGGATCAGCACCAGGGCGCGCACCCGCGCAGGACCTGCGTCCTGGTAAGCGGGATCCACCGTCTCGGCCTTCGCCAATGCATCAAGCATGCTGGTCAAGAACTCGCCTGCGCGAGTCGGATGCGTCCTCGCCATGAGCCCAAGTGCGACCGCATGCCCATAGAGACAGGCAGCGGCCTGCGGCTGCTGAGCGAGACAGTCTTGCGCGTCATGGCCGGCTTCGATTGCAAGTTGCTCGCGAATCTTTGAGTCGGGTTCGTGATCGCTGCGCTTGGCAAGGGCATCGATGGCTTGCGCGAGATCGGCCACCGTGGACGGCTGTGCGCCGGGCGATGGCTGCGCCTGAGGCAACGGCGGCGTGCTCGGCGACGGCTGCGATGACGGTGGCGGCGGCAGCCGGTTGGCGCATGCCGCCAATGCAAGCATCACGCAGACGATCCAACTCCGCTTGATCACGGCGCCGCGGTACGGGACGGCAGATTCGGCAGCACGAATCCGTGCAAGCGCAGTGGCCCCAGCGAGTCGCTGCCCGCGGGCGCCTGACTCATCTTTAGGAGGCCCGTCTGCAGGGCCTTTGCACGGACTGCGGCAACGCGCGAGTCGACCACGACGATGAGTGCTACCGGCAATTCCGCAGACTGAATCAGGGTTTTAAGCTCAGCAGCGAAGGGCAGGCTCGGAAGCGCAACCGCCTGCGTCTGATCGAGCAGTACGGCGACGGGCTCGCCGGCGGCAGCGCGTCGCAAGGCGCTTAAGATTTGTCCGGTGGCCTCGATCTTGACGTCGGCCGGGAGGGCCCAGGCCTGAAGAGCGGTGTGCCGCACGAAATCCGGAGCGTAGCCCGCTGAACTAAGCAGGGTGTACCCCGCCATGGACTTCGGGTCCGTGACGCGACCTGACTTTGCCACCAGTGTCCAGCGCTGCTGCGGACCCACCTCCGTGACATCCGCCTGAACCAGGGGAGTCAAATGCAATTTCGCGCCATGTTCGATGTAAAACGGATACGGCACAAAGGCAAGCACCGCATCGGCCTGCGCAAGCTTCGCCAGGCCACCCTCTTCCGTCGGATCGTAGACGGCCGCCAGACTTCCCGCCGGCCAGCCTGACGCCGTTACGGCTGCGCCGGCAAACTGGTCCACCAGCGGCTGCGCGTCGCCCGGGGCCCCAGGATATCCCGGAGCACAGAACACCAACGTAGCAAGCGATGCGGCTGACAATAAACCCATTGCGCGCAAGGTCTCAAACCACACGAAGCGTAGTATTTTAGTACCCTCTGAATAGTAAGTCCAAACAAGGAGCGGCACTTCCTCCCCTGCGTATGCACCGGGGTATTGGTGCCGATGCACTGATGAGTGTCCCGGCTTCGCCCAGGGTAGTTCGAATTTTTATCCGCGTACTCGGTGCACGAGGCTGGATTGCTGCCGCATTTCTGGTGCTGGCGGCGGCCGGGATCTACGGCGCGTTGCGTGTGCCCAACGATCCCGCCATCGAGCGCCTCATCATTGCCGACGATCCCGTCGCGCGCGCGACCGCCCAGTTCGATCGCATCTTTCCCGAGGGCGAACAGGCATTGATCATGCTCGAGACCCCGGATCCCTTCAGCGCTGCCGCGTTGGGTGCCGCCGACCGGCTGGAGCACGAGCTCGACCAGATACCGCAGGTGGAGGCGCACAGCCTGCTCGACCTGTATCGCCGTGCGGGTTCGGCGGCGGAAATCACAGCGGCCGAGGCCGCGAAGGTGCGCGCCTTTGCCACCGGGACGCCGCTGTTCCGCCGTGTGGGACTACTGGGCGAGCAATACTTCGGCATTGCGCTCGAGCTGCGTGTGAAATCGACCGCTGAACGCAACCGTGCCCTGTCCGCGATCGACGCCTTGGTGCTGCCGCTCGAGGATTCCGGCGGACCGATCACCAAGGTGCGGCGCGTCGGTTCACCCTGGCTCGACGCCTGGCTGGAGCGGCAGACCGGAACGGCAACGGTGCGCTTCATGCCTCTGTTCGGCATTTTTTTGATGACATTGGTGTTCATCATTTACCGATCTTGGCGCGCCTTGGGGGCCATCGTCCTTACGCTGGGCACCCTCGTCGCCATCGCCATGGGGCTCGCGTATCTGTTCGGCTGGTCGCACACGGTCATCTCCACTTTGGTGCCGTTGACGGTGATGGTCACGACTACCGCCACGCTCGTGTACATTCATTCACGATATATCGAACCGGACGATTCGCCGACACTTCTCGAGCACCACGCGCGTGCGATCGCCAATAAATTCCTGCCTTGCACCGCCTCAATGTTCGCCACCGCGGTTGGGTTCGGCGCGCTGGCGATCTCGGACATACGTCCCGTGCGCGAGATGGGGCTATGGACCGCCGGCGGGCTGATCGTGGCGTGGATAGGCTGCTTCACTCTGTTTCCAGCACTGCAGTCGCTGTTGCGCACGCCCATGCGCCGGGACAAGGGCCCGGCCGGTAAGTGGTTTCCGAATTTCGTCGATGCGCTCGTTCCGGCAAGCCGTCGCTACCGCTGGCTGCTGGTCGGCGGCGCGCTGCTGATGATGCTGTGCGGCGCCGCGGCGTTGTTCGGCATTCCGGGCGCGGTTGCGCCGCTTGCCCTCGAGATGGATGTATTGACCTACGTCAATCCCGGCGAGCGCGTGGCCCAGGATACCCGGCTTTTCGAGCAATATAACGGTCTCGACGTGGTGGAGCTCTGGCTGCAGACTCCGCCCGGTCACGCCCTCGACCCTGACTTTCTGCGCGCGGTGGAGCAGCTTAGCTTGCGGCTCGAAAGTGATCCGCGCATCACCGCCGTCGATGGCCCCACCTCGGTGCTGCGCTGGGCAGGCTATGTGCAGAGCGGATCCGATCGGCTGCCTACAGCGGCCGCGGCGTGGCCGAAACTCGCCGCGGATCTCGAGCAGATCATGCTCACCGAGCCCGGTGCGCGCGAATACGTCGACGTGACCGACCTTGCCAATGTGCGCTTGAGCATTCGCGGCCGCGCCAAGCTGTTCGGCCGGGTGGGTGCCATGCGCAGCTTCGTCGAGCAAGCCTGGGCCGCGGCCCAAGCTGCCGATCCGGCGCTGCGCGCGGCGCGCGGCAGCGTGGTCGGCAAGGGAGTACTGGGTGCGGAAATTACGCAACGCCTGCTGCCCACTCTCACCCAAAGCTTCGCGCTCACGGCGAGTGTGATTTTTTTAGCCTTCCTGCTGGTGTTTCGCAGTCCGACTGCCCGGGTGATGACCATGATTCCGTCGTTATTCGCCATTCTGTCGGTGTTTCTCGTCATGCGCCTGGTAGACATTCCCTTGAACATCGCCACCATCCTGATCGGTTCCACCGTGCTAGGCGCGACCGAGAACGACCAGATTCACTTCTTCTATCACTATCAGGAAGGCCATTCTACCGGCACCACCGCCGGCGCTTTGCAGCACGCGCTGCTGGTTGCCGGCCGGCCCATTTTATTTGCCACCCTGATCAATGCCAGCGGCTTCCTCGCGCTCGCGATGTCGGACCTGCCGCCGATGCGCGAGTTCGGCATCGTCGCCTCGTCGGCCTTTGTCCTGGCCCTGCTCGCGGACTTCACCGCGTTGCCGGGAGCACTTTGGATCTTGAGCCGCCACGAGCGCCGTACTGTCCCCGTGAAGCCTGCATGAGCGGATCGTCCCGTGCCTCTTAGCGCCATTACCTCGACCTGGCCGCTGCTCCTCGGCATGGGCGTGCTCATGCTGGGCGCCGGTCTGCAGGGCAGCTTGCTGGGACTGCGCGCCACGCTAGAGGGATTCCCGGCGCCGGTCACCGGCATCATCATGTCCTGCTACTACGTGGGGTATGTGCTTGGCACCTTTATCGCGCCCACCTTGCTGCGCCAAGTCGGGCACATCCGCGTATTCGCCGCTCTCGCCGCGATCGCTTCGGTGGCGGTTCTGGTGCAGGGCGGTTTTGTCAATCCTGTGACCTGGGGCGCCATGCGCCTGATCTCCGGCCTGTGTTTTGCGGGCATTTACGTGGTGGCCGAAAGCTGGATCAACGATCGCGCGAGCCGCGCCAATCGCGGCCGTCTGTTCGCCGTGTACATGCTGGTGTTGTACGGCGGTCTTGGCGCCGCCCAGTTCCTGCTCGTGGTCTCGAGCCCGCTCAGCCCCATCCCCTTCATGCTGGTGTCGGTGCTCATCTCCTTGGCCCTGGTGCCGATCGTGCTGTCGGCGCAGGCCGTGCCGGAACGGGCCCAGCCGCGCAAGGTTCACCTTCCGGAGCTTTATCGCAATTCGCCGCTGGGCGTGGTGGGCGTGACGGTGTCAGGCATGATTTCCGCCATCATATTTTCCATGGGCCCGGTGTACGCGCGCCTGCGCGGCATGGAGACCAGCGGCGTTGCCACATTTATGGCGGTAACCATTCTCGCCGCCGTGGTGACCCAGTATCCGGTCGGCCGGCTCTCGGATCGCATGGACCGGCGCACCGTCATTGCCGTCGTATGCACTCTGGCAACGATGGTCGCCGGCAGCATCGTCGTTTTTCCGGATATGCCGCACCTGGCGTTTCTGGCTCTCTCGGCGCTGTTCGGCGGGCTGGTGCTGACGCTGTATTCGCTGTCGGTTTCTCATGTGAACGACAAGCTTGAACCTGCGCAAATGGTGGCCGCCAGCAGCGCGCTGTTGCTGATCAATGGAGTCAGCGCCGCTTTCGGGCCGATACTCTTGGGCAGTCTGATCTCAGCCTACGGTCCAAGCGCCTATTTTGGCACCTTGGCGACGCTTACCGGCGCGCTGGCGATCTATGATTTATGGCGCAAGTCGCGACGCACGCCGGTACCGCCCTCGCAAAAAGGGCCGTTCATCGGTGCGCAGCCCAGGGCATGATCCACACCAGAGCGATGGCGCAGATACCGCCGACGATGGTCACCGGCAGGAGATGCAACAGCAGTTGTGAAGTGCTCTCCCCGTGTGCCACCAGAATGCCCGCCAGCGCCGGGCCTGCGATCGATCCCAATCGTCCGAAAGCCACCGCCGTACCGACCCCTACGCCGCGAATGCGCGTGGGATAGCACAGCGGCGCCATCGCATACATGACGACCTGCGAAGCAAGTACGAGGATCCCCAGCACCAGTACGATAAGGACGATCACCGACGAGTGCTGCGGCGCCAGCGCCAGCCAACCCAGTGATAGGGGCAGCGCCGCAAACACCACGATGGCGCTGCTGCGGCGATAGGAGCCGTCGAGCAAATTACCGACAAAAAGCGCTGCAATGGCGCCGCCCAAATTGAACGCAATCTGCGCGAAAGACGCGTGGCGCTTGTCGAGCCCGTAGCCAAGCAGCAGGGTCGGGAGCCAATTCAGCAACAAGTAAAGGGTCAACAGCCCCAGGAAGAAACTTGCCCACAACAGGATCGTTCGCGGCGCCCGACCCTGCGCAAAGACAGCGAGGAACCCGACCCCCTGTGAATTTGCCGCACCGGCGCCGGTGATGGTTTGCTCGAACGCCTGCGACTCGCGCAAATAGGCTGCCATGATGGGCGCCACGATAAGCGGCGCGATGCCGCCTACGATGAACAACTGCCGCCAGCGGTCAGGCGCTATGAGCATGCTGAGCAGGCTCACCACCGCTCCGCCGAACGGCATGGCGCTATAGACGATAGCCACGTTGAAGCTGCGCCGATTGGGCGCGCTGCTTTCCGCCGTCAGCGCGACGAAGATGGGGAAGGCGCCGCCGAGACCCAATCCGGTCAACACACGCGCCCAGGTGAGAGCCCAAAATGTCGACGCGGACGCCGCCAGCAAGGAAAATAGTCCGAACAAAGCCACCGACACGATCAGTACGCGCTTGCGTCCGATCCGGTCGGAGAGCCGGCCACCCAGCAATGCGCCGCCGCACAATCCTAAGGTGCTCGCGCTGAAAAATATGCCCAGGTGCTGCGGATCCGGTTTGAACTCGCCAATGATGCCCGCCGCGGCGACCCCGGCTACTTGCAGGTCCACGCCCTCGAAGATCGCGCCCAAGGCGCACAGGAATATGGTGCCGGTGGCAGTCTTGTTGTCGGTCACTTTCACGATTGTACGACACGACTATGCAATAACCATTGGGTCCCTACATTCTGTTCATCTTTCAGCGCTGAGACTTCAAAGCTGAGACGTCAGCCGCCGGGTGAGTGGGCGGCTTTTGTGACGGGGTTTGCCTTACAGCGTATGTAGCGCGGGCTAGGTGCGCTCGCGAACAGAGTAAATCGTCGCGATGCCGTACAAGTCGTGCATATCCGAAAACGGGCCTCTGTACTGCAAAGATAAAGACATCCTTATGAACCACACTCCCAGACTTTGGAAGAATCCGACCGCAACGGCTTGCCTGTTGGTATGCCTCGCCGCCGTCGGCTGCAACGGCGTCGGCCGCAAGACCATACTGGGAGCACCAGGAGTCACCGCGACTCCCACCGTCACAGTCACTTCGCCCGCGCCAGGCGCCACCGGGGTCCTAATCTCCAGCCTCCTGACGGTCACCTTTAGCGAGGCGATGGACGCCACAACGCTGACGCCGACCAGCATCAGCGTCGCGTGTCCGACCGGTATGCCGGTTGCCGCGACCGTTGACTACAACGCCGCGACCAGCGCGGCGACACTGACGCCGCTGGCGCTGCTGCCGCCCACCACAGTGTGCACCGCAACGGTCACGACCGCCGCGAAAAGCAGCCTGGGAAATGTGCTCGCCGCCGACTATGTCTGGAGCTTCACGACGGGTGGCGTGCTGGCCAGCACCATTCGTCCCACAGTGGTACTCACCGTTCCCGACAGCGGAGCCACGCTGGTCCCAACCAACTCATTGGTGTTGGCCACGTTCAGCGAGAGTATGAATCCGGCGACCATCAACGACACGAGCTTCACCGTGGTCACCACGCTCGGAGGAACGGCGGTGGCCGGAGCCGTGACCTACGACGATGCCTCTCGAACGGCCGTGTTCACGCCGGCGGCGAATCTCGCGATCAATACCCAGTTTACGGCCACGATCACCATGGCAGCTACCGACATGGCCGGCAACGCACTCGCCGGCAATCCTGCCCTTCTGCCGGCTGCCGGCAACTATGTATGGACGTTCACTACCAGTGCGGTGACCGACACCACGCCGCCGACGGTGACGCTGGTCAGTCCCGCGAACGGCGCCTCGGCCGCGTGCCGCACAACGGTCGTCAGTGCGACATTCAGCGAAACGATGGATCCGACCACCATCAATGCCCTAACGTTCGGCGTGACGGCGGCCGGCGTTGCGGTCTCGGGCAGCGTAAGCTACAACACAGCAACTCGGGTAGCGACGTTTACCCCCACCGCTGCGACCGGATTTGCCGCAGGCACTCTATTCACCGCGACAGTTAAATCGGGCGCCGCCGGCGTCAAGGACGGCGCCGGGAATCAGCTTGCTGCCGACGATGTATGGACCTTCACGACGGGCACCACGGCTTGCGCCGCGCCCGTCAATCTGGGAACGGCGGCTAATTTCGGCGGCCTCGGCGGCACCGCGGGAATCACCAACCAAGGCGTCAATACCGTGGTGCACCTCAATCTGGCAACCACGGCGGTGTGCACCGGAGTCACTGGCTTCCATGATGCGTCGAACGTCTATACGGAAACGCCGCTGAACGTCGGCGCGGTCAATAGCACCATCGACTGTTCTCCCCCCGCACCGGGAACCGCCACCACCGCGGCAATCGCGGCCACGGCCTTGAACGATTCCCAGATCGCTTATAACTATCTCATGAACCTGCCGCCGGGCGCAGCTGCCGCCCAGTTGGGCGCCACCACGCTGGCCCCTGGCACCTATACTTCCGCGACCACAGTTGACATCACCACCGGCAACCTGACCTTGGACGCGCAAGGCGACGCCAACGCGATGTGGGTGTTTCAAGTGGGGTCCTCACTGACGGTGGGCGCCCCTGGAATCCCCCGCAGCGTGCTGCTGATCAACGGCGCCCAGGCCAAGAACGTCTACTGGCAGGTCGGCGCCGCGGCGCGCATCGAAGTGGCCAGCACCATGGTCGGCACCATCATTGCCATGTCCGGGGTTACGATTTCCACTGCCGGAACGCTCCTTCAGACCACCCTGACCGGACGGGCACTCAGCCTCGTCTCATCCGTGACCATGGTCAACACCACGATCAACGCACCATGAACCGCCTCGTCATCACCGATATCCAAAAGCCCGTGCGGAAAAACGCTATGAAAGAAACGAAATTTCGGTACTTGCTGCTTGCCGCGGCGGTCGGCGCGCTGTGTACGTCCTCGGCTCTGGCCGACGATGACGCCTACTGGTACGGTGCCTTCGCGGCCGGCCAGTCGCGCGTGCATATCGACGAAAACAGGATCACCGATGACTTGCTTGCCGGGGGACTTGCGACCACGCAATTCACGCGCAATCAAACGCACTTCGCCTGGGAAGCGTTCGGCGGCTATCACTTCAACAATTACTTCGCGCTCGAGGGCGGCTATTTCAATCTCGGCAAGTTCAGCTTCACCTCGGTCACCGCGCCGCCTGGAAAACTGAGCGGCGAAATCAAGGTGCAGGGGATCGATCTCAACCTGGTCGGCATGCTGCCCGTTACCCCGCGCCTGTCCTTGTTCGCGTTGGCGGGACCGCAGTTCGCGGAGGCCAAATACGTCACTCACGGCATCGGCGCGGTCGTGGTCAGCGACCCTGAACGCCGCCAGCGCAAGCTGGGCTACGACTTCGGCGGCGGCGCGCAATTCGAGTTCAGCCGTTACTTCCTGGCGCGAGCCGAAGCGCAACGCTTCCGCATTCACGACACCATCGGCAATCGCGGCGACATCGATCTGTTTTCGGTCAACCTGATTTTCCCATTCGGCCGGGTCGCTCCGCCGCCACCACCGCCGCCGCCCGCGTACGTGCCGCCGCCTCCGCCGCCACCACCACCACCACCCCCTCCGCC
>JBDUBO010000103.1:0-13412 GCA_040004115.1 Gammaproteobacteria bacterium | reverse complement strand
CATAGATGAGATTCTGCAGGTAGCCGCCGGAAGCTGTGACGAAATAACCGGTGTTGTTATTTGGCGTCTCGGTTCTCACATTGAACGGCGGCTTGATCAGGTCGCTGTTGAAATTGCTCTGCAGCCACGCAACTGACGACACCGTATCACCGACTGCGGCCGCGGCAATCGACGCCGGCGCCGCACCCATGCCGTGCGGTTCCTGATGACCCTGCTTGACCGCGATCATGGTGTAATCGTAATCATTACGGCGGATTTTTGCCGTCATCGGCGCATCGAGCGATGGGTACATCAGCAGGCCCAGGGTGCTGCCCTCCAAGGGGTCTCGTGGCACGGTGGGATCGAAATCCAGATGCCGCTGCTCGGCTTCCGAGAATGGGATGTACAGTGTCGAGGCAACTTCGGCCCACCTCGGATCGGGCCGTTCGCCGACCAGCGCCGCCGCGGTCGCAGCGATGTTCAGGGCTTTTTTTGCAGACACATTGGTGTAGGTGTCGTTCGGTACGTCATTGTAGTTTTCTGCGACCGACGTGACATGCAAGATTTCGTAGCGCTGCCGGCCCGCGTTCCAAGTGACGCGGCTGGCCCAGAAATCCGCGACGTTGCGGATGACCGGCCAGCCAAACCGTTTCAGCCAGTCCCGGTCAAGCGTGGCGAGCCAGTACTGCCACTGCGCGATTGCGATGTCGGCGTTGACGTGAATCTCCCGTTCACCGAGCACATAGGCGAAGTGCGGAGTTTGCTCGCTGCCGTTCTCAGGGTCCGCTTCCCAGGGATACATGGCGCCCTTTAACCTGCGCGCCTGCGCGCGGGCCTCGGCCGCGGGCAGCGTATGAGCGCGGAACATGGCCAGCGATTTCGCACGCTCCGGATGCAGCAGCAGCAGCGCCGGAAAGATCCACGTATCGCTGTCCCAGAACGCATGTCCCGTATAGCCGGGCGTCAGCCCGCACGCGCCCATCGGCCAGTGAGTGTCGGCGGTCGAGGTGGCGAGCAGGTAGTACAGGTCCGAGTGCACGGCCGTTTGCGCCCTGGCATCGCCATCGATGGCAATATCGGCTTTCCACAATTCGCGCCACGCCGCGCGGTGCTGCTCAAGGAGCCGATCGAAACCGCCGCGGCGCGCGTCCCTCGCGAGGTCGAGATCGGCCCTCGCATCGCCGCCCCATCCCTCGCGCGAGGCTGCGATGAACTTTGTAAAAATGTACGTTTTGCCCTTGTTCACCTTGAAGCCGATGTTCAACGCCAGACGATACTGGCTTTTATATAGCGCGACATCCTTCGCTTCGATGCCGTCGGGCAGCTGAATCGCCGCCGCCTCAGCCATTCTAAGACCCTGTTCGGCGCGGCCGTCGAGCGACAGGGTCAATTCTTTGACGTCGCCGTCCGCCGCCACTACCTGCGTGTAGCCGTGATACCAGAGGGCAGCGCGGTCGGGAGTCGCCGGAGGTATCGCGACCAGGGTCATATTATGCGCAGCCACGGCTTCCTGCATTTCCTCGCCCGTGAGTCTGGCGAGCGGCAGGCGCGGCTGATACGGCGCCCAAAGATTGAGCGCAAACGACAATTGCACGATGCCTTCAAAATCCGGGGTCAACGAAATCTGCGTCACTGCCAAATGCGTCGATGCCTGACTGACGAAGGTGGTGACCTTTATCTGGGTAGCGCGCTGCTGGTCGAGGTAGCGATATCTGGTCGTCAACGTCGCCTCGTGCAGGTCCAAGGTCTGTCGGTAGTCCTCGAACACGCTTGGACTCAGCTGCACTTGATTCATCCAGAAGTTGCCCGCGGCAGAGTCGCCGGTCGAATAGTCGATTTCGCTCCAGCCGGGAATGGCGGCGGGGCGTGCTATGTCATCCTGCGTGTAGTCCATGAATGCAGCCATGTAGGCAAGATTGCCTTCGGTGCCGCGCGGCGCGGTCATGGTGGAGAAATAACCATTGGCAAGGTAGCTCGGAAAGTATCGTTCGAAATCCGCGGGCCCGGCAGTGAGAGTGAAACTGGAATCCGGGGCCGCGACGGCAGGGACGGCAGGGACGGCCGCCAGCATCAGCCAGGGCATAACTGCTACAAGTGACTTCATGTTGGCACCTTGGAATTAACGAACGCCAGGAATCCTTCCTCACTTCGGCCGCCGCAAGCTTAGCGCTTCAGCGGGGGTTGCGTTAACGCGCCGCTCGCCGCATTGTTCCCGCACCGATGGGGGCAGCTACATTGTCTAGCACGATCAATCACGGCAGGCGAGGTTTTGTAGGGCTGGGAATGCTTGCCGCAGTCGGCTGGAGTCCGATTGCGTCCGTGGCACGCATTCGCGACCCGGATGTGCCGGCGTCGACGTTGGCAGAGTTGGCCTACGGACAGGTACAGTTCAGCGAAGGTCCGCTCGAGCGCCAAGCGCGCGAAAATCACCGCTTGGTCTTGGGACTGAATGAGGATGCGCTGCTGCGGCCCTTCCGCGAACGCGCCGGCCAGCCTGCGCCAGGGCTAGATATGGGCGGCTGGTACGACACTTACGCTTTCGCACCCGGCGCCACATTCGGGCAATGGATGAGCGCGCTGTCGCGTTATTACGCGATCACCGGCGACGCGGCGACGCGCACCAAGGTACAACGCCTGGTGCAAGGGTTTGCGGCGACCATCGATGAATCGGGTAATTTCTATCGCAACAATCGCTTCCCATCCTACATCTACGACAAACTCACCGGCGGCTTGCTCGACGCCGAACGACTCTCCCGCGACACTGCGGCACTTCCGACACTGGCACGTGCCACGCAGGCTGCCCTGCCCTATCTGCCGCGGCATGCCATGCCGCGCAATGAGCATGCGCGGCCGGGTGAGGACTTTACCCAGTACGCCTGGGATGAGAGCTACACACTGCCGGAAAATCAATTTCTCGCCTGGCGGGCCACCGGCGATAAACGCCATCTCGATCTCGGCCGGCGACTGCTGTACGACGAATTCTTCTCGCCGCTCGCGCTCGGCGACAATGCGCTGCCGGGCAAACACGCCTACAGCCATGCCAACGCGTTGAGTTCTGCCGCACAGGCCTATCTGTCGCTGGGCAACCCGATGTATCTCAAGGCCGCGCAAAATGGCTTCGACATGATCACGGCACAGAGCTTCGCCACCGGCGGTTGGGGGCCGGACGAACACTTCGTCGTTCCCGGCAGCGGGGCGCTCGGCGCCAGCCTGGACCGCGAACACAAAAGCTTCGAGACCCCTTGCGGCGCCTACGCACATTTCAAGATTACGCGCTATCTCATGCGCATCACCCGCGACTCACGCTACGGCGACAGCATGGAGCGCGTGCTATACAACACCGTGCTCGGTGCGCTGCCGATCCAGCCGGACGGCAACGCCTTCTACTACTCCGACTACACGCGCCGGGCCAAAAAAGGTTTCCACCCCGATCGCTGGCCGTGCTGCTCCGGTACCCTGCCGATGGTTACGGCCGACTATGCCATCAGCACCTGTTTTACCGATCCCCAAGGGATCTATGTCAATCTCTACGTGCCGGCGCAAGTCTCCTGGATTCAGAACGGCGAAGCGTGTGGCCTAACCATCGAAACGGACTATCCCTATGCCGCAGGCGTAGTAATGACATTGCGGACGGCGCGGGCACAGACATTTACGCTCAATCTGCGCATCCCCTGCTGGGCGCAGGGCGCCGCCATCCTGATCAACGGTAAACGCGAAACCGCGCCGCCCGAACCCGGACGTTTCGCCGCTGTGCGGCGCGAGTGGCGCACCGCCGACAGAATCGAGCTCGAGTTGCCGCTCACGCGCCGTTTGGAGAGCGTCGATGCGGCGCACCCGGATACGGTCGCCCTGCTTGCCGGCCCACTGGTGCTGATGCGCATTTTGGACGACGAGGCAGCAGTACCGCCGATTGCGCGCTCGCGTTTGCTCACGGCACAGCGCGATGGCAGTGGCAAGCATGAGTGGCAGGCGTCGACGGACGCCGGCTTGATCAAGCTGAAACCGTTTCTCGACGTCGATTTAGAGAACTACAGCGCTTACCAAGCGGTATTGCCGTCCTGATTGCAAAATGTCGCCGTCCGCTCGGATGCCGGCCTCCCCACGCCGTTGGCTGGGCGGCCCACGCAGCAGGCTGGGTGACTCTCGCCGTTTGCTGCAACGTGACCGGTGCTACGGGCACACTCGACAGGAGCAGCTTGCACAGGCAGCTCGCCAGCGCGGACACGTCGATTGCCGTCGATGCCGGTGAGCATTCTCCGCACTTGCGATCATTGCAGGCGGGCAGCAAAGCGGTCTGGATAAATCGCGACGACCACGCGCTGCCGGATCATGTGTATGTTCACGCTGCGTCACAGCCCGTGACATGGCGTTTGGATCGCGCTGCAAGCCGCTTCGACGCGCAGGAAATTCAGGTGACGTATGTGAGCGATTCGCCGCACCTGACGCTTAAATGGCGATGGCGCGCGCGCGCAGCCGAAGGTCCGCTCGAACACACCATTGTCATACAAAACTTGAGCGGCGAGCCCGTGAGTCTGCCGCTGCTGCGCAGTTTTAGCTTTGCGTGGGCGATCGATCCTAAATACGCGCTGCGGCACTTCTGGGTGGAAAAGGGCGCCGATACGCCGTCCGCCTCAGGCACGCATCTCGATGTGCTGCGCGATGGCGACACTTGGGCCGGCTACTCCAGTACCTACGCGAGGCCTCAGCTTAACCGGCCGCGCGAAATGATTCCTTACGTGCTCGTCGATGAGCCCAACGACGGCGGCCACGGCTGGTATATCGGCATCGAATCAAGTGCGCGCACGCGGATCACACTACAGCGGCAAGGTGCGTCGTTGCTCGGCGAGGCGGGTCTCGATCCGACGCCCGGTCCCTACCGGACTCAGTTGCCACCGGGCGGCACGTTCGAAACGCCGACGATATTTATTGGTGGATTTGCGGGCGGGCCGGATGGCGCGGGCAATATACTGCGGCGCTGGGTGCGGATCGTGCTCAACAATCCCCTCACGCTGCGTGACCCCGCCTATCCATGGATGGTCAACAACAGCTGGGGCAGCGGCATGGCCGTCGATGAACCCCTGGCGCAGCGCATGATCGCGGATTCGGCGCAGCTCGGCCTGGAAATGTTTCATCTGGATGCGGGTTGGTTTCGCGATGTCGGCGATTGGCACGCGCATCCCAAAAAATTTCCTCACGGCATCGCCAGTATCGCCGACTTTGCGCATCGCCAGGGTCTCAAGTTCGGCCTGTGGATGGACTGGACTCAGGCCGGAACCTCCAAGGAGCCGGGTGCGCTGAATGTTTATGACCCCGCAACGCGTGACTGGCTGATTGCCGATCCGCCCGCCGGTTGGAAGCACAGCGAGCCCTTCAAGGGTATAACCGTTGATCTCGGCGTTCCCGCGGCCAAGGCCTGGGCCGCACGCGAGCTCGAACGCGTGGTGCGCGACTATCACCTCGATATGCTCGAACATGACGGCTATCTGGTGGCACAGGGCAGTTCCCGCTCGAATCACCCTGCTGCTGCGCCAGACCCTGCAACGTTGCGAATCTATGAGGATTCGGGATTTCTCTGGGCGGATGGTTCCAATGAGACGGACGTGAGCGATCACGCCACCCGCGCCTATTACGATCTATATCGGCAGCTGCGCGTGCATCACCCCGCTCTGTTGCTGGAGGTGTGCAACGACGGGGGTCGCATGATGGATTTCGGCAGCGCCGCGCACGGCGACTATTTCTCCATCACCGACTCCTATGATCCGTTGTCCAACCGGCGCGCGTTCTACGATGCGAGCTACGTGCTGCCGCCGGCCATGCTGGAAAGCTATGTGGAGAAGTGGCCGGCACCGCGCATCGAGAATTTTCGCTATGCGTTACGCAGCGGAATGCTCGGTTGGTTCTCGTTGATGCAGGATGCCGGCCAATGGAACCCCGAGCACCGCAGCGTCGCGCGACGGGAGTTCGCTCTTTACAAGTCGGCGCTGCGTCCGCTGATCCGCGAGGCCGACCTTTATCACGTGACGACGCGTCCCGACGGCGTGCATTGGGACGGCATCGAATACTTCTCGGCGCCGCTGCGGCGCGGTGTGCTGTATGCGTTTCGCGGCTCGGTGCCCGACGAGGCCGCGCACCGATTTCGCCTGCAGGGTCTCGATCCCAAGCGTCGCTACCGGGTCAAGTTCCAAGATAGGGGCGAAGCCGCCGACCGGGTGCTGACGGGTCAGGACCTGATGCAGACCGGCGTGGAAGTCATCCTGCCCCTGCCGTTATCCTCCGAGCTAATTTTTATCGAGGAAGTGAGCTGAACATGCGGTCACTCATGCGCCAATTGGTCATCTTCGGTGCCGGCATCGGCATCGCAGCCACATTGCAGCGGCCGGCTTTTTCCGATGCCGATTCACCGCAGCGGCTGTCGTTCGATGTCGATGAAGGGCTCAATCTCAATAGCTTTCTACGTGACGGCCCCGTCGCTGCGCATTTGCTGCTGCGTTCAGGCGCGGACCCCAGAATCCTGGTCGCGTTTCCCGCCGGCAACAGCGGCGTGGGTCTGTGGTTTTCGCATGCCACGAAGCCGGCGACCTGGACCTTGCTCGGACGACCGCAGCCGGTCGCGGACCAAGACGCGCGCGGACGGCCGCTCTACGGCATGACGGCCGAGGTCGAAACTCAAGCCGCAGAACTGACCGTCAAGCAGACTGTGTTATCCAGCGTTCGCGTGTTGCGGGACTATCAAGCGCTCGGTACCTTTCCCGCCGAAGTTGCCACCGCGCCGACGATTCATGACTCCATCATCACCTGGGCGCGTGATCGTCTCGACGGCGCGGCGGGATATCGTCTGAGCATCGAGGTGACGCGAGGCTCGCTGCATGCAGAGCGTATCGCCGCCGCCGGCGGCGGCGGTATCGGCCTCAAAATCACCGCGCTGAGCGGCGAGACGCCGTTGACTCCGCTGTCCGGCAAACAGTTGCTCAATGCCTCCGCGCAAGACGACGTGGCGGCCCGCGATGCACTGAGTTTTCTGAGTTACAAGGAGAAATTTCTCGCCGGTTCCTGGCGATTCGATACCTACTTCGGCCGCGACACTTTGATGTCGATGCGACTGCTGATGCCCGCGCTCACGCCGGCGGCGGTCGATGCGGGACTTGGTGCAGTGCTGACGCGCCTGGCGCCGAACGGCGAGGTGGCGCACGAGGAGAATATCGGCGAGTTCGCGGTTCTCGATCACCTGCGCGCGGGCGTCAGGTCGGACGCGCCGACCTATGATTACAAGATGATCGACAGCACGTTCATGCTCGCGCCCGTGGCCGCCGCATGGCTGTTGGATGATGAGCGCGGCCGCATCCAGGCGAAGGAATTTCTGTTGCGCAAGGATGACCGCTACGGCGAGGCACCGCGGACCATGGGTGCGGATCTGGTGAGCAATCTGAAATTCGTGCTACAGGCTGCGGTCAAGTTTGCCGACGACCCGCAATCTGCGAATCTCATTGCGCTGAAACCTGGGGTCTCCGTGGGTCAATGGCGCGACAGCAACGACGGCTTGGCCGGCGGGCGATTCGCCTATGACGTGAACGCGGTATTCGTGCCCGCGGCGCTCGACGCCGCCGGCCGGTTTTTCACCAGCGGTCTGCTCGATGCCTACCTCGACGGCGCGGATCGCGGCCTATTCTCCCGCGCGTTGCAGCAGGCTGAAGTCTGGCGCAACAAGGCTGCACCACTGTTCAACGTCACGGTACCCAGCGCGACCGCGCGGCGCGACATCGCAGCTTACGCGGCGGCCCTCAAGGTGACTGACGACGCGGCGCTGCGCTCAGTGGGGCGATCGCCGCTGCGCTTCCATGCGCTGTCGCTCGGCGCCGATCAGAAGGCCATTCCGGTCTTGCACTCGGACGAAGGCTTCGAATTTCTGTTCGGCATTCCGAGTGCGGCAGCTCTGGCTCAGGCCGTGACAGCGCTGACTCGGCCGTTCCCGGCCGGACTCCTGACACCGGTGGGAGTCGTGGTTGCGAATCCTGTGTATGCCGCTCCTGCCATTCAATCCGAGCTCACCAACAGTGCTTACCACGGCACCGTGATTTGGTCCTGGCAACAAGCCGTCCTCGCCGCAGGGCTCGAGCGCCAAATGCGGCGGCAGGACCTGCCGCCGGTGTCGAAACAGCTTCTGCGCAAGGCTCAGATGCAACTCTGGAGTGCGATCCGCGCGGCGCACAGCATGCGTAATTCCGAACTCTGGTCCTGGACCTTCGCGGGCGGTACATTTCGAATTGCACCCTTCGGCGCCCACGCAACTGACGCCGATGAATCCAATGCCGCACAATTGTGGAGCACGGTCTACCTCGCAATTCCCGACCCGCTCGCAACACCCCCCGAGCGCCGTTAGGGGCGCGTCCCACGGTAATATTTACAAATATTCTCAGTGTTGTTAATTAGCATCAACTGTTGAAGTCACGCGTCAATAGAATTACATTGGCGGCGGTGAAATATATCCCGCGCACAAGATCTATAACTATTGAACCGACGAAGTCGTGCTGTCTGTGAGTCGAATGATCCGTCTTTTTTTTTGGCCGGCAATCCTTCCACATGAACATGAAATTTGCACGGAACGACGTCGTTGGTTGGAGGCAGGATGCTTTGTTCGCTGGAAAATAGCCTATTTTTCCCACAAACGGCTTGTCGCGTTTTCCAACGAATTCTTTCATCGGGTTCCCTTCAAGACAGGAACGATCTTGTTCCGGGATCGTTCCCGATCTTCTGAGGCACGCAATATCCAATCGACATCACGGCAATTGAACATTCCGAATCACCGTAGCGCTGGCTACTTGAACTGGCATTTGAGGGGTTTGAATTTATGAAACTAAAACGCAACAACGAACGCCGAACCGGCACGCCGTCGGCACGATCGCGCACACTCATTTTTCCGGCGATAAACACGTTGGCGGCCGCAGTGGCCGGCATTCTTTATTGCGCCGCCGGCGCGCCGGTATTTGCGGCGGAAGCGACCGCGACCGCGACCGCGACCACGGCGTCCGAATCGTCGAGTGACCTCAATGAGATCGTCGTCACTGCCTCGGCCAAGGGTGTCAAGAAGCTGGACGCTAGCTACAATATCGTGACGGCGAACCTCGAAGAGATTCAAAACGCGAACCCCGCGAGCGCCGCCGAAATTTTCAAACTATCCCCTGGGATTTGGCCGGAAGCATCCGGCGGACAAACCGGCGTCAATATTGACGTGGCCGGCTTTCCCAACGGTGGCGGCGATTCACCGTACTTTTCTACCATGATTCAAGGTTCACCTCTCTACGGTGTCGCATCCTTATCCTTTCTGGATTCCAGCACCTTGGTGCGCTTTGACGACACTGTCGAGCGCGTTGAAATCGTCCAGGGCGGCCCCGGCGTAATTTTCGGTCCGGGGCAGGCGGGCGCCACGGCGAACTTTATCTTGAGGACCGGCTCAGACAAAACCGTCGGATCGCTTGGCGTCACTTACGGATTTGAGGGATCGGAACGTGTGGACGCGTTCTACAGCGGCAAGATCATCGACGGCTGGTACGGCAGCATCGGCGGCTTTTACCGCGTGTCCGATGGTGTGCGAAACCCGCAATACGCGGCGGACATCGGCGGACAGCTGACGGGTACGTTGAAGCACGATCTGGACAACGGCTCGATCATGTTTTGGTATAGAAACCTCAGCGACAAGAACCAATGGGTCGCCGACTTTCCGTACACCGTCTCCAACGGGAAAGTGACTGCTTATCCGGGCTTCGACCAGCGCGACAACACCTACAACAGCAAACAACTGCAAAATTTCCTAGTGCCGAGTCCAGGCGGCGGTTTTGAAAATGACGATATCAGCAATGGCCGTGGCGCCGCACTGCAATATTTCGGCTCAAGTCTCGATCTGAAATTCAACAATGGCTGGTCAATTACCAACAGCTTCCTGTTCGATGGCGGGTACACAAATACCCAAGCGTTGGTCAACAACGGCAACCCTTCAACATTGTCGGACTTCATTGCCGGGTTGACTCTGCCGGCCGCGCTTACTCCGGCCGCTGTGCAGGCCCACTACGCAAACGGTTTGGCAGTTGATCCCACTCAAAGCGTGATCACCGAACAAGTCTGGCTCGTGCGCAAGAAGATCACGAATGTCACCGATGAATTCCGTGTGGCGGAGGACTTCGGCAACGGCAATACATTGACGGCCGGTTTGTATATAGCCCACTACACGGACAACGACAGCTGGTCGTTGGGCTCCAATGTGCTGATTAATAACGTGCCGAATGCGAGTCCGATCATATTGCAAGGCACGGCAGGTGGGAATATTTATAACGTGACGAATGCCCAAGGAATTGTGAGTGCCAACGGAGGCTACCAAATCCTGGAACAGGGTACCGCCACCAATATTGCCGCCTACCTGTCCGACTCATGGAAGATCGAAAATTGGTTGCTGGATGCCTCGCTCCGCGTCGAGCATATCGATCTGCAACAACAAACGACCAATCTGTCGCCGAAACAGCTGGGGTCACAGTACGATTTGTGGGACAACGCGGTCGAATTGCCCAATGGGACGTACTCGTACGGTCACGAACACAACACCATGCCGACGTTCTCCGTGGGCGCGAATTACGAGTTCAGCGACCATATGAGCGCCTACGTGCGCGTCAATGATGGTGTGTTCTTCGATAACTTCGACGGTGTGCGCTGTAATGTCTATAACGGCTCGAATGGCTGCCCTTCGAATCCGCCCCTCAACACTGTGCGCAATTACGAAGGCGGCTTCAAGATTCAGAATCGCTATACGTATGTCGACTTGGCGATTTACGACAAGGAGTTCAAGGGGTTGGCGTATCAACCCGTCAACATAGGAATGGTGCCGATCGGCCCGAAGTCCACCTATGGATCGACATCGAAAGGCGTGCGATTCGTCGGCAGCGTGAATCCATTGGCGGACAGCGATATGCAAGCAGTCAGGGACTTCAAGATAACGGTCAATGCCAATTACGAAAACGCCAAATATAAGGACTTTGAGGGCTGCTACGTCTACACCAATATCAACGGGGACGTGATCTGCGGCGATATCAATGGTGTGCAGCTCGCCCGTTTGCCCAAGCTTCAGATCCGTGTGACACCGAGCGACACGCAGACAATGAACTGGGGTACGTTGACCGAGTTCGTAGGGTACGAGCACATCGGCCAACACTATCAGGACAATACGGGCCTAAATCCTTTGGGCAGCTATTACACTCTGGGTGCGGGTATCGTTGCCGACATCGGCGAGAATTGGCAGTTGCGCCTGCTCGGCTCGAACCTCACTAACCAATTTGGTTTGACCGAGGGGAATGCCCGAGTGGAAGGCAACGCTGTGCAAAACAATGTGGGTTTTGGACGGTCCATCGTCGGCCGCACAGGCAGCATTCAAGTAAAATACAAGTTCTGATATTAGTCTGATGGTGATTCTCTCCCCTCACGGCGGCGTGAGGGGAGATTCTGATTTTTTTTGGTGACCGCGTACTCTCGATGTCGCTGAGACCCCTTGCCGAATGCGGCGATGTCTGCATAATCCTGCGATGAATCCTGCGTTGATCGAAGCGATGCGGCGCGTCGGCGAACAGCTGCAAGCCGGCAGGTTTCGCGAGGCGCACGATCGTCTCGAATTGATCGTCGCCGCCAACCCCGCCTACGCGGAAGCGCTGCGCCTGCTCGCGGGCGCCAAGCAGGCTCTGGGCGATTCCGCGACGGCGGAAATGCTTCTGCGCCGGGCGCTCGACCTCGATCCGCACTGGATGCCGACGCTGGTCACTCTGGGTGAGTTGTTGCTCCTTAGCGGGCGAGGCAGTGAAGCCGAATTGCTATTGCAGCGTGTGGTTTCGGGTTCCATTCCGCATCAACGCGCGGCCTTTCTCCTTGCCCGACACTACAACGACTCGGGCCGTGCGGCCCAGGCGGCCGCGGTGGCTGCGCCTCTCTGCTTGAGCGGCAAGGGCGGTGCGGAATTGACGGCCCAGCACATTGCCGCGCTCGCCGCGCTCGGCCGTCACGGCGAAGCAGTGACCGTTTATCGAGGCATCGTCGCCACAGCGCCGGACAACGTGGCTGCGGCTCATGGCCTTGCGATGTCACTGAATGCGACCAATCAATTCACTGAAGCCGAGCGGGTTGCGCGTGACGCGCTGGGGCGCGGTCACAAAACCGCGGCGCTCTACAACACCTGTGCCGGCAGCTTGCTCGCTCGAGGCGACCCCGAGGGTGCCGAGGCGGCGTTGCGAGAAGCTCTCAAGCTCGAGCCGCGACTGCTCGACGCGCAGACCAATCTCGCGAAATTGATTTGGGCGCGCACCGGCGATATCGGGCAGGCGACAGCGACACTCGATCAGGCCTTGCAAATTTTTGCTAACGACGATGCGCTATGCGCCGCCAAGGCAGCCATATTGCAAGGAGCAGGAGACCCCCGCTCCGCCTATCAATGTTTGGGCAACCGGGCCGCGAGCCCCCAAGCTCCGCCGATGCTGCTGGTCCGCGCCGGACTCGCGGCGCTAGAATTCGATGCCGCCACGGCGTTAAATCTGGCCGAACGGGCGCTGCGCGCGGTGCCGGAAAATGCCGCCGCTCGAAGCTTGCTGGCGGCCGCTCTTTTGGGCGTCGGCGACGCACGCTCCAGCCTCGCGCACTGCGAATCGCTATTGACGAAGGCCCCAGACGATCAATATTTCATTGCGCTGCAGACGACCGCGTGGCGCCTGCTGAGCGACGAAAGGTACGCACGAATCTGCGACTACGATAACCTGGTGCTGCCACTTGAGATCACTGCGCCACCAGCGTGGCCCGATTTACCAAGTTTCTTTTCCGATCTCAAGATCAGCCTCAATCGCCTTCACAATCCCGACGGCCATCCGCTGCTGTTTCAATCACTGCGTCTCGGCACGGAGACCACACAGGATCTCACCCGAAGTGCCGACCCCGCCATTCAGGCACTCTTCGGCGCCTTCGCTGCACCGATCCGCCGGTATCTCGATCATGTCGGTCAAGGCTCCGATCCGTTGCGGCGTCGCAATCAAGCACAGTGGCGCTTCAATGGCAGTTGGTCAGTGCGTCTGCGCACGGCGGGTCACCACACCAACCATGTCCATCCACGAGGATGGCTGTCGTCGGCGTGCTATATAGAACTGCCCGACCGCATGAGCGAAGGCCGGACTTCCGAAGGGAGCCTGACATTCGGCGAGCCAGGTGTGGCAACGAGCCCAGCGCTCGCCGCCGAATACTCGGTGCGCCCCCGAGTCGGCATGCTGGTGCTTTTTCCCTCGTATTTCTGGCACGGCACCGTCCCGTTCTCCAGCGGCCAGGCTCGGCTCACCGTTGCGTTCGATGTGGTGCCAGGTCGCTAGAGCATTGCGGGCGCCGCGACGCTGAAACGGCCTTTGATCAATTCCCCGCTGCCAGTT
>JBDUBO010000102.1:0-13516 GCA_040004115.1 Gammaproteobacteria bacterium | reverse complement strand
TCAGCATCGGCATGGGATTCACCCTGATCGGCATCGTGACTCTGGCGTTCGCGCCCAACTATGCCAGCGTGCTGGGCGCCGCCGCATTGGTCGGCGCGGGCTCTTCGATCTTTCATCCCGAATCCTCGCGAATCGCCCGCTTGGCGTCCGGCGGCCGCCACGGACTGGCGCAGTCGATATTTCAAGTCGGCGGCAATGCAGGCAGCGCCATGGGTCCATTGCTCGCCGCCTCGATCATCATTCCGCACGGACAAGCGAGCCTGGCCTGGTTTGCCCTCGCGGCCCTGCTCGCCATCGCCGTGCTGGCGAACGTAGGCGCGTGGTACAAGCGCCAGCACCTCGATGGTCCCGGCGGCTCGAAGAACCGTGCGGCGGCCGCCAGTCCGCTGCCCACTCGCACGGTCGCGTGGTCGATCGGTATCTTGGTCGTGCTGATCTTCTCGAAATATTTCTACGTTGCCAGCATCAGCAGTTATTACAGTTTCTACCTCATCGAGAAATTTCACCTTTCGGTGCAATCGGCGCAGGTTCATTTGTTCATATTCCTGGCAGCGATGGCTCTCGGCACGTTGTTTGGCGGCCCCATCGGCGACCGCATCGGCCGCAAGAGCGTCATTTGGGTATCCATTCTGGGCGTCGCACCCTTCAGCATGCTCCTGCCGCACGTCGATTTGCTGTGGACCGGCATATTGACGTTCGTCATTGGGCTCATTTTGTCGTCGGCCTTCTCGGCCATCGTGGTGTTTGCACAAGAACTCATGCCGGGCAAGGTGGGCGCCGTGTCCGGCTTGTTTTTCGGCTTCGCCTTCGGCATCGGCGGCATTGGTGCGGCAGTGCTCGGCGGGCTGGCCGACCGGCACGGCATCGAATTCGTCTATCGCATCTGCGCGTACCTACCATTGCTCGGCATGGTGGCCGCGTTCCTCCCCAACGTGGAGCATCGCGCAGACCCACGGCGCCATCCCAAGTGACACAGCAACTCGTCCAGAGCTTGAGCGAGTACGGCTTGATCATAGTCTTCCTCAACGTGCTCCTCGACCAGATCGGACTGCCCGTACCGGCGGTACCCACGCTGATCGTTGCCGGCGCGCTCGCCGCGGACGGCCACATGTCGCTGCCGGGATTGTTCGCAGGCGCGGTGCTCGCCTGCCTGATTCCCGACTGTGGCTGGTACCTGGTCGGGCAGAAATATGGCATCCGCGTGCTGAAAACCCTGTGCAGGATTTCCTTGGAGCCCGATTCGTGCGTCAGTCAAACCCAGACTCGCTTTGAACGCTGGGGCGTCAACTCGCTGATCATTGCGAAATTCATTCCCGGACTGGCCATCATCGCACCGCCCATGGCCGGCGCGATGCGCATCGGTTGGCCGCGCTTTATCTTCTTGAGTACCTGCTCCGCCATTCTCTGGGCGGGAATCGCCTTGGGTGTTGGCGTCCTGTTCAAGTCGCAGATCGCCCGGTTGCTGGTGCTCATGCAGGAATTCGGCAGCCTCACAGGCTTAGGGCTCTTGCTGCTGCTGGCCGCCTACATCGCATACAAATGGTGGGAGCGGCGGCGCTTCTACCGCTTGCTGCGCATGGCGCGGATCAGCGTCGCGGAATTGTATGCGCTCATCCAGGCAGGTGCGTCGCCGCTGATCATCGATGTTCGTTCACTGACAGCACGTGAACTGGAGCCGCGCTGGATTCCTGGTGCGCTGCATGTCCCATTACTGGACGTGGCGCACCATTTGAAGGAATTGCCGCGCGATAGAGACATTATTCTGTATTGCACCTGCCCGAGCGAGGCATCCGCCGCGCGCGTCGCCAAGATTCTGATGAATCACGGTTTCAAGCGCGTCCGGCCCTTGAACGGCGGACTCGATGCCTGGGTCGCCGCCGGCTATGCAGTGGTGACGCCATGACGCACCAGGTCGTCATCGTCGGCGCCGGCTTCGGCGGACTGGCGGCGGCGCATGGTCTGGCCGGCGCCGACGTCGCCATCACCATCATCGATCAACGTAATCACCACCTGTTCCAGCCGCTCCTGTACCAGGTCGGCACCGCCTCGCTGGCCACGTCCGAAATTGCGTGGCCCATCCGTCACTTGGTGCGCAAGCGCAAGGACGTCACCACTCTGCTCGGCGTCGTCACGGCAGTCGACACACACAACCGTACCGTGCTGCTCGACGACGGCGGCACGCTGCAATACGACACGCTGGTGCTGGCGACCGGCGCCCGCCATGCCTATTTCGGCCACGACGAATGGGAGCCATTTGCGCCGGGCCTCAAAACTTTAGAAGACGCCACCTCGATTCGCCGGCGAATTCTCCTGTCGTTCGAACATGCCGAGCGGGAGACCGATCCCGAACTCCGCGCCGCGCTGCTGACCTTCGTGATCGTGGGCGGCGGCCCCACCGGAGTGGAACTGGCCGGCGCCATCGTCGAGCTGGCACACGAAAATTTGCCCGAGGAGTATCGGCACATCGATACCCGCAAGGCACGCGTGGTGCTGATCGAAGCAGGCTCGCGGATTTTACCAAGCTTTACCGAGGATCTTTCCGCCTATGCCCACGCCTCTCTGGTGCGCCTGGGAGTTGAAATTCAACTGGGAAGGGCCGTGCGCGAATGCAGCGCCGAGGGAGTGATTTACGGCGATCAGCCGCTCGCCGCGAAAGTCATTCTGTGGGCGGCAGGTGTTCGAGCGTCTTCTGCGGCGACATGGGCCGGCCTGCCCGCCGACAACGCCGGGCGCGCGCGCGTGGAACCGGATCTCACCGCGCCCGGCCACCCGGAAATATTTGTGATCGGCGACACCGCGACCATCAGCGCCTGGCACGGCAAGCCCGTACCGGGAATCGCGCCTGCCGCAAAGCAGCAAGGCACGCATGTTGCGCGTAGCATCCGCATGCGCCTGGGCGGCGACCCGCGGCCGCGGCCCTTCCGCTATACGCATTCGGGAAATCTGGCCACCATCGGCAAACGCGCCGCCGTCATCGACTTCGGCTGGGTCAAGATGCGCGGCCGCCTTGCCTGGTGGGTTTGGGGGCTCGCGCACATTTATTTTTTGATCGGACTACGCAATCGACTCGCCGTGGCGTTGAGCTGGCTGTGGATTTATGTCACCGGCAACCGCAGTGCCTGTCTGATTACCCAGGGTGAACAGCGGCCAAAGACGCGTTGAGGTCGCGGACCATATCCGCCGATCGGCACAGTGTGACTAGGTAGAGGTACGCGGCGGCGCGATATACCGCATAATTTGTGGAGTGCGACCTCATGTGCCATCGGATGCCCTTGTAGGGCAGGCATTGTTACGCGGCCGGGCATCCGCGGCGGCACTAAGCGCGTATGGGGCATTTTTCGTTCTGGGCACAGTTTCGTACGCGGCGCGCGGTGACTGGACTCCAGCTGTCGAAGCCGGCGTGCGCCACGACACCAATGTCGGGAATGCACAACCCACGTCCGACATTGTCCCTGACACGGTGATAGGCGCGCGTGTCTCCATATTTCAGCAATTTCCACTGAGCGGCGGCTACAGCGTGACGGTCGGCGGCGATCTCAGCGGCGAGTCATTTCATCGGCTCGACGGCTTGAACAATGCCTCGCTACAGGGCGTATTCTCACTCAAGAAGAAGTGGGGTCTGGGCGCTTTCGCGCCATGGGCGCGAATCGGCGCATCGGCTGGACGTGTTGATTATCGCGACGGCTACCGCAACGCGTGGCTTTACCGGGCGACCCTCGCCTCGGGCCGGCGCATCGATGAGCGTTGGAATTTATGGGCCGACTATGCCTACGAACGACGCGCGGCGAAGGCGCAAGAGGAACTCGTGCCCGGAATATCGGGCGACGCGTACAGCCAAGACAGTCACACTCTGGGAGCCAATCTGGAGTTCGCAGTTAACGAGAGAATTTCGCTCACGTTGCGCCTGCTCGGCCGCCACGGCGACGTGGTATCGACGTCGGAGCCCCGCGAGAACATTTACTACGCAGCTAGAGCGCTTGCCGAAGATCCGGCCTTTGGGCCCGAGGATTATGCCTACCGGCTGGTGGGCACGACCTACGGTTTTCGCATAGGGGTAAGCTATTCGCCGACCGTGCATAGCTTGCTGGGATTCGGATTTCAGCGCTTGGACACGCACGCGCAAGACGAGAATCACTACATGAAATCCGTACCGGAGATCACCTGGGACTACGTCTTCTAATGCGAAATCCGCTCGCCGCCGCGGCCGTCTTATTGCTCGCTTGCAGCACAGCAACGGGGTACGCGGCGGAGTTGCGCGTCACCGTCAAGGATCAACATGGCAAGCGCGTCACGGACGCCCTCGTGCTGGCCACGCCGGTGGATCCCAAAAACGCACTGCGCGCCAAGACACCGCCCGATGCGGTCGATCAAGTGGACAAGCAGTTCGTGCCCTTCGTGAAGGCAGTGTTGGTGGGCTCGAAAGTCCGCTTTCCCAACAGCGATAACATCCGGCACCAGGTGTATTCTTTTTCCCCCACGAAGAAATTCGAGTTGCCCCTGTATGGCGGCACTGATGCACCGCCGGTAGTATTCGACAAGCCGGGCGTCGTCGTGTTGGGCTGCAATATTCACGATTGGATGGTGGGCTACATCTACGTGTCCGAGACTCCGCTCTTTGCAAAGACCGCGCTCGCAGGCACAGCGTCCATCGAGGATTTGCCGCCCGGAGAGTACAACGTCCGCATTTGGCATCCGAACATGGAACACGGGGAAGAGTCGACCAATCGGCGGGTGACCGTGACTGCCCAGGGACCGACGACCCTCGAATGGGAACTTACCCTGAAGCCCAGCTTTCGAGTTCCTCGGGTATCGGGCGCGGCATCGCCGGGCTATCCCTAAGCGACTCGGCCTCTTAAGCCCGCACTGTCAAGTAAACGCCTGAATGCCCGTCTGCGCCCTTCCCAAGATGAGCGCATGGATATCATGGGTGCCCTCGTAGGTATTCACCACCTCGAGATTCACAAGATGGCGGATGACGCCGAATTCGTCCGATATTCCGTTGCCGCCCAGCATGTCGCGCGCGACGCGCGCCACATCCAGCGCCTTGCCGCAGGAATTGCGTTTGAGCATCGAGGTGATTTCCACGGATGCGATGCCCGAATCCTTCATGCGCCCCAGGCGCAGACAGCTTTGCAGAGCCAATGAGATTTCGGTTTGCATATCGGCCAGTTTTTTCTGCACCAGTTGGTTCGCGGCGAGCGGTCGCCCGAACTGCTTGCGATCCAGCACATACTGCCGCGCCGTGTGCCAACAGCTCTCCGCCGCGCCGAGCGCACCCCAGGAAATGCCGTAGCGCGCCGAATCGAGGCAGGTGAACGGGCCTTTCAAGCCCGTGACTCCCGGCAACAGGTTTTCCTCCGGGACGAATACATCCTCCATGAGAATTTGGCCGGTGGTGGAAGCGCGCAGTCCCACCTTGCCGTGTATCACCGGTGCCTCCAGCCCCTTCCAGCCTTTTTCAAGGATGAAGCCGCGAATGATGCCATCGTCGGTTTTAGCCCAGACGACGAACACATCCGCAATCGGGCTGTTTGAAATCCAGGTCTTGGCGCCCGACAACCGGTAGCCCCCCGCGGCCGCACGCGCCCGGGTGATCATGCTGCCCGGATCCGAGCCATGATTGGGCTCCGTCAGCCCGAAGCAGCCGATTGTCGCGCCGCGCGCCAACGCCGGCAGGTACTTCTTTTTCTGGGCCTCGGTGCCGAATCGTTCAATGGGCAGCATCACCAGCGAGGACTGCACACTCATCATGGACCGATATCCCGAATCAACGCGTTCAACTTCGCGTGCGATGAGACCGTAGCTCACGTAATTCAGACCGCCGCCGCCAAATTCCTCGGAGATGGTGGCGCCGAGCAAACCAAGATCCCCCATCTCCTTGAAGATGGCGGGATCCGTGTGCTCGAGGCGGAAGGCGTCGACGATGCGCGGCGCAAGCCGCTCCTGCGCGTAATCGCGGGCAGCGTCCCGCACCATTCGCTCTTCATCCGTCAACTGCTCTTCCAGCAATAGCGGATCGTCCCAATGAAAAGTTCCACTCGCCATAATGCAGCCTTCTTGCCCCTGATGAATTACAAGCATCGCATATCTTACGGACCGGCGTGTGCCGCGATCGTGCTAACTTGCGCGCATGAATGGCGCACTTTCGCACATCACCGTGCTCGACTTGTCGCGAGTCCTGGCCGGTCCCTGGGCTGGTCAAGTCCTGGCGGATTTGGGGGCCGAGGTCATCAAGATCGAGCGGCCGGGCACGGGAGACGACACTCGCACCTGGGGGCCGCCTTTCTTGCGCGACGCACAGGGGAACGATAGCGCCGATGCGGCGTACTATCTATGCGCCAATCGTAACAAGAAATCAGTCACGGTCGATTTCACCACGCCGGAGGGCCAGGCCATCGTGCAGAATCTTGCGCGCAATTCGGATGTGGTGCTGGAGAACTTCAAAGTCGGCGGCCTTGCGGCCTACGGCCTGGACTATGAATCGTTGCGGTCCGTCAATCCGCGCCTGATCTATTGTTCTATAACCGGCTTCGGCCAGACCGGCCCCTACGCGCCGCGCGCCGGGTACGATTTGCTGGTGCAGGCCATGGGCGGATTGATGAGCATTACGGGCCGTCAAGATGGCGAATCCGGAGCCGGACCACAAAAGGCCGGCGTTGCGGTGACGGATATTCTGACGGGCCTGTACGCGGCCATCGGAATTCTCGCAGCTCTCGCACATCGCGAGCGCAGCGGCACCGGCCAGCATATCGATCTGGGGCTGCTCGATGTACAGGTGGCGTGCCTCGCGAATCAGGCCATGAATTATCTGGTCAGCGGCAGTGCGCCGCGGCGCACTGGCAATGCACATCCGAATCTCGTTCCTTATCAAGATTTTCCGACCAGCGACGGCTACATGGTCATTGCCGTCGGCAACGACGCGCAGTTTGCGCGCCTGTGCGCGGTATTGGCGCTTGCGGAGCTGGCCGCCGATCCCAGCTATGCCACCAACAAGCAACGCGTGCTCAATCGCCGCGAATTGATCGACCACTTGTGCGCCGTCACCGTGACCCATCCCACCGCCCACTGGGTCGCCGCCCTCGAGAAAGTCGGCGTTCCGGCGGGGCCGATCAACAACTTAGATGCGGTCTTCGATGACCCGCAAGTGCGCGCACGCGGCATGCGCATCGAACTGCCGCACCCCGTCGCCGGCACGGTGTCACTGGTCGCGAATCCCTTGCGCATGTCGGAAACGCCCGTGAGTTATCGTTCCGCGCCTCCGCCATTGGGCGCGCAAACGTGCGAAGTGCTCAGCGAGCGCCTCGGGCTGTCGGCCACCGAGGTCGAAGAATTGCGCGCCAAAGGCATCGTGTAACCCGCCCGTCCACGACCGTGCGCGTCCATGGCTGGGCGCGTCTAAGGCGGCTAGGCACAGCGGCATCGCTACTTGCGAATCAGCACGCGTTCAATGCGGCGGTCCGGCACCAGCCATAGCAGCGCCCCCACCACATACACGCCCTGGGCGAGCCAGGGTGAGAAGAACGCAGCAAGGATACCGGTCAAATAGAGAACCGGTGACGCCTTTCCCTTCCAATCCGCACCCACCGCCTCCTGGAGTAGCGAACCCGGCCCTTGTGCGGCGATGATCGCTTGCTGCAGCAGCCAGTAGGCGATGGCGGCCATTAGCAACACCACGCCGTAGAGTACCGAGGGCGCCGCGGCGGAATGATTTTCGCCGATCCACGCCGTGGTGACCGGAAGCAGCGACAGCCAGAACAGCAGATGAAGGTTGGCCCACAGAACCCCTCCTGTGACCGCCTCGGTGACATGCAGCATATGATGATGATTATTCCAGTAGATGCCCACGTAGATGAAGCTCAACACATAGCTTAAGAAGTTCGGGATCAACGGCAGCAGCGCGTCCTGCGTCGCGCCGTGCGGTACCTTGAGTTCGAGCACCATGATCGTGATGATGATGGCGAGGACGCCGTCGCTGAATGCCTCCAGTCTGGTGCTGTTCATGTCATGCGCCTCATGGCAGAAACCCGCCCGCAACAGTAGTCGTCGTCCGCATTGGTTCAACCCCTTGCTTCCAGCTATGCTGGCAGTGAACTGCAAAGCCTAGGAGAATTCAATGCGCGGATGGGTGTGGATTTTGAGTCTGGCCGCAACGACGTCGCTATGGGCAGCCGGCGCGCCGCCCAGCCCTCCTCCCGCGGATCAGCAACTAGGCCGCGACATGCTGAAGGGTCTGGTCGAAATCAATACCACCCATGAGCACGGCTCTACAGAGGCTGCGAAGGCCATCCAGGGGTGGCTATTAAGCGCGGGTTTTGCGACGGCTGATGTAGTGTTGGTGGCTCCCGCCGACAAGCCCACCAAGGGCAACGTCGTGGTCCGCTACCGCGGCAAGCGCTCGAGCGATCCGGTGTTGTTCCTGGGACACTTGGACGTGGTGGAAGCGAGACCCGAGGATTGGTCGGTCGATCCCTTCAAATTGACCGCGAAGGAGGGTTGGTTCTACGGGCGCGGCACTATCGACATGAAGGATGGCGACGCCGCATTGGTCGAATCGCTGATCCGATTGAAGCGTGAGAAGTTCGTGCCGGAGCGCGACATTATTGTTGCGTTCACCGCGGACGAAGAGGCCGGCGGCGATGCCAACGGTCCAGCCTACTTGCTCAAGGAGCACCGCGATCTGATCAATGCGGCACTGGTGGTGAACCTCGACGGCGGCGGCGGCAACACCAAGAATGGAGAAAGACAGTTCCTTGAAGTAGGCACCAGCGAGAAGACCTACCTGACTTTCACTCTGGAAACCACCAGTCCCGGCGGGCACGGATCCCTTCCCGGACCCGATAACGCCATCTACAGGCTGGCCGACGGTCTCGGACGGCTGGAAGCCTTCAAATTTCCGGTGATGCTGACGGCCACCACGCGTGAGAGCTTTGCTCAGCTCGCGGCCTTGGAGAGCGGCTCGACCGCGGCAGATATGCGAGCGGTAGCGCAAGTGCCACCGGACCTCGCCGCCGCCGAGCGGCTCAGTCAAAACGTGCGTCTCAATGCGCAGCTGCGCACCACCTGCGTGGCAACGCTGATCTCGGGCGGTCACGCGGAAAACGCGCTGCCGCAGAGAGCCAGGGCAACCGTTCAATGCCGCATGCTGCCCGGGGATTCGACGGACAATGTACAGAACTTGCTGGTGGGCACTCTCGCCGATCCTGCCATACGTGTGACGCTCGACGCGCCTCCGATCGTGAGCCCGGAGTCACCGCCCACGCCGCAATTGTTGAAAAAAGTGGAGCTGCTTGCGCACTCGATGTGGCCCAACGTGCCCATCATTCCCAGTATGGCGACCGGCTTCAGCGATGACCGGCAGACCCGTAACGCAGGGATGGTGAGCTACGACATCAGCGGAGTCTGGCAGGACGTCGATGAGAATCGTGCCCACGGCAGGGACGAACGAATCGGCATCCAAGCCTTCGACGAGAGCGTCGAGTTCACCTATCGGCTGCTAAAGGCGTTCAGTCGCGTGCAATAGCCGAAATCGCGCACGTCAGAGTGGGGCCTGTCAATTTGTAATTCGCTTGGCTTCGGGACGTCCGGTCCTGGAGCCGTTTGCGTAGGCGTAACTGCGCGTGAATTCCGCTCCCAGCAGGAATATCTGAGCGGAGTAATAAACCCACAGCAGCAGCACCAAGAAGGATCCCGCCGCACCGTATGCCGAGGCGACCGCCACCCTCCCGAAGTACACCAGGATGACGAACTTGCCGACGGTGAATAGCGTTGCCGTCACCACCGCGCCCACCCAAACGTCTCCCCAAGCGACCCGCTCGCGTGGGAGAAATTTGTAGATCAGTGCGAACAATACAGTGGTGATCACGAATCCCAGGATCACATCCATCATGAAAATGACTGTGTTCCAATCCGACATGACCCTGTCCAGCCAGCTGCTGAGCGCCTCGAGGCTGGCGCTGATCAACAGCGAGACCAGCAGGAGAAATCCGACGCAGAGCACCAGTCCGAAGGACAACAGCCGGTTACGCAATACATGCCACAACCCGTCATGGCCCTCCGGGAGCGCCGTCTGCCAGATTCGATCCAAGGAATTCTGCAGAGCGGCGAATACGCTGGTCGCACCGAACAGCAGAGCAATGGCGCTCAGCGCCCGGGAATATCCTTGGGCGACTGCGCTCTTGGTACTGACGAGAATCGTGCGCACCGCCGCTTCGCCGGTGTCTCCGAGCACCATCTGCACCTGTGTCAACACATGTGCTTGAACCGCGTCCGCAGCGAAGAATCTGCCCGCAATCCAAATGACGAACAACAGAATGGGCGCAATGGCGAACAAGGTATAAAAGGCGATGGCCGCGCCCATGCTGGATGCGTCGTCCTTGATCCAGGAGACGAACGATTCACGAATGATCTTGCCGAACCCGATGGATTTCACCTGCGGCGCCTTCTCGGTCTATGGTCCATTATGGACGCGCATCCGGATCACGCGCTCGCGTGCTTGGTGTCGGCAGGCTCCTACAAGCCGGCCCTTCTGGTCTGTGAGCACGGCCTACCCGGCCTTAATCCTGAACTTCCCGGACTTTGCATCGATGCTGAAGGCGCCCGAGGCGATTTTTCGGATCCACCGCGCTGTCTCCACAGCGCCGCCAAAGGCAAAGAAATGCGGCCCTAGAACCTGCGCAGGCACCGCCATATCAGCAAGTCCCAGCAAGTGCTGATCCGGCGTGACGGCGAGGCCGGAAGTTCGGCCGGCCGCGCTGAGATTGCGCAGCAATACGCGCGATGATGCACCGATGCCGCACTGAATCGCGAAATGCGCCAACCGGGAAATCGAGGCGGGGCCCGCAATTCCCATGCGCACCGGCAGGTGGATTCCGCGTTGCATGAGTTCACGCTGCCAAACTCGAAATGCGCCGCCGTCGAGGCCGAACTGGGTGACGATGTGCATGCAGAGCGCTGCGCGAGCAGCGATTGCCTGTTTGCTTTGCAATGCATCCCAAAGCGCGTCCGCGGCTACGGCACTGTGACCGCCAGGATGTCCGGCGACGCCGATTCGGCTGATGCCGCACTCCTGCAGTATCCCGGAACGAAGCACATCCAATGTGCTGGTAAATTCTCCAACAGGCCGCGCCGCATCGCCGGCGATCAACAAAATGTGCTCGACGCCTCCGCTGCGCAATTCCGCAAGCGCGGCACGCAACACAGCAGCGTTTGGAACACGCCGTACGGCTATATGCGGCGTCGCGAGCAACCCCACTCGGCGCAGTGCCAGCGCCGCCCGTATCACGTCGGCGAAGCTCGCGGTCGGCGTATGCGCCACGTACACGGGCGTGCCGGGAGAAAGTATGGTGGCGAGTTCCGGGAGGCGATTTTCCTCCGTCGGCGTAATTTCCGTAGAGGTGCCGCGCATGAAGGACATAATGCGGTCTTTTACATCGCCCGCCACGGTTGCCGCTTGCGCCGGTTGAATCACTTTGAGCATACCTGTCCAGTTGGCGACTTTGATCGCGCCGATATTATAGACTGCGGTCTTGGCCGGCGCGGCCCATGAAATCATCTGTGAGATCCATCGTGTCCCAATTGAATGAGTCCGGTTACCAAAGCGGCTTCGGCAACGAGTTTGCCACCGAAGCACTGCCGGGAGCATTGCCGGTGGGGCGCAATTCGCCGCAACGCTGCCCGTACGATTTGTACGCTGAACAATTCTCGGGGAGCGCCTTTACCGCGCCACGGAACGCCAATCGACGTTCTTGGCTGTATCGCATTCGTCCCGCGGTGATGCACCGCCCGTTTCAGCGCCTTGCGCACCCGCACTTCGACGAGGGCGCAAACCAGGCGCCGCTGTCGCCTAATCAGCTGCGTTGGGATCCCCTGCCCCTGCCGGCGGCGCCGACGGATTTCGTTGATGGCATGGTGGCGGTGGCCGGGAACGGTTCACCGGAGATGCAAGTCGGATCCGCTATTTATCTGTATGCGGCGAATCAGCCGATGCGCCATCGATACTTTTACAGTGCCGACGGCGAAATGCTGATTGTTCCGCAGCAGGGCACGCTGACACTCGACACTGAGCTCGGACGCATGCGGGTCGAGCCGCAGGAAATTGCCGTGATTCCGCGCGGCCTGCGTTTCAGGGTCGATCTTCCGGCAGACGGGGCGCGCGGTTATATCTGCGAGAACTTCGGCGCGCCGTTCCGATTGCCGGACCTCGGTCCCATCGGTTCCAACGGCCTCGCCAATCCGCGGGATTTTATGACGCCGTGCGCGCGCTACGAAGATCTGGACACCGATTGTGAGCTGATCGGCAAGTTTCTCGGCCGGCTCTGGGTTGCCCGCATGGACCATTCGCCTCTCGATGTAGTCGCCTGGCACGGCAATTGCGCCCCCTATAAGTACGATCTGCGACGCTTCAACGCCATGGGCTCGATTTCCTTCGACCACCCCGATCCGTCTATTTTTCTAGTCTTGCACTCGCCGAGCGACACGCCGGGCACGAGCAACATCGACTTCGTGATTTTTCCGCCGCGCTGGCTCGCGATGGAAAACACCTTCCGGCCGCCGTGGTTTCATCGCAATGTGGCCAATGAGTTTATGGGCTTGATTACCGGCGTCTACGATGCCAAGAGCACGGGCTTCGTGCCGGGCGGCGCCTCCTTGCACAACTGCATGAGCGGACACGGTCCCGATGCGCCCACCTTCGATAAGGCCACCGCAGCCGACACTTCGGTACCGAATCACATTACCGACACCATGGCATTCATGTTCGAGACCCGGCTGGTGATCAAACCCACGCGTTGCGCTCTGCAGGGAGTGCCTCCGCTGCAGGATGACTACATGTCCTTCTGGCTTGGGTTGAAGAAGCGTTTCGACCCCGCACGGCCGTGACCCCGTCCATCACACTCAATGCAACGCACGACCCGCTCGCACAAAGCTGGCTGGAATCGGCCAATCAAATAGACGGCGATTTCCCGATCCAGAATCTTCCGTTCGCGGTATTTCGGCGGCGCGACTCTGCGGAAGAGTTTCGCGGCGGAGTTGCGATTGGAGATCACATCATCGATCTTTCTGCTTTGGCCGAAGCGGAAAGTTTCGATGCAGAGGCGGCGGCGGGGATTCGCGCAGGCGCCCTGCCCGAGCTCAACACGCTGATGCAACTCGGGTCGCGCGTGCAGAGCGCGGTGCGCAGCGCCCTGTTCGAGGGCTTGCGGGCTCAATCGCCGCTGGAATCCGTCCTGCGGCGCTGCCTGGTGGCACAGCGCGACGCGGAATTTACCCTGCCGGCACACATCGGCGACTACACGGATTTCTATACGTCGATTTATCATGCCACTGCCGTCGGCCGTATGATGCGGCCGGATCATCCCTTGCTGCCGAATTACGAATGGGTGCCCATCGGATACCATGGCCGCAGTTCGTCCATTGGGGTATCGGGGCAGTCCTTTCACCGGCCCAACGGGCAGAGACTGCCGGCGGGCGCCGGGCAACCGGGCGCCGGGCAACCGGTCGTCGGCCCCAGCCGGCGCCT
>JBDUBO010000101.1:0-13656 GCA_040004115.1 Gammaproteobacteria bacterium | reverse complement strand
CCGCCAAGGCCTTCGATAGCAAGGGTTGGGTTATGCATTGCGGATCGTTCAGCAAATGCCTTGCACCCGGTTACCGGCTCGGCTGGGTTGCCGCCGGGCGCTTCGCCGGTGAGGTGGCGAGGCAGAAGATCGAATCTTCGCTCGCGACCAGTTTGCCCATTCAACAAGGCATCGCGCAGATGCTCCATCATGGCGGCTACGACGCACACCTCTCGCGTCTGCGCGAAGTGTTGGCGAGCCAGCAGGCCGCCGCGCTCGATTCCGTGCAGCGTCACTTCCCGGTGGGATTTCGCCTAGCCCGGCCGTCTGGTGGATATTTCCTCTGGATCGAGTGCGCCGCCTCGGTGGACGCACTCGAAGTGCACCGGCTGGCGGTGGACGCAGGCATTTCCATCGCGCCAGGGCCCATGTTCTCCGCGCGCCGGCAATTTGGCAATTATCTGCGCCTGAACTGCGGCCATCCCTGGACTACAGTCATGGACCGCGCCGTGCAGCGACTCGGCGAGATATTGCGGCGATTGGGTTAACGAGGTGAGCGCACGCGGCAATGTGTTCAATATCCGGTGCGAAATCGCGTCCATTCGCGGGTCAGCAGGCGTGAATATTCCGGGGAGACGGCCTTGATCGGAATCAACCGCGCGCGTGTCGCCTGACTCGGATAGATGACTTCGTCTGCTTTGATGCTGGCACGCACCAGCGGCAGCGCCGCCAGATTGCCGTTGGGATATTGAATCGCATTGGTGATTCCGGCCGTAACGTCGGGCCGCATGAGGTAGTTCAACCACAGGTGCGCATTGTGCGGATGGGGTGCATCCGCGGGAATCGCGATCGTATCGACGAGAATGATTGCCCCTTCGCGAGGTACGATGTAGGCAATGTTCATCCCCGTCTTTGCCTCGTTGGCGCGGCTGCGCGCCTGCCCGATGTCGCCGGACCATGCCAGCGAAAGACATACATTGCCGTTGGCGAGGTCCGCCGTGTGTTGCGCAGGATCGATGTAGCGGATAAAGGGTCGTATCTTGCGCAGCACTTCCGAAGCCGCCGTCAGATCCGCGACGTCCTGACGGTTGGGATCATGCCCCAGAGATATGATTGCCGACGCGAACACATCTTGCGCGGAGTCGATGATGGTAATACCACAGTCCTGCAGCTTTGCCGCATTACCCGCATCGAATAACAGCGACCAGCTATCGATGGCACCGCCGCCCAGGCGCGCGCGTACTTTGTCGACGTTGTAGCCCAAGCCCGCGGTGCTCCACATGTAGGGAATGCCATATAGGTTGCCGGGGTCATGCACGGCGATCCAGCGCATGATTTCAGGATCCGCATTCGCAAGGTTCGGCAGCTGGATTTTGTCTAGCTTGCGGTACACTCCGGCGCGAATCTGGCGTTCGAGGAAATTTCCGCTGGGGAGCACCACGTCGTAGCCCGTATGGCCGGTCAGCAATTTGGTCTCGAGAACCTCATTATTGTCATAGGTGCTATAGCGGACGGTGACGCCCGTCTCCTTCTCGAAATTCGCCACGGTGTCGGGTGCAATGTAATCGGCCCAAGAGTAGACGTTGAGTACGTTCTCGGTGTCGTGCGCATGGCGTGTGCAAGCCTGGAGCGCCATGATTGCTGTCATGGTTATGATCAAACGACACATGCCGATGGGCGCCGTCAAATCCGTGCCTCGAGCAAACAGCCGAATTCACGTGCGAAGTCCACGGACACGCGCGCATGCACCGCGCCTTGGCGGTCAAAGAAGCGCTGTGTCCCGCTTAAGGTGAATACGCCTTCGTGCCAAATGTTAGGGTGGATGTACAAGCCTTGCCCGCCGTCGAAACGAAAACACACGAAATGCTGCGGGGTCACATCGTCCCCAGGGAGCGCCAGTGGCACGTAAAAAGGCCGGCGGTCCATGGGATAAAACAATTGACCTCCATCGGGATGATAGTTTGCATGCCACAACAACATTCGCTGCGGAGCATGCGCGTGATCCGTGAGGGCCAGTTCCGGGGCTTGGGCATACGCCAGGATATAATGGCCGCCGACGGCTTGGTTGCTGCCGTAGAGAATGTCCCCCCGCCATTCGCTGACGAATACCCCTTGGGTGGTGCCGCCCTGATCGCCGGTATCCGCGTCGATGGGCCTGCTGCCTTGCGCGGGCCAGCGCACGATCTCGATCCGACATTCCTCGGGGTTGTCCACCAACCTGCCGTATTCCTTGATCGTCTCCGGCGTTGCGTCCATGAGCGGCATGCGCACCAAAGCAAGGCCTGTTGGTAGATTCGGATTCAAATAGTCGACCGGAACCCGCATTAACTCTCCTTCACCAAACCCAACCGCACCAAGCTTTCGGCCGCGGCGACGATGCACTCCTCGTTCGAGCGCGGCTCCCATTCCAGCAGGCGCTTGGCCTTCTCATTCGAGGAATCCTTCACCTTACCGAGTTCGGGCAGCAGTTGCCGCGCGGTGGGACTGAACAGTGCTGCAACACGCATCAGCCAGTTCGGCAATTGAATGCTCGGTACCCGCTTGGCGATCGTCCCCATGCGTCGTCGCAGCACCAAAGCGATGTCGAGTATGGACATGGACTTGCCGGCTACGGCAAGAAAGCGTTGGCCCTTGGCCGCTGGATTCGTCATGGCACGCAAATGCAGATCGGCGACATCGCGCACATCGACTACTCCGAAATACGACCGCGGCGCGCCGGGAACCGCGCCGTCCAGCATGCGCTTCAGCAGGAGGATGGAAGTCGAGTAGTCGGGTCCGAGCACGGGACCGAACACGGCCACCGGATTGATCACCGACAACTCCAGCGTCCCACCCTCCCGCGCGATGAAATCCCAGGCGGCCCGTTCTGCCAGGGTCTTCGACCTGACGTAGGCTGTCAGGCCGTAAGCATGGGCATCCGTCCAATTGGTCTCGTCGAACGGCGCTGTCTGCGGCTTGTGGCCGTAGCCGATAGCCGCGAACGAGGACGTCAATACCACACGCCTGACACCGGCATCGCGCGACGCGCCCAGTACTCGCAGTGTACCGTCGCGCGCAGGCACGATCAGCTCGCCGTCGTGCTGAGGTGTGGCCAGCGGAAACGGCGATGCCACGTGCAGAACGTACTCGCAACCGGAGACGGCGTCGTTCCAACCGGCGTCATTTTCGAGATCGGCAGCTATAAAAGTCAGGCCGTCACCGGGTTCGGCACCGCCCTGCTTCAGCATGGCACGCACCGTACCCTCGAGGGTGAGATGCCGCACCGTCGTGCGTACCCGATGTCCCGCAGCCAAGAGCTGCAATATGCAGCGGCTGCCGATGAAGCCGGATCCGCCGGTGACCAGGACAGTACTCATCACCGCCTCCCTCCATGCGCGTCGATGGGCGCGCAGTTCGTGCGTGCCACTCTCCGCGAGCGGTTATCCGACTTTTTCCCTTCCATAATATCGGTATCGGCGCTCATGTAATCTCCGATCATAGCGGCCATTACCTGATTTATCCCAATAAAGCTCCGGCATCCGACAACTGTTGTCCCAATTATCCTACATGTCACCAGTGCAACCGATGCCATAGTTGAATGTTGCGCGCTAAAGTCAGCGGGTGTGCGGAGAATCGAATCGTGCCTCGATGGGCCAATTCATGGGTAGTCCGCCGCGCGCTGGTATCCATCGCCGTTGTTGTCGCTGCCGTGGTCGTGGCGATCGTTGCGATCGGCATCGCGCTGGACTTCGGCCATTTTCGAGGACCCCTGGTCCGCTATTTTGCCGCGGCCTCCGGGCGCCCCCTCACGGTCGATGGCTCTCTGGAGATGCACCTACTCTCGCTGCGTCCGCGCGTCATTGCCGAGCGCGTGACCATCGGCAATCCTCCGTGGATGCCTCCAGGGAACACGGCAGAGATTGGCAAGCTCACCATGGAGATTGCAACGCCCTGGTTTGGTCACGCATTTGCGATCGAATACCTCGAGCTGCAGGGAGCTACGCTGCATCTGGCGCGCGACGCTGCCGGACACTCGAACTGGCGGCGAAACCCGCCGGGAATCAAAGGCAGCGGTGGATTGCCGATCATTCGCAGATTGTCCGTCCCTGACGCTCACGTCGAACTCGACGACGCCCGTCGCCATCTGCAGTTTCGGGGAACAGTGTCGGCCCATCCAAGGGAGGCGGTTGGCGCACTGCGGACATTGCGCATCGACGGAGAAGGTCAACTCAACGGCAGGGCCGCCAGCTTCGAAATTGATGGCGCGTCGCTTGCCACCGCCAATCGCGCAACCCCGTATCCATTTTCCTTTGTCGAGCGTTCGGGCGACTCACGCCTCACCGGCAGTGGTTTTCTACCAAGACCCTTCGACTTCACGGTTCTGGACACGGTCTTCGCGGCAGTGGGCCCGGACTTGAAAGACCTCTATTTTCTGACCGGTGTGACGCTGGTGCACACCGGCAGCTATCACCTTTCCGGCAAGCTCTCGCGACGGGGAAGAATCTCCCAGTTCAGCGAATTGACACTCTCCTCCGGCAAGAGCGATGTGCACGGTAGCTTATCGATTGAGACCATGAGGGGCCGACCCAATTTTCATGGCGACTTCAATTCTCAAGTGCTGAGTTTGGCGGATTTCGGCGCGCGGGCGGCGGGTCGGGCGGTCGAGACCAGCACGGATCCACCGTTGCTGCTGTCCGACGCCAATTTCAAGCCCGCGACTATACGTCTCGGCGACGGCGTGGTGAGTTTTCATGCCCAACGCATCGACGTCGGCCATGTGTCTTTGGGGACGGTAGTGGCCCATTTGATCATCGACAAAGGCGTCATCATTGTTGCGCCGTTGTCGGGCGACCTGCTTGATGGCAAATTCGGAGCGCAGCTGAGGATTGATGCCACCACCGACAATCCGGCGGCGGATGCCGACGTGAATATCACTAATCTGCAACTCGCGCAGCTATTCCACCACAATAAGGCTGAACCGGCCATGGAGGGCCCGCTGCGAGTGCGAGTCATCGTCAAAGGCCACGGGGATTCGGTTCATCAAGTTGCGGCAAGCGCGAACGGCACGGTGACCGCCGTGCTCCCGCACGGTCTGATTCGCGAGGCGTTGGCGGAACTTACGGGCATCGATCTTCGCGGTCTCGGACTATTGCTCGCCAAAAGCGAGCGCGCGGCCGCCGTACGCTGCGGCGTGGCGAACTTCCGCGCGGTGGAAGGCACGCTCAAGTCGCAGAGCTTGATCATAGACACCGACTCGATGTTGATTACCGGCGACGGCACAATCGATCTTGATTCTGAGGCCCTGGACTTGATGCTGCATGGCCACCCAAAAGGCGTACGGCTGATTCGATTGCGAACACCCGTGCTGGTGCGCGGCACCCTTGCTCACCCCTCGGTGAGGATTCAAATGGGGCATGCCGCGGCCGAGACAGCGAAGGCGGTGGCCCTCGGACTCGCGCTGACTCCACTGGCATCCGTGCTGGCTTTCATCGATCCCGGCCTCGCGAAGGACGCCGACTGTGCCGCACTGCTCGCTGCCGCCAAGGCCCTTGATGCACGAGCACCCGCCGCCGCGGCCAAACGGCAGGCGAAGATGGCCTTTTAAGCAGTCAAGCTCGTGTGAGTTCTCTCTGACAGCATGATCCAGCTTGGGCCTACCGCAAGGGGTCAGCCCACGCCTCATACTGATCGAACAATGTGACTTCGCTGGGGCATTTCATGAGCAGATCGCAAATTCTCGACAATCTCACCAATGACGTTGAGGACCTTCTTGGCAAACTTGGCAGCGACCTGAGTCCCGAGGTACGCGAGTTGCGCGATAAACTGGGTAATGGGATAGCAGAGAGGCGAAGATCTGCCGCACGAGCCGGCACCGAGGCGAGTTCCGCCTTAAAGAACTATGTGGCGCTGGCGGATGACTATTTTCACGACTCACCTTGGCTGGCCATCGGAACCGCTGCCGCTGCCGCCGGCGTGATTGGCTTCATGGCAGGCAATCTGCTCGCCTCCAACCGCCGCGGCTGGGGCCTATAGCGTCCCACGAGCCGTTCACAGCGCATAGGCGCATGGAATATCGCATGAGTTACGACAAACAGATTAGCCGCTTGCTGGCCGATTCAAAGGATTTGGTCTCAACATTGAGCGGCAACGAGAATCCTGAAGTGCAGCGCCTGAGGGACCGACTGAATGTGTGCATACTTCGCGCAGAGGGCAGCCGCCGTCTCGGACGCGATGCACAGTCGATCAAGCTCACCCGCCTTCCCGGTTCTATTTTTCAGTATGTCCACCAACATCCCTGGCTCGCAATCGCGACCGCGGCATCGCTGGCTTACACCGTCGCCAACCTGTCCACGGCGAGCCGAGGAATCAATAAGTGAACGAACTCGGCAAGCTTAAAAAAGAGAACAAGCGTCTCAAGGCGCTGTTGAAGAACGCTGTGGAGATATTGGATAGGTATAGGGATTTTTTGAAGCACCCCGAGAAATTGGGCCTAAAGCCCAAGAAGAAGACGAGCAAGGACCAGAAGTCGAGCAAGGACAAGAAGAAGGCTTAGCCGCTCAGTCCTCCTCCCGCCGGGACTCGCCGCTCCGCCGTTCCGGTCCTCCATGATTTCTACCAGGCAACCCCGATAGGTCCTCCTTGCGGCGCGCTGGGCCGCGCCGGTCACCATGGTGTTTGTACTTGCAGGTACAGACATCTACGGCAGTACACCCGGGAAGGGGCAATCGCGGCGCCTCGGCCGCCAAAAATCGGCGTCCGATGACGCCTCGAGCGGCGGTACAACAGAGTCTATCCGGGATCACAGATACCGCGTGCCACGGCCCCACATGAGTCTCTGATTGAACAATTCGCTTCACAGACTTCTTTTGTGAATCGACTGGAGATTTCCTGTTCCACATACCCCATTTCCCTGCCTACGATATCTTTTAAAATATCGACGTCTCGCGAGGATTTTCATAGGTCGCAGACGCCGGTTGCTGTAGGACATGCCAACCCGTCGCAAATCGGTGACACGATTGAGACATCGGTTAGCGGGCCGCGGTGCCCGGTGTGATTTAAAATACAACCGCCGCAGATCCCGAGTCGCGAGATACCGGCTGCAAGTATATGCCCGTTCCCTTCGAACGCAAATTGCAGCGGAAACGCGTTGCGGGCGAGAGTTTGCTATCATCCGCCCACAAGCAAGCGGGCGATTTGACAAGCCTTGCGGGGGAAGATGTGAGCACTCTGCGACAGGTACTTTTCAACGTCTCGACGCTTGGCTTGATCTTGCTTATTGAGTGCTATGCGGCGCAGGCCGCCACGCCTGCGGTCACGGACGCGGGTCAGCCAAAGACCCTGCCCCAGGACAGCATTGTGTCTTCCATTAAACAATCTCTTAACCAGGACGTCGATCACGACGTTGTGCGTGGGCATTTCGAACTGGGGGATCCGCCCAATGTCCGCCGCTACTATTGCCTGATCAGCACCAAGACGGGCCGCCGCGAACCCAATGGCGTGCTCGGGGAACTGGACTCGCGCCCGAATGGCCTGATCGCCGTAAAGAATAGTTCCGTGTCGATGTACAGCTGCACCAAAGCTGAACAGGCGGGCATGTTGGTGACCGCGGGATATATCTTTAACGGTGCTCCCGTGTCCACGGCCGCATCCGCAGCCGAGGTGCCGCAACCGGTTGATGCTCCGAAGCCGCCTGTGGCCATCCCCGCCACCGTAGCAGCACCGGTCGCGGCAGCGTCGGCGGCGCCTGTCGCCTCACGCCGTGACGGAGTAGCCTTATCGCCCACCCAGATTGACATCGGTGGAGTAAGACTGGGAATGTCACCGGATGAAGTTCGTGCGGTGCTCAAGTTAAAGAGGTTGCTGGACTACACTGAATCGGCTGAAACACTGAGCTACCTGGACTCAGCCAAGGGCGTCATGCACCAGGTTGCCAATGGACGTTTCGTTAATATTATTGCGGCGTGGACTCCGTCGCCGTCTGCTGCGGCGGGCGACAACTACCAAGTGGACGGAGAATCATTCCAGGTCATGTTCACGCCGGTGCCGGGCAAGGAACGGGTGATGGGTATCGTCCACTCGGTGGGGTACTCCCCGACAAACGCCGTTCGCGAGGTGGCGCTCGAGGCTGGGTTGGTCAGGAAATACGGGGGCTTTGATCCCAATGAGCTGCCGCCGTCGCCGACCTGGCGAATCCAGAGCGATGGTTATGTACAGGCGGGTGACCCTTGTAATCGGCGCGGCACATTGGGCGGTCTAGGCGCGCTTAGCGGCACAACCATGGCGCCGGAGAATCTTGCGCTCAAACGCGGCGCCGCAAATTTGAAGTCGATGATAGAACGCTGCGGAGTGGCGATCGTGACTGAAGATCATTTCACGGTCAACGGCGGCGCACTGCGCGATGACCGTCTGGTCACCCGGTTTACCATGACTGCGTATAGTCCGGACATTGCCCTCGAGGGTGCCAAGACCGCCACGCTGTTGATACAAGCAGCCGGCGGCGTAGCCACGAAATCAGAGGAATCGCGTGCCAAGGAGCAGGCACCCAGCCTGTAAGCTGTTTCAACTCACCGTTTTTTTCCGGCCACCCCGGTCTTTGCCTCCTCAGCGCCGATCGCGCGTATCGTACGCGACCGGCGGAGAGCCTAAGTCAGATCAGCCACTGGGATCAATGGCGACAGTGATCGTCGCGGTCGCCACACTCGTGCCAGGCGCGCTCGTGATAGTAGCGGTGGTGCGGGTGATCGTAATAGCCTTCACTCGGTTCGGCGACGACGCAGGCCGATGCAAACGCTATCAATCCCACCAAGAAACCACCCCTGAGCAGGCGTTGTGTATTAATCATAGTCACTCCGTCGAATGTTAACGTTCTCAGCTTAGCCTCGCCGGGACCCGCGTTCTGTCCGCTGCGTGCCTCTTATCGTGTAGCACGCGTCCTACACCTGGGATTCGGCCGGCCAATCACTGCAGGCGGGGCGCCGGTAGCATCGCTTTCCGAACGGCCGGCAATGTCCCGCAGAATCCGCGGCAGCCTCTCAAAGTCACGGGCCTTGTCCAGGAAACATTCAGCACCCAGCGCGACCGCGTCACGCGCATATTGATCGGAGTTGTGGTTGGTGAACACCACGACACGGGGTTTGGTGGTCATGGCGGCCACTGCACGCAGAATTCCAAAACCGCTGCCCTGCCGAAGATGCAGATCGAGCAGCACCACGTCCACCCGCCGCTTGCCAATTTCGGCGAGGGCCATGACTTCGGAATCGGCCACACCGATCAAATCGATTTCAGGAATTTCCGTAATGGCATCGGACATGCTTTGCGCAAGCACCGAGGAGTCCTCGACAATCAATACTTTTATGGCTTGTGTCATGACTTCGCGACTCAATTTTCAGCAAATTATCCAACCAAGCGCCATTCCCGCGTTGCGACCAATTATGCCTATTTCATATCCGGTCGTTAAGACATGTTCCTCCGCAAACATCCGTAGGCGAATGCCGACGGCAACGATCGAGGCGGGATCTTAAGCGGGTTGACGACGGGTCGGCAGGCGCCTAATCGGGAGTACGCGCAGAATAGCGTCGCGGTAGGAAGAACTGGAATGCAGGCAGGCGCCGCAGGACAGGGTGAACGCAAACGTTCCGCGGCCGACTGACTCTACATATGAAACTGCGCGAACGTTGATCAGCAACGATCGTTCGATGCGAATAAAGCCGCGACCAGCCAATTCGACCGCCAATCGCTTGATTGAGTCTCTGCTGATGTACTTGGTAACGCCGCTGCGAATAGTCACGTAGTTCCCTTCCGACTCAATGTAGTGGATGGTGTCGGTATTAAGGGGGTAAAGCCGGTGCTCGCGCTCGCCCATGAGCAGCTTGAAAGCGGCTCCGGCTATTCCTTGAAGTTCCAACGCAGGCTCTGAATCCTGTAGCGTCGGCAAAGTCGAATGCCTGACGCAAGTCTGATCGACGCGCTGCCGAGCGCGTTTCATCGATTCGGCAAACGCTCGGCGTTCCGCGGCAGCGATTGCCGCACAGCCGGACTCGGCCTCGCCGATCACTTGCACGTCACCACTGCGCTCGCACAATTGGATCAGCGCCGAACGAGCGAGCGGTTCGTCATCAACAATGAGACGCTTCAAGGTCTACTCCTTGCTCTTGGCCCTGCGACACGTACCGGCGCAGAGGCAGGCTCACAATGGCCAATCGGGGGCATCAATGGCCTGCAACATCCGCACCATAGGTCACGAGTTTTACTGTAGCGAGTCGTACCGCACCTGATCGCGAATTCGCGATACTTCGATAAAACCTCAACCCCGAACGCTGTTCTATGCCCGGGTGTCGATTTCGTCCCCAGTACCGACGGGTTCGTCCCAGACGGCCCGCGGCCCATTCGCTGCCACAATGTAAGGCACTCACTTCCCACTCGTGCGCCGTTCCGGTGCGACGCATTACGACGCTACTCCCGCCCGTTTATTCAACTTACTGATATCGCGCCATTAATTGATCCTGGCACAGCAGTTGCTCGCTCAGGTCCCGGTACGCGGACCTTCGGTCCTCGAGACGTCAGAGTGAAGTATCAAAACAGCGGGAGGGATGTCGTTCGATGAAACTAATTACCGCCATTATTAAACCGTTCAAGCTCGATGATGTTCGTAAAGCGATCAGCGACGTGGGCGTGCAAGGCGTCACCGTCACCGAAGTGCGTGGCTTCGGGCGGCAACGCGGACACACCGAAATCTATCGGGGTGCCGAATATGCCGTCGAATTCGTACCCAAGACGAAGATCGAAATTGCCGTCGTAGATTCCTTGGCCGACCAAGTAATTGAGGCAATAACCAATTCGGCCAAAACGGGCAAAGTTGGTGATGGAAAGATTTTTGTCGTCGATCTCGCCCAAGTCGTGCGCATCCGCACGAGTGAGCGCGACGCTAACGCAATTTAGAAGGGGGATTCGCATTGATGACTAAACTGTCTCGATTACTCATTCTCGGCCTGCTGGCATTCTCCTTTCACGGCGCTTGGGCAGACGACGCCCCCGCCTCGGCGGCCTCTGCTGCGTCGGTACCTGCTCCGGCGACTGACGCTGCGGCGCCGGCAGCCGATGCGGCTGCGGCGGGACCGGCTGCCGCGCCCTCGGAACCCACGCTTGTCGGTACAGACAAAATCAGCTCCGGCGACACTGCCTGGATGCTGACCTCCACCGCCCTGGTGCTGATGATGACAATTCCCGGCCTGGCATTGTTCTACGGCGGCATGGTGCGTAAGAAAAATGTGCTCGCCACCTTGATGCAAAGCTTTGCCATCACCTGTGTGATAACGCTGCTGTGGTGGGCGATCGGCTATTCATGGGCATTTACCCCGGGCAGCGCCTACTTGGGAGGGGCGACACGCGCATTCATGAATGGCATGACCATCATGAAGGACGCAAACAAGGTCACCGTGTCGCATCTGGCGTTGACGATTCCGGAAACCGTATACGCCATGTTCCAATTGACCTTTGCGATTATCACACCGGCGCTGATTGCAGGCGCCTTCGCCGACCGAATGAAATTCTCCGCCATGCTGGTATTCATGGCGGCCTGGTCGCTATTGGTGTATTGCCCTATTGCGCACTGGGTATGGGAACCCTCCGGTTGGTTGGCCCTCAAAGGTGTGCTCGATTATGCCGGCGGCACCGTGGTGCACATCAATGCCGGCATTGCCGGTCTCGCAAGCTGTCTGGTACTCGGAAAACGCATCGGCTATGGCAAAGAAGCCATGCCGCCGCACAACTTGACCTTGACGTTGATCGGCGCGTCCCTGTTGTGGGTGGGCTGGTTCGGCTTTAACGCCGGGTCTGCCGTCGCCGCCGACGGGCGCGCCGGCATGGCCATGGCTGCAACGCAGATCGCAACGGCTGCGGCTGCGCTCGGCTGGATGTTCGCCGAATGGATCACCAAGGGAAAGCCGAGTGTGCTCGGTATCGCCTCCGGCGCGGTTGCGGGTTTGGTCGCCATTACGCCGGCGTCCGGCTTTGTAGGTCCGACCCCGGCCGTGATCATCGGCATCGTCGCCGGCGTCGGCTGCTTCTTTGCGGCCACCACTCTGAAAACTGCGCTGGGCTATGACGACTCTCTCGACGCCTTCGGTGTACACGGCGTCGGCGGCATCATCGGCGCCCTGCTGACGGGTGTGTTTGCCAGCAAGGAGATCAGCGGCGTGGACGGTTCTGTCATCACGCAGTTGTGGGGCGTCGGCACCACGGTGATTTACGGTTTTGTCGTCAGCTTCATCTTGCTGAAGGTGATCGACATGACCATTGGATTGCGCGTCACCGAAGAACAGGAGCGCGAAGGCCTGGACATCTCTCTGCACGGGGAAAAGATCGAATAAATGATCGACGCAGGTCCGGTGGCGCGTCGGCGCGCCACCGGACGGCGCGGCTGTCGCCCGCCGTTTTGACATCGTTTTTATATTTTTCGATATATAAATAAATTATCTAAGTGACAAGGGATGAAACCATGATGAAGAATCGTCAGCGATTGATTGCTCCGGCCATCCTGTTGAGTGTTGCGGCGAGCGGTGCGGCTTCTGCGGCGGACGAACCGGCCAAGCCCGCGGCACCGGCCGGTCCGGGACTGGCCGATGTGCTGAGCGCCTCCGGACTCACCGCGACCGGTTTTGTGGCCGCGTCGTACTACCATTCGAATGGCTACAGCACCGATCATCAATTCGACAATAAGCATGACACTTTTCAGCTGGACGAAGCCGGTCTGACGCTTGCCTACCAACCAAAGGAAGGGTTTGGCGCTTTGGTGGATCTCCGCGCCGGCGAAGACATGAAAATATTGAATGCCGCGGAAGGGAACAATCCGAATACCTTCGACATCGTCCAGGGCTTCGTGCAATACGTCGGAGGCGCCGTCACGGTCATCGCCGGAAAATACGTGACCCTGGCGGGCGCAGAGGTCATCGCCCCCGCCGGCAACACGAATTTCTCCCGCTCGTTTCTCTTCTATGCGGAACCACTGACCCATACCGGAATTCGGGCAACTTACGCACTGAGCGACACCTTGAGTCTCATTGCCGGTGTTAACAACGGCTGGAACTATTCGTCTCTCACGACTTCCGGCTCAAAAACGGCGGAAGTGGGCCTCTCATGGACACCGGCCAAGGTATTCGCGCTGACGGCGGCGGCCTATGTGGGCAAGGACCCGACTTTCGACGCACAGCGAACCGTGGTCGATGCGGTGGCGACCTACAATGCAACGGACGCACTCACGTTCATTCTAAGTTACGACTGGGGTCAGCAAGAGCAGCACATGAGCGGCGATCCCACCCTCGAATGGAACGGCGCGGCCTTCTACACGAATTATGCACTGAGCGATCAATGGCGAGTGTCATTGCGGGTCGAGTATCTGGACGACAAAAATGGCTTCGTCACGGGCGCCGCGCAAACATTGAAGGAAGGCACCATCACGTTTGGCTATGATCCTGTGAAGAACTTCGAGCTGCGCCTCGAAGCGCGCTACGACAAGTCTACCGAGTCCACCTTCGTGCGAGATATTTCCGTAGCCGCAATCGATCCTTTCGCCGACAGCCAGACTGGAATTGCCCTGCAAGGCGTCTTCAAGTTCTGATCCATGCACATACCATCACCTATTTGCCTGCGAGGACGCACATGACTCCCGCCGATGTTCTGAAATTAATCAAGGAAAAAGAG
>JBDUBO010000100.1:0-13658 GCA_040004115.1 Gammaproteobacteria bacterium | reverse complement strand
CAAGCGTCGTGCCCACATAGCCAAGTTCCGCTAGGCTATCGATGGTGACTTCCACTAATTGGCTGCGTCGCGATTCCTCGATTGGCAGATCGGAGTCTTCGATTGGGTTCATTGATTGATTATTCAATTTGGCAGCTCCCGATGTCTCGAATGGCCGGTAGACGCCCGCTCGGAGTTGTGGCTAAGATGCGTAATAGAAGAATTTATACGTTTGTTTTCAATCTACTAGGGAAGCATGTTAAACGCTAAGCGGATCTCGTTAAACGAGCGTTCAAGCCGGCCTTTACCGGCGCAATCATGCCGCTCCGAAGGGCGCTGGGTCAAGCCCGCGATCTCACCTAGTCACGGGGGATACGTCAATGGTTAATGTGGCCGACCCCGCTCGCACCGACAGCGGTATGGAACACTTCGGCTACAAGGAGTCACTCGATCGCGGAATCGGAAAGTTCGGCAGCTTTGCCGCCGGCGTCAGTTACATCTCGATCCTCACCGGCACTTTCCAGCTGTTCTACTTCGGGTTCGGTACCGCCGGACCGGCTTACCTGTGGTCATGGCCCATGGTATTGATCGGCCAGCTCTCGGTCGCACTGTGCTTCATGGAGCTGGCCGCTAAGTACCCGGTCGCAGGCTCGGTCTACAATTGGTCCAAACAGCTGGCCAGCGGTATCGTGAGCTGGTCTGCGGGTTGGCTCATGCTTACCGCATCGGTCGTTACGCTGTCCGCAGTGGTGCTTGCGCTGCAATTGAACCTGCCACGCTTGTGGAGCGGTTTTCAGATCGTCGGCGACGGCAACGGTACCTACGATTCCGCCACCAACGCGGTGATCTTAGGTACGGTCCTGATCCTATTCACCACCGTCGTCAATGCGCTAGGAGTGCGGTTGATGACGATGATCAATAGCGCAGGCGTCTTTATTGAGCTGATTGCCGCCTGTCTCATTGCAATCATTCTGGCGTTTCACGCGAAGCGCGGGCCGGAAGTGTTTTTCTCGACCAACGGCTACGGAAGCGGAGCCAGTGGCGGTTTTCTGGGCGTATTTCTCATAGCGTCACTGGCCTCGGGATACGTCATGTACGGATTCGACACCGCGAGCTCGCTCGGCGAGGAAACGCTCGAGCCGCGTCGCACGGCGCCGCGTGCGATCCTGCGAGCCATTCTTGCCTCCTTCGTCATCGGCGGAGCGATCCTGACGTTCGCGATATTATCGGCACCCAACCTCCGCGACCCGCTGATCGCCAGCAGCAGCGGTGGCCTGCAATACATCGTCGAACAGGCGATGTGGGGTCCGTTGGGCAAGATATTCCTGATCTGCATCGTGATTGCGGTGACCGTATGCTCGCTGGCCGTGCACACCGCGGCCATCCGCATGACCTTCGCGATGGCGCGCGACAATGCCCTTCCGTTCGGCGAGAAACTCGCCCTCGTGAATCCCAAGACTCAGACGCCAGTCACCCCCGCGGTCGTCATCGGCGTGATCGCCGCGCTGATCCTCGTCGTCAACATCGGACAGCCGAAGATTTTCACCGTACTGACGTCGATCGCCGTCATCATGATCTACCTGGCGTACTTGATGGTGACGGGCCCCCTGCTGCTGAAACGCCTGCGTGGACACTGGCCCCCCGCTGATCTCGCGGCGGGCGGCTACTTCACCATGGGCCGGTGGGGATTGTGGGTCAATATCCTTGCGGTTGTGTGGGGTGTCGGGATGTCACTCAATTTAGCGTGGCCGCGCGAAGCCATTTACGGCACACCTTGGTACAACACGTGGGGTGCCTTCGCTTACACAGGCGTGATTCTAGGAGCCGGTCTATTGTGGTACGGATTCAAGGGTCGCCATCATATCGGTACGCTGGCCTCTCACTCAGCAAACAGCACGAATGATATAGCTTAGGCAAAGACTGATGGCACCATTCAAGTCACTGCTGAGCCTTCTCAAGGCCACGGTTCTATCGAGCTATGCCCTCATAGCTGTATCGACGCTGCCGGTGCGCAGCGAAGCGGCCCCTGCCACGCCAACGGCTGCAGCCGTCCGCAACGCGTCGGAGCCGGCGTCGGAGCCGGCGTCGGCGTCGGCGTCGGCCAACGGTCGGCGCGATCCACCGAGCTGCCAATTGGTACGTTTCTCCGATGTTGGCTGGACCGATGTAACCGCAACCACCGCGCTGATCGCTCAGTTGCTGCGCTCCATCGGCTACATGCCGACTATCACAGTGCTGTCGGTTCCCGTGACTTTCGCCTCACTTCAGAATAACGACCTCGACATCTTCCTCGGCAATTGGATGCCGGCACAGGCGGGCGATCGGGCTCAATACGTCGAAGACGGTAGCGTCGTCGTGGTCGGAGCAAATCTAACGGGTGCGAAATATACGCTGGCGGCGCCGGCGTACACGTACGCCGCCGGCCTCAAGGACTTCAAAGACATTCAGCGTTTCGCAACCGAGCTCAATGACTCGATCTACGGCCTCGAACCCGGCAATGACGGCAATCGGCACGTACTCCAGATGCTCAAGACGAATCAATTCGGCTTGGGCGGTTTCAAGCTGATCGAATCCAGCGAGCAGGGAATGTTGGCGCAGGTGGAGCGCGCTTACCGCGACAAGAAGCCCGTGGTGTTCCTGGCATGGGAGCCCCATCCCATGAATATGCGCTTCGACCTGAAATATCTCTCCGGCGGCGACGAAACCTTCGGTCCCAACTACGGCGGCGCCACCATTTATACGGTGACTCGCAGGGGTTACAGCGCCGAATGCCCCAACATCGGCCGCCTACTCACAAATCTTAAGTTCACGTTGCGCGGCGAAAGCGAAATGATGGCGGCCATCCTCGACGGCCACGAGCCGCCTGACGTCGCGGCCACGGATTGGCTGAAGGCTAATCCGACTGCAACCAAGGCGTGGCTTAATGGAGTGCTTACCTTCGAAGGCCGCCCTGCGGCGAACGCGCTGGCGCACGCCGTGCCCCCGCCTCGCCCGGGTGGATTCGAGCAGTGGATCGTCAGCCACAAGATTCCGGTGGGTGACGGCATGGCGATCGCCATCGACTACATCAAGAAGCACGGCACATTTTTCTTCGATGGAATTTCCATCGTCATCCGCGGCATGGTCAACGGCTTCACCGCCGTGTTGCATGCCCTGCCCGCGCCCCTGCTGATCGTGGCTGTGGCCGTACTGGCCTGGCTGCTGCGCCGCTCGATTCCGCTAGCCGTCTTCGTCGCACTGGCGCTGCTGTTCATCCTCAACCAAGGATACTGGCAGGCGACACTCGAGACTCTCTCCCTGGTGATGGTCGCCACTCTGGCATCGACCGCCATCGGCGTGCCTCTGGGGATAGCCGCCGCGCACCGTCCACGCCTGTTCGCGGGCTTAAGGCCGGCGCTTGATCTCATGCAGACGCTGCCCACGTTCGTGTACCTGATTCCGACCCTGGTGCTGTTCGGTCTCGGCGTGGTTCCGGGCTTGATATCAACCGTAATATTCGCACTGCCCGCGCCCATCCGCCTCACGCACCTGGGAATCTCCTCGGTGCCCAAGCCTCTGATCGAGGCGGGCGAGGCTTTCGGCGCCACGCCCATGCAGTTGCTGCTGAAAGTGGAGCTGCCGAGTGCCGCGTCCACCATCATCGCGGGAATTACCCAATGCATCATGTTGAGCCTGTCCATGGTGGTGATCGCCGCCCTGGTCGGCGCGGGCGGCTTGGGGGTGCCGGTGGTGCGGGCCCTCAACTCGGTGCAGGTTGGCATGGGTTTTGAAGCTGGCTTCACCATCGTGCTGCTGGCCATCATTTTGGACCGCATGAGCCGGCCCAAAGAGCGTGGAGCATCACGATGAACTCGGCCGTGGAATTCAAGGACGTGGACATCCTGTTTGCGAGTCCCGGGCGGGACGGGCGCAAGGTGATGCGTGAGGCGCTCGCCTCGCTCGACGGCGGCTCGACGCGCAGCGACATTCAGACCAAGTATGGCGTCATCGTCGGCGTTGCCGGCGCCAACCTGAGCGTGGCCCGCGGCGAAATATCCGTGCTCATGGGACTGTCGGGCTCCGGCAAATCAACGCTGCTGCGCGCCGCCAACGGTTTGAATCCCGTGACTCGCGGCCACGTATTGGTTAGCGACGGCGATTCCGCCATCGATGTCGCCACCTGCGACACCCTGCAACTGCGCCGGCTGCGCCGCGAACGCGTTGCCATGGTGTTCCAGCAATTTGGGCTTTTGCCGTGGCGCACGGTGCGCGAGAACGTGGGTTTCGGTCTGGAACTGCGCGGCGAAAGCGCTGCGCAACGCAAGCTCATCGTCAATGAGAAATTGGAGCTGGTCGGCCTCTCGCAATGGGCCGAGCGCTATGTCAGCGAATTGTCCGGCGGAATGCAGCAGCGCGTGGGATTAGCGCGGGCATTTGCCACGGATGCCGACATTTTGTTGATGGACGAGCCGTTTTCCGCTTTGGACCCCCTGATCCGCGGCAAGCTGCAGGATGAACTGCTGGCCCTACAGGCACGCGTCAAGAAAACCATACTGTTCGTGAGTCACGACTTGGATGAGGCCCTGCGCCTGGGGGATCGCATTTCAATCTTGCAGAACGGCCGCATCATACAGACGGGGACCGCCGAGGACATCGTGCTGGCCCCCGCGGACGAATATGTGGCGGAGTTCGTGCGCCACATGAACCCACTGACGGTACTGACCGGCAGCATGATCATGCAACACCGCGCGGGCCTTGCCCCCGCCGGCGACGGACAGGTGTGGCTGGATGCCGGGATGCGCTATCGACTGTCCTTGAATTCCTCCGATGAGGCGCTAGGCATGCAGCTGGACGGCATTGCGCACGCGTTCTGCCGCATTACAGATGAGGCCGAACTGACCGGTCTGCAGCCGGGGCTCGCCTTGGCGCCGGCCTCCGTGTCGCTGCAGTCCATCATTCAACTGCGTCAGTCGACGGGGCATCCCGTGCTGCTCGCCGAAGACGGCAGAATCGTCGGCGTCTGCGGCGAGGCCGAGATCATCCGCGCCCTTGCCGGCGGACGACACATCAGTGCCGCGTCATCCTAACGCCGCAAGAACCGGCCCTCCTCTGTCGGAAATTCTGACTCAGGTCGCGCGCGACGAGACGCGCTCGCGAGTCTCGGTCGGCGACCTGGCATTGGCGTTGCAAGACCGCGCCATCGGCGCTCTGATATTCGTGTTCGCCTTCCCCAATGTCATCCCGTTGCCGCCGGGAGCCTCCTCGGTCCTGGGCGCGCCGCTCTTATTCCTGACCGCGCAACTGGCCCTGGGACTACGTCCCTGGCTTCCCAAGCTGGTCGCCGATCGATCCATGGATCGCGCGCATTTCGCCGTCATCGTGCGCCGCATCGCCCCCTGGCTGGCCCGCGCCGAACGGCTGCTGCGGCCGAGGCTTGAAGCGCTGGCTCGGCCGCCCTTCGAGCACTTGATCGGCGCCATTTGCCTGCTGCTGTCAGTGGTGCTGTTTCTGCCCATTCCCATGGGCAATATGCCGCCGGCCATCGCCATCTGCCTGTTCGCCCTCGCCATCCTGGAGCGCGACGGCATTTGGGTTTTGGCAGGCCTGGGCGCAACCGCCGTTTCGATCGCCGTGGTCTGGGGGGTGCTGTTTGCATTGTTCCGCAGCGGGCTGTACCTGGTGACGCGATTGTTCAGCTAGCGTCCCGCGGCGCCGCTCACAAGAAAGTTGCCGCATCTGCTTTTAGATATTATCATGAAGATAATAAAACGAGCCTGCACCGCACACCTTCGGGGAACTCAATGAATCACGACGTCATTATCTCTTGCGCCGTCACCGGCGATGACACCAAGGTCACCAAGAGCCCGCATTGTGCCGTAACGCCGGCTGAAATCGCCGCCACCGCCATTGCGGCCGCCCAGGCGGGGGCCGCCATCGTCCACATCCATGTACGCGAACCGGAGACTGGCGCGTTCAGCATGGAAACCAAGCACTACCGCGAAGTCGTCAAGCGCATTCGCGAGAGCCAAGTCGACGTGATCGTGAACCTCACCTGCGGCATGGGCGGCTACATTGTGGTCGGCGATCACGGCCTGAAGGACACGCCGGGCCCCGGCAGCGATTTCGTTAGCCAGGAAGATCGGATGCGCCATGTCATCGATCTGTGCCATGAAGGCCTGTATCGGCCCGACATCGCCACCCTGGATTGCGGCAGCCTGAATTTCGGCGACGGCAATCGCGCCTATGTATCCACGCCCAATTACCTGCGCCAGGGCGCGGGCATTTGCAAGGATCTTGGAGTCAAGCCGGAGCTGGAGGTTTTCGATACCGGCAATCTGTGGTTCGTCCGGCAAATGGTCAAAGAGGGCCTGCTCGCCGCGCCCGCCCTCATCCAGTTATGCATGGGCATTCCGTACGGCGTGCCGGCCGATGTGGGCCACCTGCTGGCCATGGTCAATACTCTGCCCGAGAACTGCAATTGGGGTACCTTCGCCATCAGCCGCATGCAGATGCCTTGGGTGGCGCAGTCGGTGCTGCTCGGCGGCAATGTGCGCGTCGGGCTCGAGGATAATCTCTATTTAAGCAAGGGCGTGTACGCCAGCAATGCCCAGCTGGTGGAGAAAGCCCGCGGCATCATCGAATCCCTGGGAGCGCGGGTGCTGACCCCGGCGCAGGCCCGCGAGAAGTTGCAACTCCGTTGAGCACCGCCCCGATGACTGAGCTGCCCATCTACCACGCCAAGATCGAACCGGCATGGATCGACTACAACGGGCATTTGCGCGACGCCTACTATGGCCTGGTGGCGAGCTACGCCATCGATGACATGATGGATTTCCTGGGTTTGGATGCTGCCTACCGCGCACGCACGCATTGCACCCTGTACTCGCTCGAGCTGCACCTGCACTTTCTGCACGAAGTGAAGAGCACGGACGATCTGCGCGTCGAGTCGTCGATATTGGACTGCGACCGCAAGAAAATCCATGTCGGATGCCGGTTCATGATCCCGCGGCTTGGTGAACCGGCCGCAACAACCGACATGATGCTGCTGCACGTGCATCAAGGGGACAAACCCAGCTCGGCGCCGTTTCCCGACGCGGTGCTGGCGAAGCTCGAGACGCTCAAGCTGCCGGCGGCTGCAAGCGAGGGCTTTTCGCCGAGATCCCGCAAAATCGAATTGAAGCGCCGCTGACGATTCGCCCGATGGACCTTCGTCGACTCATCGCCCCGCGCAGTATCGCCTTGATCGGCGCCGGCGCGTGGACCGACGCGGTCGCCGCCGGCAATCTCGCCATAGGCTACTCCGGCGAATTGTGGCGGGTGCATCCGACCAGACGTTCGACCGCCACGACCATTTATTACCGATCGGTGGCCGATCTCCCGGGCGTTCCCGATGCAGTGTTCCTCGCGGTGCCCAATAGCGAAGCGCCCGGCGTTGCCGCGGCGATTGCAGAGCGCGGCGCCGGCGGCTTCGTTTGTTTCACCGCAGGGTTCTCCGAAACCGGCACCGCGTCCGGGCTTGAGCTGACCCGCGCACTCTCGGACAATGCGCGCGAGCTGCCTTTCTTCGGGCCGAACTGTTACGGCTTCGTCAACTTTTTCGACAAAGTGGCGATGATGCCGGATCAGATTGTGGGCGCAGCCGTTGAGCGCGGCGTCGCGCTCATCTGCCAAAGCGGCACCATAGCGCTGACCCTCATGTTCAATCAGCGCTCGCTGCCGATCGGCTGCCTGTTTACCGTCGGCAATCAGACTCGTCTGGCGGTGGAAGATCTGATCGAGGTTCTCTGTCAGGATGCGCGCGTGAGCGCCTTCGGCCTGTACCTCGAAGGCATCAAGGATCCAGAGCGATTTACGCGCGCGGCGGAGCTCGCACGGCTCGCGGGCAAGCCTATTGCCGTCATCAAATCCGGCCGCACCGCGGCGGCGGCGCGCACCGCCCACAGCCACACCGGAGCATTGGCCGGCGCCGACGAAGTGTTCGAGGCCTTCTGCCGCCAGGCGGGTATTGCCCGCTGCGACACTTTGGCCACGCTATGCGAAACGCTCAAGCTTTTTCATGCGGGAGGTCCGCTCAGCGGGCGCAAGGTGCTGGTGATGGGCGCCTCGGGCGGCGATATGGCGATGACCGCCGACGTGTCGCGTGATTTGGATCTCGACTTTGCGCCGCTTCCGGAAGCGCGCGCAGCCGCGCTGCGCGAGGTGCTCACAGACCGTGTGACCATCGCCAATCCATTCGATATTCACACCTATTTATGGTTCGATCCGCCGGCGCTGCAGCGCGTGTTCACCGAAGTGCTGCACTCCGGATATGATGCCGCAGGTTTCATGCTCGATAGTCCGCCGGAGGGAAAGGCCGATTCCGCAGCATACGATGCCGTCATTGATGTGTTCATCGCAGCCGCGCGTGGTGCGCCGACCCGCGCGGCGCTGATCGCATCGCTGCCCGAGACCATCAGCGCCAGAATTCGTCAGCGCTGCTTGGACAGCGGCGTCATTCCGCTGCAGGGCCAACGTGAGGCACTGGAAGCCTTTGCTCTGGCGGGAAGCGTAGGCACCACCTGGATGAATCTTCCACAGCTGCAACTACAGCTGCCGCCGCCGCATGCGGCCGCCGCAACCCGCATCTACGCACTCGCCGAGCACGAGGGCAAGGCGGCACTCGCCGCCTTCGGCGTGCGCGTCCCCAAAGGAGGGTTGGCGCCCGCACGGGCGGCTGCCGACGCAGCCGTTGCACTGGGATTTCCCGTCGTCATCAAGGCCTCGGGCACGCACCTCGAGCACAAGACCGAAGTGGGCGGAGTGGCTCTCAATATCCGTACCGAGGCCGATGCGCGCAGCGCCGCCCTTCGCCTCGAGAAGCTGTCGGACACCCTGCTGGTGGAAGAGATGCTGACCGACGGAGTCGCCGAGGTTCTGATCGGCATCATCGTCGATCCGCAGTTTGGCCAGGTGCTGGTATTGGGCGCCGGCGGCGTATTCACCGAAATGCTCTCAGACAGCGTCAGCCTGCTGCCCCCTTGGACGCGGGGCACGATACAATCCGCGCTGCAACGCCTCAACGTGCGAAAATTACTCGATGGCTACCGCGGCAAGCCCGCCGCCGATTTGGAGGCGCTGGTGAGCACCGTCCTTGCCATTGCACGCTATGCATCCAGTAATTTGGCGACCTTGGTTGAGCTCGACGTCAATCCCGTCATCGTGCGTCCCGCAGGGTTGGGCACGGTGGCGGTGGATACCATGATTCGCTTGCGTAAGGAGTAATCATATGTCTGATGGAGTACGCACCGTCAAAGACGGCGCCATTCTTGAAATCACACTCGATCGGCCAAAAGCGAATGCCATCGATCTGGCGGCGAGCCGGCGCCTGAACCAGATCGTCACGTCCTTCCGCGATGACCCGAACTTGCGTATTGCCATCGTTACCGGCGCCGGCCAGCGCTTTTTCTCTCCCGGCTGGGACCTCAAGGCCGCTGCAGCCGGCGAGGAATCCGACTCCGACTGGGGGGTGGGCGGCTTTGCCGGCTTCAACTATCCGCGCAATCTCAACAAGCCCATCATTGCTGCGGTCAACGGGATCGCCTGCGGAGGGGGTTTCGAGATCGTGCTCGGCACCGACATCATCGTGATGGAAGAACACGCCAAGTTTGCGCTTCCGGAAATCAATGTGGGTGTGCTGGCGGATGCCGGCACCGTCAAGTTACGGCGGCGAATCCCCTACCACGTGGCCGTGGAATTCCTGCTCACCGGCCGCTGGATGGACGCCGCCGAAGCCAAGCACTGGGGCTTGGCCAACCACGTCGTGCCCAAGGGCGAAGGAATGGCCAAGGCGCGGGAAATCGCGCGGCAGTTGGTGGCGGGACCACCCCTGCTGTTTCCGGCCATCAAACAGCTGCTGCGGCACACTGAAATGGTCCCCGAACACGAGGCCTTCGAATTGCATGATTCGCTGGATGCGGTGCAGCGGGTAATCCGCTCCGACGATCTTAAGGAAGGCACGCGCGCGTTCACCGAGAAGCGCGCGCCGCGGTGGACCGGCCGCTGATCGGTAGAGGAGCTACCGAGGTCTAATTGGGCGCCCCCACCGTCGTCTTCGTGACGGTGACTCTCACCAACCTGGTCGATTTGATTGTCGGCGTGAGTTCAATCACCTTCAACGCCTGGCCCCAAGCGGCCGCCTGGGGAGCAGGCGCAGGCGGATCATAGGGAGCCAGCGGCGGGGTTTCCGGACTTGAAGGCATTGGTACGTTCTCGGACATAACTGACTCCTTCACGAATTTTGGTGCCGCGGAAGGCGAGTATGTGACGATTGCGTCGGCCTTGCGGTCAGCGCATCGCGCTGACCGCTGTAGGATTTATCACACCTGCGCGTAGTCCTGGCATCCAAGTGACTACAATGATCTCGCTGATCGTCAGCACGTAAGGCACTAACCGCCCAAGGGTCTAAGCAAACCGCGCGAAATAATGTGCCGCTGCACCTCACTGGTGCCGTCCCAAATGCGCTCAATGCGCGCATCACGCCAAATGCGCTCAAGCGGCAGGTCGCTCATGAGTCCCATCCCGCCATGTATCTGCAGCGCCTCATCCGCCACCATCGCCAGCATTTCGCTGGCTTTGACCTTGGCGATGGCCATGTCCATGTCGGTATCGATCTTGCGGTCGCGCTTCCATGCAGCTTCCAAGGTCAATAGTTCCGCGGCGCGCAACTCCACGGCCATGTCGGCCAGCTTGAAACTCACGCCTTGAAACTTGCCGATTTGCTGGCCGAATTGCACACGATCCACCGCCCACTGTGTGGATAGTTCCAGGGCACGTTCCGCACGCCCCAGGCAAGTGGCGGCTACTTGCAGTCGAGTGGATCCCAGCCAGGTGTTGGCCACATCGAAACCGCGATGCAATTCCCCCAGGATGGCCGACTTCGGAACGCGGCAATTATTGAATTCGAGAATGCTGTTGGTATACCCACGATGCGAGACGTTTTTGTATCCCGGCCGCGCATCGAAACCCGGGTGTCCCATGTCGATCAGAAACGCGGTCATTTTCTTGCGCACGCCATGCGCAGTAGTCTCTTCTCCGCTGGCGGCGAACAGAATGACGTAATCGGAATGATCCGCGTGGCTGATGAAATGCTTGGTGCCATTGATGATAAAATCGTCGCCCGACGCAACCGCCGTAGTCTTCATGCCGCGCAGATCCGAGCCGGCGCCCGGCTCGGTCATGGCCAGGCATTCGATGCGGTCGCCACGCACGGTAGGCAACAAATACCGCTCTCGTTGTTCTCCCTCGCAGGCCAGCAGAATATTCGAGGGGCGGCCGACGCAGTAATGCAGGGCGTAATTGGTGCGGCCCAGTTCCTTCTCGTATAGAACCCAGGTGACCGTGTCCAAGCCGGCGCCACCCACTTCCACCGGCATGTTGGCTGCATACAAGCCGGCGTCGATCGCCTTCGCCTTCAACTCCCGATGCAGGTCCTCGCGCAGCACCCCGGTCTCCTCAACCTCCTTCTCGTGCGGATACAGTTCGTTCATCACGAACTCCCGCGTGGTCTTGATGATCATCTGCTGTTCGTCGTTGAGCGAAAAATCCATGGTCAATCCCCCTTGTCTTGCGGGCCGGAATCGGGCCGCCTGGCTGCAAACCGCACCCTGCGCCGAATCCGCCCGCGCTATGTCAGTCGGACCGGCGCGAGCGCTTGGTGCCGGCCCATTGGCGCAATAGATCCAGCTGCAGGCGCAGCTGTTCGACCTGCATGGCTGCCGGCCAGTCGCGCGGACTGGTGACCGCACTGGCGGTCAAGCCGTTCATGAAGGTCACCACTGAACGCAGCACCTGGTCGCGCACCGCCTGCGGCCATGCCGGCCACTCCGTCCAGTACTCGGCAAAACATCGGGCGAACAAACGCAGGTATTCGCGATGCACCCAGGCATTCAGGCGCTTGAGCTTTTTATCGGCCGACACCTGTCCCCAGAAGGCCATCCAGAATGCACACTCCGTGAAGCGCTGCGGATCGATGGCCAGCGCTTCGGAAAGCACATCCAGAAGATTCGCTTCGTCGGTTTCGCGCTCACGGGTCAGCCTCTGCTCGATTCGCAGCAGCATCAGCCGCAGGGCGGCGAGAATGATCTCCTGCTTCGATTCGTAGTAATGAGCCACCATGCCCGTGGTGTAGCCCGCCGCTCGCGCGATCCGCGCCACCGTGGCCTGCTCGAATCCATAGTTCGCGACCACCTGGCACGCGACGTGAGCAATTTCGTCGCGCCGCTTTGCGTGATCGACGATCTTCGGCATGACGCGCTCTAACGCTTTCCCAGACCGACCGCGCGGCCCGCTTCAGCCGGCCGCGGCTGCGCCGCCTGCGCCCGCAGAATCTGCTGCACCTTGGCGCGCACTTTGGGATCTGCGGCCGAGGCCTTGGCAGCGGCGGTATCGACATGCAGATACATTTGATCCGCTGTCGCAATCTGACGGTCGTCCCGGCTGCGAAACATGCGCTGAAAGACGTGCAGTCGCTTGTCGTCTGCTTCGAGCACCTGCGCGGTTACGTACAGCGACTCCCCCACCTTGGCCTCTCCTAAGTGCCGGATATGATTTTCAACGGTGTAGTACATGCGGCCGGACGCGCGATAGGCCTCATCGACTCCGATTTGGCGAAACAGCGGCTCCACCGCATCGCCGAACACCTGGCCATAGCGAAAGTCCGACATATGACGGTTGTAATCCACCCATTCCGGCCTGACCACTGCCTCCAGCATCCGCATCGGCGTGCCCGATTCGCCGGATGACTGGGCTTGGCCGGCGCAAGCATCCTTGTGCAGCCTTTCTTCCAGCGAGCGCAAGGTGGCACCGGCACCGATGTTGTATTGACGCAGCACCTGCTGGATAGCGACCAGATAATCATCCCGCAGCCGCTCCAGCTCCCGAATCGATCGCCCCGCAGCCTGTGCCTGCGTGCCCTCGACCATGCGATCGATCAAAGTCTCCGTGAGTTCCGGTGCTTCGAGTTTGGTCCACGGCCACTTCAGGCAGGGTCCGAATTGCGCCAGCATGTGCCGCATGCCGCTCTCGCCGCCCGCGAGGTGGTAGATCAGATTCGTGCCCATCGCGGCCCAGCGCAGTCCCGGGCCATAAATGATCGACTCATCGAGCTCGCCGGTGGTGGCGATGCCGTCATTGACCAGGTGCAGAATCTCGCGCCACAAGGCTTCTTGCAAGCGGTCGGTCAGGTGCCCCGGAATTTCGCGCCGCACATGCAACGGGTGCATGCCGATGTAGGTGAAGAATTTCGCCGCCGCATCGATGGTGGCTTGCGCGGTTTGTTGCCCGCCGACCAACTCTACCAACGGCAGCAAGTACACAGGATTAAACGGATGTGCAACGCAGAAGCGCTCCGGGCCGAGCATGTCGCGCTGCAAATCGGTGGGCGTTAGCCCCGAGGTGCTGGAGGCGATGATCACGTCAGCGGCGGCGTGGCGGCTGACTTCGGCCAGCATGCGCTGCTTCAACGGCAGCTGTTCGGGAATGTTCTCTTGGATAAAATCGGCCCGCTGTGCCATCACCTTAAGATCGGTGGTGAAGGACAATTCGCCCTTGCGGGGCAACGGTGCGGAGGTCAGCCGCGCCAGCGCAGGCTCCGCATTGGCGACCGCGCCGCGTATCCATTCTTCCATTTCCGGCTTGACGTCCGCCGCGATGACGTCGATCCC
>JBDUBO010000032.1:0-41017 GCA_040004115.1 Gammaproteobacteria bacterium | reverse complement strand
GTCCGCCGAAGGACACCAGCGAGATGGCATTTTGCAACAGGCCGAAGGTGCGCATCACCAGGCTCAAGGGGCGGCTGGAGGCCTCGCGCCGTGCTCGGGTCAGTTTGTCGTAGAACTCCGAGTCTTCGAATTGCGTCAGTTCCAAGGTCAGCGCCTTTTCCAGAATCATGACGTTGACGCGCTGGCCCAATTGGGCGCGCAGCAGGGATTGCGCGAGCGAGATGCCCCGTTGCGCCATGGACATGGCAGCGATGAGCGCAGCCTCGAGCGCCACATACCGCATGACCGGGGCGAACTGCCCGGTACCCGTTTGGCGATGCAATTCGGCAGCGTGAATGACGGCATCGACAATTTGCGCGCCGACGTAGGCCACTCCTGCCGGCAGCACGCCGGCGACCAGCGTCAGTACGGCGAGCGCGATGCTGAGCTTCTTGTCGGTGGTCCACACCAGCAGCAGCGCGCGGCGGCTGTAAGTAAAAACGCCGAGCCAACTGCGCTGCAGGCCGCCGGAGTCGGCCGCCGGCGACGCCGGACCGTGCGGTGATTCCGCAATATGGGGTGAAGGACGCGGTGCCAAGGGTCGACTACTTACACGGTGCCGGCACGACGCTGCCTGCGGTCTATAATGCGCATCACTTAGGTATGGCGGGAGTAGTCGTGAAATTCAAGCCCTTGCTCGATCGTTGGAAGAAAGATCCGGTGCCCACGCTGACCGCCAAGGAATACCCGATACGCCTGGAGTTGGACGACGCGGCGCGGCTGCATGCCTTGGCCGAGCTGTTCCCCGGACAGCCCGTCGAAGTGCTGATCACCGATCTGCTGCGCGCCGGCCTTGACGAAATTGCCGCCGCCATGCCCTATGAGCGGGGACCCAAGGTCATTTCGCACGACGATCAGGGCGATCCGGTGTACGAGGACATCGGCCTTACCCCGCGATTCGTGGAGCTCAGCCGCAAATTCAAGAAAAAACTGGCTTGACGCTGCTCGTCCCGCAAGGCGATACTTCCGCAATGTCGACCGTGCCTATGCTTCGAAAAACTTGGTGGTGGCGCACTCCGTAAGGAGTGGGCGCTGGTCGGTCTTAAAATTTAATTCGTCGGTATCCAGAACCCATCTCCGCCCTCAAGCCGGTGATGGGTTTTTTGTTGTCCGTGAGATTTGCAGGTTGCACGCATGAAGCCCCCATTTGACATCGCAGCCGATCTCGATACGCCGGTGTCGGCGTATCTGAAGCTGGCGCCGTTTCGGCCGCGATTCCTGCTGGAGAGCGTGGAAGGGGGCGAACGGCTAGCGCGCTATTCCTTCATCGGATTCGGTGATTGCCTGGAGGTGCGCTTGGACGCCGCGGGGCTCGACATAGGCGGCGTGCATTCGGCCCGGCCGCGCTCGAAGAACGAATTCTTGAACGCCTTGCGCGGCGCGCTCGTCCAGGCGCCGCGGCCGCTACCGGAAGTGCCGGGAGTTCCGCTTCTCGGCGGCTTGGTCGGCTACACTGCCTACGATGCGGTGCGCTACTTCGAACGCGTGCCTGGACGCAGTCTCGATGACACCACCACACCACACGCGCACTATTTGGCGCCGCGCTCCCTGCTGGTGTTCGATCATCTGACCCGCAGCGTGGCGCTGCTGCATGACGGCAGCGAGGCCGAACGACAAAGCCTGCGCCGGGAGGTGATACGCGCGATGCGCGGTGCCGTGCCGGCGGTGCTCGCGCCGGGCCGCTTCTCGCCTGCGACGCCGTCGCTCACTCAAGAGTCGCATGCCAGCCGCGTGCGGCGCGCGCAGGAGTACATCGCCTCCGGCGACGTGTACCAGCTGGTGCTGGCGTCGCGTTTCGTGGGCCAGCATGCGTTGAGTCCTTTCGAAGTGTACCGGGCGTTGCGGCTGCTCAATCCTTCTCCTTATATGTACTTCTGCGAGCTCGGCGACATCACCGTGGTGGGATCTTCACCCGAGGCGCTGGTCAAGTGCCATGATGGGTACGCGCAGCTGCGGCCGATCGCGGGTTCGCGCCCGCGCGGCGCCGATGCGCTGCGCGATGCCGCGCTGGAAGCGGAACTCAAGGCGGATCCGAAAGAGAATGCCGAACACGTGATGCTGGTGGATTTGGCGCGCAACGACTTGGGCAGGGTCGCGACCGCCGGCTCGGTGATGGTGGATCCGTATCGCGTGATAGAGCGCTACAGCCACATCATGCACATCGTCAGCGGCGTCAACGGGCGGTTGGCGCCGGGGTACGACGCCTTCGATCTGTTTGCCGCGACCTTTCCCGCCGGCACCCTGGTTGGGGCGCCGAAGGTGCGCGCCATGGAAATCATCGACGAGCTCGAACCCGTGGGCCGTGAGCTGTACGGCGGAACGGTGGGCTACTTCGGCCGGCGCGGCGACATGGATCAGGCCATCACCATTCGCACGCTGGTGTTTCGCGGCGACACCTATAGTTATCAGGCGGGCGGCGGCATCGTCGCCGACAGCGTGCCGCAAGCCGAATATGAAGAGCTGATGGCCAAGAGTGCGGTGCTGCGGCGAGCACTCGAGCTTGCGGCCGAGGGCCTGTAAGATGCGGCCCAAGATACTGCTGATCGATAACTACGACTCGTTCACCTACAATCTGGTGCAGGCTTTCCTGGTGCTCGGAGCCGAGGTAGACGTGCATCGCAACGATGCCATCAGCATCGAAGAAGCATTGGCGCTCGCACCCTCGCATCTGGTCATTTCCCCGGGTCCGGGGTCGCCGCGCGACGCAGGGGTGTCGATGCGGATGATCGAGGCATTCGCCGGCCGCACACCTATTTTCGGCGTGTGCCTCGGCCATCAATCGCTGGTGGAGGTGTTCGGCGGCAAGGTGGTGCGCGCAGCGCGGCTGATGCACGGCAAGGTGTCGCCCGTCATGCACGACGGCAAAGGACTGTATGCCGGCATGCCGACGAACTTCGAGGCCGGCCGGTATCACTCGCTGATAGCGGCGCCGGACAATATTCCGCCCGTTCTCGAAGTCACGGCGCGCACCGCGGAAGGCGAAATCATGGGCGTGCGGCATAGGACGCTGCCCATTGAAGGAGTGCAATTCCACCCGGAAAGCGTGCTTACTCCGGACGGCCCAATTCTCATGGGCAATTTCCTGAAGACATGACGTGAGCAACGTCGGCGACTTTGCATCGAGCCCGCGCCATATACTGGACCACTTGGTGCAGGGCCGCGACCTCAGCGAAGGCCACGCCGCGGCATTGCTGACGATGCTGACGGGGTCCGAGCTCGCGCCGGCGATGGCCGGCGCGCTGCTGGCCGCGCTGCGCACCAAAGGTGTTACTGCCGCAGAAGTGCGAGGCTTTGCCGCGGCGATGCGCGCGCTGGCGCGCAAGCCGCATCTGCCGATGGGGCTTGATGCCATTGACATCGTCGGCACCGGCGGCGATGCCTCAGGCAGCCTGAATTTATCGACGGGGGCGTCGCTGCTGGCGGCGGCCTGCGGCCTGCCCGTAGTCAAGCACGGTAATCGATCCATTTCCAGCCGCAGCGGCAGCGCAGATTTGATCGAAGCGCTGGGGTTCGCACTGCCGCTGGACGAGACGCAAGCCGCGCGCTGCTTCGAAGCCACGGGCTTCACGTTTTTGTTCGCGCCCTATTTTCATCCGGCGATGAAGGCGGTGGCGCCGATCCGCAGCGCGCTCGGCATTCGCACCGTGTTCAATTTGCTGGGACCCTTGACCAATCCCGCCGCGCCGCGCTTTCGCCTGATCGGCGCCTATGACGCGGCAACGGCGGAGTTGATGGCTGGGACATTGGCGGGGATGGACATCGAGCGTGCCTGGGTGGTGCATGGCGCCGCGGGCTGGGACGAAGCCACGCCCATCGGGCCGTTTCTGGTTTTCGACGTGACGCGCGATACGATTCGCCGGCACGAGGTCGATCCGCGTGATTTCGGGCTGCCGGCTTGCGGTCCCGCTGATTTGGCAGGCGGCGAGGCTGGAGCGAATCTGGCAGCCTTGCTCGACGTGTTCGAGGGCCGCGACCGCGGCGCACACTATGCCGCCTTGGCGCTGCAGTGCGGCCTTGCGCTGTTCATCGCCGGCCGTGCGGCTACGATTCAAGCGGGCATCGATCTGGCCTGCACCGCCGTCGATGGCGGGCGCGCGCTTACGTGGCTGAGGGGCTTGCAGCGGTTCGCGGCAGATAGTGAGGGCGGCGGGGCGGCAGCATGAGGCAGGCAAGGTTATGAGCGGCTTCTTGGACGACATGGCACGCGCCAGCGCGGCGCGAGTGGCCGAGGTGCTGCGGCATGAGTCCGTGGCAGATTTGCAACGCCGTGCGCGTTCAGCGCCTGCGGGCCCGCCGTTGCGCCTGTCGCGCTCGGGATTCGACGTCATCGCCGAGCTCAAGCTGCGGTCGCCGGCTGCCGGCGTGTTGGGCACCGAGAGTCAGGATTGGCTGGGGCGCGTCGCCGCATACGCGCGCGGCGGTGCGGCGGCTGTGTCGGTGTTGACCGAACCCACGCGCTTCGACGGCTCGTTGGAACATTTGCGGCAGGCCGCGGCGGCGCTTCGGCCCTTGGGCGTGCCGGTCATGCGCAAGGATTTTCTGGTCGATCCAATCCAAGTTTTGGAGGCGCGCGCGGCCGGCGCGGGCGGCGTTCTAGTGATCGTACGCATGTTGTCGCGGGAGAAAATCGCGGAGTTGCTCGACGCCGCGACGGAGCACGGCCTGTTCGTGTTGCTGGAAGCCTTCGACGAAACGGATCTGCAAATCGCGCGCGAAGTGATGGCAGCACGTGCGGCGCCGAAGCCACTCGCGGGGCCACTCGCGGGTCAGACCGAGCAGGTGTTGATCGGCATCAATTGCCGCGACCTGCAGACTCTCAAGGTGGTGCCGGAGCGCTTTGCGGCGCTGGCGCATCTGCTGCCCGTCGGCGCGCCTGCGGTGGCCGAGAGCGGAGTGGTGTGCGCCGCCGACGCGCGCAACATGCAACGCCTAGGCTATGGCATCGCCTTGATCGGCACCGCTCTGATGGCGGCCGATGACCCGTCGCAGCTGCTCGGCGAAATATTCCAGGCGACGCGGACAGTGCAACCTTAAAGTGGCTACACTCAGCGCCATGTGGATCAAGATCTGCGGCATAACCAGTGCTGATGCCGTCGCTGCCGCCGCGGAGGCTAATGTCGACGCGATTGGTTTTGTATTCGCACCCAGCCCGCGGCAGGTGACGCCGGGCCAGGCAGCGCAGCTGGCTGCGTTGGCACCGCCGGGCATACTGCGGATCGCGGTGGCACAGCACCCGCTGCAAATGAAAGTCGACGAGATTTGCCGAATCCTCAAGCCGGATTACTTCCAGACCGACGTCGAGGATTTGCGCGAATTGAAAATACCGGCGCATATCAAAGTGCTTCCCGTGGTGCGCTTCGGCCGTAAGACGCCGAACCCGCTGCCGGGCCGCATGCTGTTCGAAGGGCCGTCGAGCGGCATCGGTGAGCTGGCCGATTGGGGGCGGGCGGCCGAGCTTGCGCGGCAGACCGAAGTGATTCTGGCCGGCGGCCTGTCTCCGCAGAACGTGGCCGAGGCCATCCAAGCGGTGCGACCGTTCGGGGTGGACGTGAGCAGCGGCGTGGAGGAAGTGCCGGGAGTCAAAGATCCCGCAAAAATACATGAATTCGTCCGGGCGGCGCGCGCTGCCGCGGCGCAGCTGGAGAACGACTCATGAATTCGCTGTTGCGGGCTGCGACGCCCATTTATCCCGATGCTGTCGGCCGTTATGGCGACTTCGGCGGACGCTATGTTCCCGAGACTCTGGTGCTGGCGCTCGATCGGCTGCAGGCGGGAGTCGACCGGCATTTGCTAAGCGCCGATTTTCAGTCCGAATTCATGCGTGAGCTCAAGACCTGGGTGGGACGTCCGACTGCTCTTTCCTACGCACCTAGTTTAAGCAAGCGCTGGGGCGCGCAAGTATGGCTGAAGCGGGAAGACCTGGCGCATACCGGCGCGCACAAGATCAACAACGCCGTGGGCCAGATACTGCTCGCCAAGCGCTTGGGCGCCAAGCGCATCATTGCGGAGACCGGCGCGGGCCAGCACGGCGTCGCCAGCGCCGCCGCGGCCGCGCGTCTGGGCATGCCCTGTGTGGTGTACATGGGCGCGGTGGATGTGGAGCGCCAGGCCCCAAATGTCGGGCGCATGCGCCTACTGGGTGCCAAGGTGGTGCCGGTCACGGGCGGTGATGCGACCTTGCGCGCCGCCATCGACGAGGCCCTACGCGATTGGGTGTCCGATCCCGACAGCACCTACTACTGCCTGGGCTCAGCGGTGGGACCGCACCCCTATCCCTACCTGGTGCGCGAGTTGCAGTCCGTGATCGGCCGCGAAGCGCGTGCGCAGATGCTGGAACAGGCAGGCAGCTTGCCGGATGTCGCGGTGGCCTGCGTGGGCGGCGGCTCGAACGCCATCGGCCTTTTCCATCCATTCCTGGGCGACGCCCAAGTGAAGCTGCTGGGGGTAGAAGCCGGCGGCCGCGGCACCGGCCTCGGCGATAATGCGGCCTCTTTGACTTCCGGAAGCCCCGGCGTTTTGCAGGGCAGCTATACGTTGATTTTGCAGGATGCGTTCGGTCAGGTGCAGGAGACTCATTCGGTGTCCGCGGGCTTGGATTACTCAGGGGTCGGACCCGAGCACGCCTACTTGATGACGACCAAGCGAGTTACCTACGAGTCGGTGCTGGACGATGAGGCCTTGGATGCGCTCGCCGAGTGCGCGAAGTTCGAAGGGATACTGACGGCGATCGAGAGCGCCCACGCGTTCTACGGCGCACGGCGTTACGCCAAGGCTCATCCCGGCGCAAAGATACTGATTGGCTGCTCCGGCCGCGGCGACAAGGACATGCCCATCCTGCAACGCACCCTGCTAAAGGATCTCTAGATGATGAAGGAAGCGCCTGCGATCACGCCGCGCGACGCCATCTCCGCCGCGATTCGGGCGGCGTCGGCGAAGGGCCGTCCGGCCTTGGTGGGGTTTCTCACTGCCGGCTTTCCGACGCGGCGCGGATTCAGGGAGAATCTGGCCGCGGTTGCCGCCGAGTGCGATGTGGTGGAGATCGGGGTGCCCTTCACGGATCCCATGGCCGACGGCACCACGATTCAGCGCGCGAGCTTCGCGGCACTCGCCGATGGTGTGACCCTGCCCTGGATACTCGAAGAATTAAAGGCTGTGAATCCTCGCCATGCCGCACCCACACTGTTGATGAGCTATTTGAATCCCTTGCTCAAGTTCGGGCTCGACAGGCTGCCGCGCGCGGCGGCGGCGGCGGGGGTCGCCGGATTCATCGTCCCCGACCTGCCCTTCGAGGAAAGCGGCGACCTCAGGCGGGCGCTGGACGGCGAGGGACTGGCGCTGGTACAGATGGTGACTCCAGTCACTCCTGCCGAGCGCTTGGCCCTGCTGTGCCGCGAGGCTAAGGGCTTTGTGTATGCCGTGACCATGACCGGCACCACCGGCGCTCCCAAGGGGCCGACGGCAGAACTCCCGCCCGATGTGCTGGAGTATATGGATCGAGTTAAGCGTTGTTCGACCGCGCCGGTGTGCGCGGGTTTCGGCATCCGCTCCAGGGAACAAGTTGCGCGGTTCGCGGGCCACGCGGACGGCGTGGTGATCGGCTCCGCCTTGGTCGAGGTTCTGGAGCGAGGCGAGGATGTCGGGGCGTTTTTGAGGTCCTTACGCGGACTTTAGGCATGCGGCGCAGATTCAGGGGTTTCATTCCATGAAACGGGTGTTCCGTGCGGCGTCGCTGATACAAGTGGCGCATGCGCGCAATCTGCTGCTCACGGCGGGAATCCAGAGCGAGCTGCGCAATCAATACCTGGCGGGGGCGTTGGGCGATTTGCCCATGCTGGAAACCTGGCCGCAGCTGTACGTCGAGGACGCCGATGAAGCAACCGCCTTGCGCGCTCTGGCACGCGCTGCGGTGGCGCCGGGCGGCGAGTCGTGGACCTGCGAGCATTGCGGCGAGGTGCTCGAGCCGCAATTTACCAGCTGCTGGCGCTGCGGAACCAGTGCGGCGCACGAACCGTAGGCTGAGCCATCCGCTTCCCATTCGTGCGGTGTCGGACAAACACCTACAGCAAATCGCGTGAAGTCTGAGCCGAGGATCAGCGCCTTTCCCTGGCAGGTAGGGGGCTGCACAGGTTACAAATCGGGGAGCGTTCAGTGTAACGATTACACGGGCGCAAGGAGGAGAAGCAATGAGTAGTGTCAGCCTGAGTTTTCCCGAGCAGACGGCGCCCGTGACCGCGATTTCCCAGCTAGTGGGCGCATCGGCCGCCATGCGGGAAGTTTTCCGGCTCATCGAGCGGGTCGGCCCCACCGAGGCTAGTGTGCTGCTGACCGGCGAGAGCGGGTCCGGCAAGGAATTGGCGGCCAAGTCGATTCACGAGTGCAGCGCACGCCGCGACGGTCCGTTCCTAGCCATCAACTGCGGTGCCATACCGGCCGGTCTCATCGAGGCTGAACTATTCGGCTACGATAAGGGGAGTTTCACCGGAGCCGTGCGTGCCCATGCCGGCGTGTTCGAGCGTGCTCAGGGCGGGACTCTGCTGCTCGACGAAGTGACTGAGATGCCGCTCGACATGCAAACCCGGCTGCTGCGGGTGCTGGAAACGCGAAAATGTTACCGCATGGGAGCGAGCACGGAATTCACCTCGGATGTGCGCGTAATCGCCGCCACAAATCGCTGCCCGCTGCAGGCGGTGCAGAGCGGGCAATTGCGCGAAGACCTGTTGTACCGCCTGGCAGTGTTCCCCGTGGCCCTGCCGCCGTTGCGCAGCCGCGGCGACGACGTGGAATTGCTGGCAGAGCACTTCCTGGCCGAACTCAACGCCTTGGGGCGAACGCAGAAGCGGCTTTCGGCGCTGGCACGCATGACATTGAAGCAGCACAGCTGGCCGGGAAATGTCCGCGAACTCAAGAATTGCATGGAGCGCGCCTACATACTGGCCGATACGGTTCTAGAACTCGCACCGTTGATTCAGGGGGGCGCACGGGCCGCCGACGGCTCGAACGACCGCGAGCATCTCAACATCCGCGTTGGATCGCGCATACACGACATGGAGCGCTCGCTGATCGAGGCGACTCTGGATTATTTCAAGGGCAACAAGCGGCGCGCCGCCGATGCGTTGGGATGTAGCCTGAAGACGCTGTATAACAAGCTCAACGGGTATTCACAAAGCCAAGAGTGTGCAAATTCCTAAGCACCCGCGTTACGGAGAATAAATCGTGTCAAGAGTACTGATCGCAGATGATCATGCAGTGGTCCGAGCGGGCTTCAAGCAATTCCTGGAAGCCGATGCCAGCATCAATGCCGTAGGTGAGGCGGCGAGCGGCAACGAAACCCTCAGTCAACTGCGCGAGCAGGAGTGGGACCTCGTATTGCTCGACATCCATATGCCGGATCGCAGCGGACTCGACATATTGCGACATATCCAGACCGGCCATCCCAGCGTGCGTGTGCTGGTGATGAGCGGGCTGCCTGAGCAGCAATACGCCGTGAACGTGCTGCGCGCCGGCGCGAGCGGCTATCTGTCGAAGGACAGCGCGCCCGAGGAATTGATGAAGGCGGTGCGTACGGTATTGTCGGGCCGTCGCTATGTCAGCGCTGCGCTGGCGGAGATCCTCGTGGCCGACCTCGACGGCGATCCGGACAAACCACTACACGCGCGACTGTCCACCCGCGAATTTCAAATCTTCTGCAAAATAGCAGCGGGCCGCGGAGTTTCGGATATCGCGAATGAACTCAGCTTGAGTGTGAAGACCGTGAGTACCTACCGGAGCCGTATTCTGGAGAAGATGAGCTTTACCGCCAACGCAGACATCACTTCTTATGCGTTACGCAATGGGCTCATCCAATGAGTGAAATTCTGTGAGAATTTTCCTACAGCAAGACCTACGAAGACCCCGTGGTCGGCGTGCCGGGCAGGACGCTAAACTGCGGCTGGCGTGGACATCAATTTTACGGACTCAATGTCAATGGCTCAATGCTTGAGAGTTCTTCTCGTCGAAGACTCCAAGGTATTGACGGAGCGATTGACTGAAGCCATACGCCAAATTCCTCAGGTGGAATTGATCGGCACCGCCGACACAGAAGCGGCGGCCGTTGCTTCGGCCACGCGCGACTCCGTGGATGTGATCATTCTCGATTTGCACTTGAAGCAGGGCACGGGCTTCGGTGTTATGCGCGCGCTCGCCAGCGCGCTGGTGAAGCCGCGCATCATCGTCTTGACGAACTACGATCTGCCGGAATACAAGAACGCTGCCATCGCGCTCGGCGCCACGCATTTTCTGGACAAAGCGCGCGACTACGGCCGCCTCCCCGAAGTGCTGCACGACATTTGCGAAGCACACCTGTCGAAACATTGATCAGCCGAGCGCGCATGCAGCGCGTGCCAAAACCTACCGGCTGATGCCGAATTGCGCGCTCGCCCGCCGTAACGCCTACAGGTCCTTCAGCATTTAGCGCAGCTGCTTCGGCGTTATGTCCGACATAAGCGCGCATCAAGGGTGTTTATGATGAGTTCTCGTGGGACCGACGCCCGACGACACAGCGGCCTGAGCGAACCGCGACACCCAAAGGAGTATTTATGAGAATTCAGTTAGCAACATTGACCCGCGGCGCCATCGCCTGCGCCGGTTTGACATTCGCTGTGTCGGCCCTGGCCGCTAATCCGGTCCCAAACGAAAGAATCGCGGTGGCCAAGGCATCGGTGCAGCGCGCTGAGCAATCCGGCGCTCCCGAGCTGGCGCCGGTGGAGATGGCCACAGCCCGCGAAAAATTGGTACTTGCCGAGAAGGCCGCCGCCGATCACGAAGCAAAGCCCGCGACGATGTACGCCGAGCAGGCCGACATCGACGCACAGCTGGCAGAAGCCACTGCTCAGCAACAGCGCTCGCACAAAGCGGCGATGGAATTCGATGCCAGCATGCAAGCGCTGCGCGGCGAAGCCATACGTGCCACCCCACCCGCTCAATAAGGTATTAACATGAACGTCAAATTAATTTATGGAACTGCTTTGGCGCTGGCTCTGGGCGCGTGCGCGAGTGGCCCGCGGCCGAACGCGGCCCTGGAAAGTGCGCACGATGCGGTTCGAGCGGCCGAATCGGATCCGAATGTGAGCAAGTACGCGGCGCTGGATCTGGAGGCGGCGCGCAAGAATCTCGCGATCGCCGACGATGCTGCCCTGCACCACCGCGAATCGGATATCGGACAGCCTGCCTACATGGCTGCGCAGAACGCCCGTTTGGCCCGTATTCACGGCGCTGCTAAGGCGGACGACGCCCGCGTAGCCGAGGGCCAGACCGAGCGCGATCGGATCATGCTGAGCGCCCGCACACGTGAAGTTCAGAGCGCCAAGGCCGCCACTAATGCCGCGCTCGATCAGCGCGATCAGGCGGCGGCGGACGCCTTGCTGGCGCAACAGGACGCGGCGAGGGCGCAGCAGGACGCGGCGCGGCTGCAGGCGGAAGTCGATCAGCTCAAGGCGACTCCCACGCCGCGCGGACTGGTGTTGACTCTCGGTGACGTGTTGTTCGATACCGGGCGGGCAGAATTGAAGCCGGGCGCCGGCCGCACAATGGACCAGCTCGGGCAGTTCTTGAACGAACACAAGGACCGGCTGGTGCAGATCGACGGCTTTACCGACAGTGTGGGAACGGCTGCGTACAACGAAGATCTGTCGCGCCGCCGCGCGGATGCAGTCAAGTCGGCGCTGTTGTCGCGAGGCATCGATTCCGCAAGGATGAGCGCCGCGGGTTACGGCGCGGCCTACCCGGTTGCCGACAATAACGATTCCGGCGGCCGCCAGTTGAATCGGCGTGTCGAAGTAGTCATCGGCGGAAATGACAGCCAGGCGATCTCGCCGCGCAGCTCTGTCCCGGCGACCGGCTCCTTGGTTCGCTAACGAGCGAATAAGTGATCGAACGAACCCTCGCCGGCAGCGGCGAGGGTTGTTCTTAGGCGGAGGCCGAGGCGGATTTCTGCCCCCGCATGCGTTGCAGTGGAATAATGGCGGTTACTTTCGTACCACCGCCTTTCGGAGTACTCACTTCCCAGGTGCCGCCAAGCGCGGCTATTCGATGGCGCATCGACGCTAGGCCGTGATGGGAGGTGATGGTTTGCAGCCTCGACGGTGCGATCCCCTTGCCGTCGTCCGAGACGCGCAGCACGAAGGTGTCGCCTTCGATTCCAATGGTCAGGTCAGCGGACTTCGCTTCCGCGTGCTTCAAGATGTTGGTCAGCGCCTCTTGGGCGATGCGGAACACACCTATGGATGCATCGGCATTGAATTCGGGTTCATCCGTGGGGATAGCTTCCGTGCACTTGAGCCCGGCGCGACGGCAGGTTTCCTTGAATTGCCAGCGCACGGCAGCAAACAAACCCATGTTGTCGAGCAAGGTGGGCCGCAGCTCCTCGACTACACGGCGCTTCAAATCGACCCCCGCGCTCAGTGACTCATGAATACGTTTGAAGCGCTGTTCGATGGACGGATCGCTGGTGGGCAGGCGCTGCTGCAGCCAAGATAAATCCATGCGGGCGGCAACCAGCAAGCCGCCGAGTTCGTCATGCAGTTCGCGCGCCAGCGCGGACTTTTCTTGCTCAGACACTCCTTGCAGATGGGTGGAGAGCGCGGACAATTCGCGGGTTCGCTGGTCGACCTGTTGTTCGAGCTGCTGCTTCTGATTGCTCAGATTGGCGGATTGGAGAGCGCGGCGGCGCATGTCGCTGTACACGAGGCGTGTGGCGAGCAATACCAGACCGATGTTCAGGATGACTCCGGCGGTTGACACCCAGCGCGACATGCGAAAATCATCTTGCCACTGGGCGGTGGCCGCGGACAGTTCCTGTGCTTCTCCCCGGCGCATGGCGTCGATGATGTTCGTTATCTCATCCATGGTGCGCTTGCCGACGTTGGAGCGCACGACGCCCATCGCCGGCGCGGGGCCTCTCTTCTTGAACAGCGCCAGCGTATCGTCGAGCTCGCCTAGTTTCTTGCCGGTCAAAATACGCAATTCATGGAACTCGCGGCTGTCATCGCTGCCGCCATAGGCTTCGCGCACTCGATCGAGCGCGACCTCGACTTTGGAGACGGCCTCGGTATAGGGCTGCAGGTAGGAGATCTCGCCGGTCAAAAGGTAGCCGCGCTGCCCCGACTCGGCATCCGTCATGAGGGCGATGAACTCGCTCAAGGCTTGCTGCCGCAGCTGTGAAGCATGCACCCGCTCGTTGGCCGCATTGAGCCGCGACTGTCCGTCCGCCGCGAGGAAGAACAAGCCGACGAGGAAACCGATCAGCAATAAGGGAGGTAAGGCGATGTACCATCGACCGATCCCGCCCAATTCCTCACCCAGGATTTTCATCTGATTTGCGCCTTGCCCGATTGAGTTTATCATGTGGGTCAATTCCTACATTAAGGGCTGATTCGAGCCGATGGCAGGGTTTTCCGGCTGCGGCCAGGATAGGCGATACTGTGCATCGTGTTGGGAGGAGTAGATCTATGGAAAATACATTCGACGGAACCACTGAGCAGGCGCGCGCCACCGGGCGGCGACTCAAGAACGATTTGAGCGAAGGGGTCAGCGAAATCAAGGCGGCCGCTTCGGGCGAGGTCAAGAATTTAATTGCCGACGTCGAAGATCTGATGGCACGAATCGCGGACTTGAAAGACGCAGACGTGGTGCGCATGCGCGGCAAAGTTCAGCGGGCAGTGGACGCCACGAAGCAAAGCCTGGCGGACGGCGCCGAAACCATAAGGCAACATGCAGAGAACGTGGCAAGCACGGCTGACGACTATGTGCGTGAGAGCCCATGGCAGGCGATCGGCATCGCTGCACTGGTCGGCGCGGTGGTGGGGATTTTGGCAACCCGTCGAAATTAGGACGCGGCAGTGCGACTGCTGTGGTCACTGCCGAAGGCGGCGCCGGCGTTGTTGCGCCATTTCGCGGCCTATGTCGATCTTGCCAGTCTCGACTTGGCGCGGGCATCCCAAGAATTCGCTGCGGAGTTCGTCGCGTCTGCCATCATCGCCGTCTGCGTGCTGTTCGCGTTGCTCATGGGCTGCCTAGTGGTGGTCGCTTGCACGTGGGACACACACTACCGCGTGGCGGCCATCGCATGGATGGCTGGTGCATTTTCTGTGGGCGCCGTGGCGGCAGCTGTGTATCGATCCAGCGTGGTACGCAAGAAGTTGCGGATGCTGAACTCCGTGCGCACGCAGTGGCAGGAAGATCGAGTGCTGCTCGAGGGCATATTGGCGTCGTCGGACCAGGATTGATGACATGAACGACTCAAACGAATCTGTCCGCGCTGCAATTCTTGGCCGACTGGCCGCGTCGCGGGAAGAAATACGGCGGGTGCTCGATCCGCCGCGCAGGCAGGCGGGCACCGCGACCGCGGATCACCCTAACGGCGGATTTCCGCGCAGCCGCACCATGCAAATGATCACCAGCGGCCGCGGTCTGGGAACGCTGGGTGCGGTGGCCGTGGGCCTGCTCATTGCTCGTCCCGCCTTGGCGCTGCGACTGCTGCGCATGTTGCCCGCGAGTGCCGTCGCCAAGACACTGTTGCTGCGCACGTTCGGCAAAAAGCACGCAAAACGCGACGACCAGGAATAGTACGATCAACCCAGGGTGACCACTCCGTAGTGGTAGCTGCCATCATCCACCAGCGCGATCTCACAGGGTGATGCCGAAATTGCCTGTCCATCGAGCGCTGCCTTGATGACGCCCTGACTGACGCCATGCGGATTTTCCACTGTAATGCGGTAGCGCGACGAACCGTACCTGTGAGTGACCTCGAAACCGCTCCAGGCACGCGGAATACAGGGATTGACGACTAGAATCCGGCCGCGCACGTGGATGCCCAACATTCCCTCCACTGCCGTGCGATACATCCATCCCGCTGTTCCCGTGTACCAAGTCCAGCCGCCACGGCCGACATGCTGCGCAGCCGAGTACACGTCGGCACAGGCCACATAGGGTTCCACTTTGTAGCGATGAATGCCGGCGCGAGTGCCCGCATGATTGATGGGATTGATGATGGAGAATAATTCGCCGGCCCGATCGCCGTCGCCCAACTGGGCGAAGGCCAGCACTGTCCACATGGCGGCATGCGTGTACTGGCCGCCGTTCTCGCGCAGGCCTGGCGGATAGGCTTTGATATAGCCGGGGTCATGTACGGTACGGTCGAAGGGCGGCGTGAAGAGTTGCACCAGGCCGTCGCTGCGTCTGACCAGCTGCGCGTTAACCGCCGACATCGCCCGCAGCGCGCGCTCGCGCTGGCCAGCGCCAGAGATCACCGCCCATGATTGGGCGATGGCGTCAATTCTACATTCATCGCTGGCGACCGATCCCAAGGGCGTGCCGTCATCGAAGTAGCCGCGCCGATACCAGTCGCCGTCCCAGGCCTCGCGCTCGATGGCCTGCTGCAGGGCGTGGGCCTGCTTGCGCCATTGCGCTGCCACGGCCGGCTCATTGCGCCGTTCTGCCACCGGCGCGAACTTGAGCAAGGTCGCGTACAGAAACCACCCCAGCCAGACGCTCTCGCCGCGCCCGGCAGCCCCGACTCGATTCATCCCGTCGTTCCAATCACCGGTGCCGAACAGCGGCAGTCCGTGCGCACCGATGGTAAGACCGGAATCGAGCGCACGCACGCAGTGTTCGAACAGTGATCCCGCCGTCTTGGATTCGGGAGCGGAGAAACTCTCGTGGCTGTCCGCCGGCAGAGGACCGCCGCTCAAGAAGGGAACGGACTCGTCCAGTACGGCGAAATCCTCCGTGACTTCAAGATAGTGGGCGAGCACGAAAGGCAGCCAGATGCGATCATCCGAAACCCGAGTTTTCACGCCCTGACCGGAGGTCGGGAGCCACCAATGCTGAACGTCCCCTTCCTCGAACTGCCGCCCAGCCGCGCGCAGAATATGTTCGCGGGCAATTTCCGGCCGCGAAACCATCAGCGCCATGACGTCCTGCAGTTGATCGCGAAAGCCATAGGCGCCGCTCGATTGATAGAACGCGGTGCGAGCCCACACTCGGCATACCAGCGTCTGGTACAGCAGCCAGCCGTTGACGAGAATATCCATGGAGCGATCGGGCGTCTTGACCTGGATCGCGCCCAAGGTCTGGTCCCAGAATTCCGTCACGCTCTTCAACGCCGCGTCCAGGTCGACGGTCCGATAGCGCTCGAGCAGTGCGACGGAGGCGGCTGACGACGCTTCTTCGCCGACCAGGAACCGCAGCTCCAATTCTTCGCCCGGACTCAAGCTGATCTTGGTTTGCATCGCACCACAGGGATCCAAGCCGCCGCCCACGCGATTGGCCAGCGGTTGCGAGCCGATCAGCGCGGCCGGTTCGGCCAGCGATCCGTGCCGGCCGATGAACTCTGCGCGATCGGCCGTGCAGCTGCGCTGCCTTCCCGCCATGTCCATGAAGGCGACGCGCGATGCAAAACCATTGCTCCAGGGATTGCGCGCCAGCAAAGCCCCGGTCTTCGGCTCGATTTCGGTCACGATGAACGGCGCAGTCTTGCCGCGCTGGTTGCCCAGCACCCAATCCAGGTAGTGGGTAATGGACAATTGTCGCGATTCGCCCGAAATGTTGCGTATTTTGAGCCGCGAAATCTTCAGAGAATCTTCGAGCGGCACGAATTGCAGGAGCTCGAGCGAGATGCCATGCGAGGCATGCTCGAGGCGGCTGTAGCCGAAGCCATGGCGGACGAGGTAGCTGCCGGACGGCTCGCGAATCGGCAGGGGGGTGGCGCTCCACAGCGTACCCGCCGCCTCATCGCGAATGTAAATGACCTCGGCGGGCGCATCGCTGACCGGGTCGTTGCACCAAGGCGTGATTTGATTCTGCTGCGCATTCAACGACCATGTGCTGCCCGAGCCGTCGGCCGATACCAGGCAGCCGAATTGAGCATTGGCGATGACGTTGACCCAAGGAGCCGGGGTCCATTGGCCCTTGTCGAGGATCACGACGTATTCGCGCGCATCGGCGCTAAAGCCGCCAAGACCGTTGAAAAACTCGAGCGGCGGCGCGGCGCGCGCGGTGATGTCCTTCATCAGCGTTTCGGCATTGCTCAGGCGCAGCCGCGGCACCGGCTCCGGTTCCTTGAGCCGCGCCAGCTGATCGGTCAAGGTGCCGCGGCGCGCCACGAACACCGCGCGCGCGGCAGTTTGCAGCAGATCGCAAACTGCGGGGAGCAGCAAATCGGTGCGCAGCGAAAATACCGCGCCGCGCCGCGTACCATCTCCGTCGCGGCGGATCTGGGACGTGCGGATGGCGGCATCCAGCGCCTGCTGCAGATCAGAGGCGTACGACGGCGGCCGCTCGTTCAAAACGACGAGATCCACGGCGAGGCGCTTGAGACGCCAGTACTCGTGCGCGCGCAGCAATTGCTTGACGATTTCAATGTCGTCCTCGCTGTCAATTCTCACCAGTACGATGGGCAGGTCGCCGGATATGCCCTGCGGCCACAACTCGGACGGTCCCGATAGATTTTTCTCCAGGATGTCACGCGGCGCGCGCAGCGAGGCATCGGAGTACAGCACACGGTTGGCAACGCGCTGAAACGCCTGCGCCTCCTCGAAGTCCACGCCCAGGTAGCGCAGCAGCACCTGAGCCTGGGTCCAGGTCAGAGTTTTGGCTCGATCGAAAGCCGCCATGTCGCGGTGCTTGTCGATCAATGCCAGTGCTTCGTCGCGGCTGGCGCTGACGCTGGTCCAAAACGCGATGCGCGCGGTCTGGCCGGGCGGGATCCGCACACGCCGGCGCAGCGCCAACACTGGATCGAGCACCGTTCCTACCGTATTGGAGAGGGGGCGCGCGTCCATGACCGATACGGCATTGCGCAAGTCGCGGCCACGGCCGAGAAAACGCGCCCGATCGGTCTCGAACTGCAGGCCGCCGATGGCGTCGCCTTCGAGCGCGCTGAAATGGGCCGCCCAGAGCTGCGGATCGCCGGGCTCCCGGGTGCGGCGCGAGGCGAGCAGTGCGCCGCTGTCGGCGATGAATTCGGTGCGCACGAACATTTTGGAGAATGCCGGGTGCGCCGAGTCCGAGTCCGCTGTCGCCAGGACAACTTCGGCGTAGGTCGTCAATTCAATTTCACGGACACGGCTACCCTCGTTGGTCACCGAGACGCGGCGGACTTCCGCATCGTCCTCGGGAGATACCAAGACCTCGGTGGAGGTGAGGATCGGTCCGTCGCGGCGGGTGATTTCCGCGCGATCTTCGAAGAATGCGACGTAGTAGCTGTCGGGCTCGCGCCCGACGGGCTGGTAGCCGGCGGACCACACCTGTCCGTTTGCCACATCGCGAAGGAATACGTAGCTGCCCCAGGGATCGCAGGTGGGATCTTCGCGCCAACGCGTCACGGCGACGTCGCGCCAGCGGCTGTAACCGGAACCGGCGGCGGTCAACATCACGGAATAATTTCCGTTCGACAGCAAATGAGTGCGCGGCGCAACGTGGTGCGGGGAACTGAACAGGCGCGGCGCGGTGGCCGTCAATTCGCGAAGTTCCGGTGCTGATTGCAATTCGACAATTCCGGGTGCCGGCACATCGGAATCTCGCGGGGTTCTTTCTTGCAAGAGTAACTCAGTGGCTTCGATAGCGGGATTGGCATGAAAGTATTTGCGAAACATACCGTCTTTCAAGACATTGGCAATAGCCACCAAAATCATGGCCTGGTGATGGGCCATGTAGTTGCGCACCGGCACCACCGTTATACCCTCAGGCAGGCGCGCGGGCGTGAAGTCGAGCGCGTCGTACCAGCCGTATTCGCCACGCGCGCCGAGCTTCTGCAGGCGCTCGAAATTGCGCATGGCGGCTTTGGCATCGATCATCGCGGCCAAGCCGGTGGCATAGGGGGTCACCACGGCGTCGGCACCCAAGCCGCGCTTCAGTCCCAAACCCGGTACGCCGAAACTCGAGTACTGATAGGTGAATTCCCGGTCGCGGGCATTGAACGCGGACTCGGACACCCCCCATGGTAAATTGCGCTCACGGCCGTATTCGATTTGACGCTTGACGATCAGATGCAATGTGTCGCCGAGCAGACTGCCCTCGGGCTCGCGCATGACGAGCATGGGCATCAGATACTCGAACATGGACCCGGACCATGAGACCAGGGCGGAACTTCTGTCGATGGGAGTCAGCAGGCGCCCGAGCCTGAACCAATGACGGGCCGGCAGATCGCCCTTGGCAATGGCCACAAAACTGGCAAGTCTGGCTTCCGATCCGAGCAGGTCATAGCAACTGGGATCGAGCACCCGCTCCGCCGCGCTGTAGCCGATGGAGAGCAATTGCCGGTCAGGCTCCAAGAGAAACGCGAAATCCATGGCCAGTGCCATAGCGCGTGCACGATGCGCGAGCTTCTGCAATTGCACCGCGAGATTTGCCAATTGCTGGGCGTCAGCGCCGATTTCACGATGATGGCTCAATACGTTGGCCCGCAGCATGTCGGCCCATTTAATGAGCGGCGCTTCGCTGCCTGCGCCGCGTTCGTCGGAGAGCGCCTGGGCGATGTCGTGAATATTGCGCGCCTGCTCGAGTATGGCGGCCAGAGCGGGCATGTAGCCATCCGGTCCGCCTGACTCCAAGGCAACCCGCATGGTTTCGAGCGCAGCGTCGAGTTGACTGAAGGAGACGCCGTAATTGCGCCTGTCATCATCGAAAGTCCGGACCACTCTCTGCATATGCTCGAGCGTGTCCAGAGTGCCGCGCATGTCGCTGGCGCTCCAGTCGGATTTGACCATCCAGCCGCGGCAGACGCCTTCGAGCGCCAGCAAGTGCCCGGCCAAATTGCCGCTGTCGACAGTGGAAATGTACTTCGGATCGAGCGCTCGCAGGTCGTGGGTGTCGTACCAGTTGTAGAAATGGCCGCGAAAACGTTCGAGCTTGTCGAGCGAGGAGAAGGCCGCCTCCAGCCGGTCAACGGCGTCGAGCGTGCCCAGCCAGCCGAATTCGCGGGCCGCAGCAATCGACAGCAGGTACAAGCCGATATTCGTGGGCGAGGTTCGGTTCGCGATCACGGGATGCGGGGTTTCCTGAAAATTATCCGGTGGCAGCATGTGCTGTGCACCGGTGACGAAGCTCTCGAAGAAGCCCCAGGTTTGCCGTGCCATGATGCGCATCCGCTGCATCTCGCCGGGGGTTAGCGGCTCCACGCGAGCACGGCGCGACGGCCGGCTGACGACGCTCGCGACCATCGGCGCACTCACCCATGCCAGCAGCAAGGGGATCGCGATCAGCGGGATGCCGTGCCCAAGGAGCACTACCAACAAGCCCAGTGCAACAGCCAGCAGTACGCCGACCGACATGCGCCGGTAGTAGGCAAGCGGTGAGGTGGACATGCCGACTTTGGTTTGCGCAGTGGTGGTCCATTCCAGGAGATGGCGCCGCGAAATGCACAGCCGCCACAGGGTGCGTACGATGGCGTCCATCATGATCCACGCCTGATCGGCGAGAAAGATCAGCCGCAGGCCGATCAGCGACAGCGCTTGCGCAGCCTCTTTGCGCGCCGTGCGCAGGTAGCCACTGCGGGTAAAATCAGCAAAGCGCGGCCGCAAGCTGAAAGAGAACGGCAGCAGCACCGGCAGAGCGACTGCTCCGATAAAGAATGCAGTCCATAGCGGCGACGCTTGGCCCCCCCAGCACAGCGCGAGCCCCAACAGCACCGCGGGAGGGAGCAGGGACCTGCGCAAGTTGTCCAGCATTTTCCAGCGGCCGAGAGCCGACATCGGGCCGCGGATCCCAAGCACCCAGGGCAGCAGCTGCCAGTCGCCGCGCGTCCAGCGATGTTGCCGCGCCGTGGCCACGTCGTAGCGCGACGGGTACTCTTCGACCACCTCGACATCCGACGCCAGGCCGCAGCGAGCGTAGATGCCTTCGAAAAGATCGTGGCTGAGAAGACGGTTGTCGTCGACGCGGCCGGCCAGCGTGCTTTCGAAGGCGGCCACGTCATAGATTCCCTTGCCGCTGTACGAGCCCTCGCCGAACATGTCCTGATAGACGTCGGAGACGGCAAACGCATAAGGATCGATGCCGCTCGGCCCGGAAAAGATACTTTGAAATATCGATGCCTCGAGACCGACGGGCAAGGACGGCGTCACGCGCGGCTGCAGTATTCCGTAGCCCGCGGTCACGCGCCGAGCGGCAGTATCGACGAGCGGCTGGTTGAGCGGATGTGCCATCTTGCCGATGAGCGACAGCGCCGCGCCGCGCGGCAGCCTCGTGTCCGCGTCCAGGCTGATGACGTAGCGCACGCCTCGGGGTACCTGCGGCGGCCGCCCGCCGATGGCCATGAAGCTCGTGTCCATCGATCCCTGCAACAGCCGATTGAATTCATGCAGCTTGCCGCGCTTGCGCTCCCATCCCATCCAAGTGCGTTGGACAGGGTTCCATAGGCGCCGACGATGCAACAGCAAGAAGCGCTCGCCGTCGAGAGTGTTGCCGTGGGATCGGTTGAGGCGCGCTATTCCGGCAGCGGCGGCGTCCACGAGCTCGGCGTCATCGGCGGCATTTTCAACAGCGGAATCACGCCAATCAGAGAGCAGCGCAAAACGCAGGTCGCCATCCTGGGTGGCAAGATAGTGCACCTCGAGGCCGCGGACGTAATCCTCGATGTCGGCGCGATTGGTCAAGAGAACGGGCACCGCAATCACGGTGCGCAGCTGCGCAGTCACCCCGCCTAAGAGCTCGAGGCCGGGCAGCTCCCGCGGATTGCAAAAATGCGTCACCCAAATGTTCACGAGGGCGATGCCGACGTCGGAGGCCGCGAGCAGGGCGAGCACCACGATGGCCGCGGCTGCACCGGCTTGAGTGTGCGGCGGCCCGGCGAAAAAAATGAGTGCGCCGATGATCGCTGCGCTCCAGGCGGCAATGCTGCCGGCGTAGCCGTGAACTCCGGCGCCGCGAGTAAGGCGGGCAAGGCGCTGGTTCAAGGGGATGCGGTATTGCAGTTCTTGTTCCAATTCGCGGCGCCCGTGCGACACCAGGTAGTAGCCCGGTTCCAGAGCGTGGGGCGAAATGGCGGCGGCGCTTGCGCCCTTGGCCGCCGCTGACGAGGCGGCGTGGCTTGCCGCGTCCAAAGCGAGGCGCGCCACTTCGAGTTCGGTGTGATTCGAGCGCCGCGACAGATCTTCGATCGCGTGCCGGTACAGATCGCGGGTGGAGAAGTCGAAGGAGCCGAACGAACTGCCGCTGCGCAGCAACTCGTCGACCAGGCTCACGCTCTCGAAGGCCTTGGCCCAGTCGACCGCCGATATGAGCCGAAGGCTGGTGATGACATTGCGTACGCTCAAGTTGACCGCGCCCTGGCGTTGATGTTCGCTGTGCACGACATCGTCGGCGGTTGTACCTTGGGCGGCGAGCATGCGATGCAGCCAGAGCAATGCCGGCGTCGTCTCAGGATCATGGTCGCGCAGCCGCTGGAACAATTGTGCCGCAAAGGCGTTGGGCAGGCGATCGGCCTCCACTGCGCGCCGAGCGGCGGCGTTCGGCGCCGCCTGATTGGCATCTTCCGACAACAGCTTGTCGGCCAGGGCATCTGCCTGCTCGCGCAGCGCCAGGCGATGCACGATTCCAGAGGCGAGACGCGTAAGGTTTTCAATCAGCATCACGCGCAACGTGATGCTGATGGCCCACAGCTCGCCGATAGTCAGCGGTTGAACTCGTTGATACGCTCGGCAGAACCGCACCAGGGTATCCAGTTCGAAGCGATTGTCGGAGTGCGCGACCAGGGCCCAGGCAAGCCCATAGACGCGCGGGTAGCCGCGCAAGTGGCTGTTGGAGAGCTTGGGCAGCTCCTTGTAAAACCGCAACGGCAGATCGCGCCGCACAGCATGAATGTGCTCATCGACGATGTAGTAGTTGTCCACCAGCCATTCGGCAGCGGGCGTGACGGCACGCCCGTTGCGAATGCCGGCCATCAGGGCGTGAAAGGCAGCATTGAGCGTGGCGGCGTTCGAGCGCAGCCGGCCGTGCAACGAGACGCCGGCGGATCGGACCGGCCATACTTCTTGCGCTTTCGCCAAGCTCTCCGCGTGCTGTTCGAGTCGCTCGACGCTGAAGATCTCTGCGGATATGGGTTCGTCAATCCCAGAGGAGCCATCCAACAGCGCACGCCGACGGTCGCGCCAGCGGAAATTCTTCAATGACACCTCTGCGTTCGGGGAGCCGCGAGGATAGCGCAATCCGATGCGCTGCGGGCTTTGTAAATCTTACCGATTGCGCGGGGCGGAACTATTCGGCGGTAACCTCCACTGCGACGTTCAGGCTCAAGAAATCATGCGGGTTGCCGGTGAACGAGCCGACCAGCGGGGCGGCCTGGGCCGCTTCACGCGCGACCGCGACGCGAATCAAATTGCGGCCGCCGACCAAGGCATTGGTCGGGTCGAACTCCACCCAGCCGACTCCTGGCAGATAAACCTGTATCCAAGCGTGCGTTGCGCCGCCGCCGACCAGGCCGCCGCCGGCGTCGATCAATGCCTCATCGTAGAGATAACCAGACACGAATTGCGATGCGAGTCCGCAGCAGCGCGCCGCGTCCATCATGAATACGGCGAAATCTCGGCAGCTGCCCGAGCCAAGCTCGAGCGTTTCCAGCGGCGATTGAACCCCGACTTCTTCGCGCCGCCGGTAGGCGAACTCGGACTTGATGGCGCGGATCATGGCCATCAGTACGTCCAAGGTTGCCAGCCCCGGCGTGGTGTCGAGCAGCGATTTTACCCAGGCGTCGAGCTTGTGTTCAGGATCCGGGTAGTGCCGTCCTTGAGACGATGCGAGATCGACGGTCTCGGAGGCGGAATAACTCAGCGGCAAGGCGGCGGCGTAATCGTCGACGACGAGCTTGCGTTCGCTCAAGGGAAAATGCTCGGCGCGAAACGTCGATTCGAACACCAGCTCCTGCGCCGGCTCGGAAAATTCGGCGATGGCGATGGAGTTGCCGAACACGTCGTGCATCCAGCGCAGCTCAGAGGGCGGCGGCGAGATGATCAGTCCTGTATCGAGAAGCCGCAGGTCATGACTGTCGCGCGGCCGGCACATCAGGCGGTGCGGACCCAACACTACCGGATGCTGGTAACGGTACTCGGTGCGATGACTGACGCGAAGGATGTTCAAGAGAGCATGTAAAGCGGGTTCAAGGATTCAGTTTCCAGATCGAGAGATTCAAGGCGCCCGCGAAGCCCACCCAAATGAGATAGGGCGCCAGCATCCATGCGGCGCCTGCCTTCACCAGGGCGAACTCGCGAATGGTCCAAAAGATCGCCAGCCACAGCGCAACCACCACGAACAGGCCGGCGCCGAGATTCCTGGCGCCGAAAAACAGCGGCGCCCAGGCGGCGTTGAGCAGAAGCTGAATGGCGTAGGCTGACAGTGCGGCAGTCCTGGCGCGGTGGTAGCGCTCGCCCCAAATGCGCCAGGCCGCGGCGCCCATCATCACATAAAGCAGGCACCACACCGGCCCGAACCAGCTGTCGGGAGGCGACCAGCCGGGCTTGGCCAACGCCGCATACCAGTGCCGCGCCCCTGCCGACATGCCGGGCGAGAAGACGGCATCGATCGCGCCCACGGCCAGCGCCGAGCCGACGAAGGCCGCGAGGATGAGCCAATTCGGCCGTGCATTGCGGCCGCGATAGCTGGTCGGACTTCCGATTGGGATTCTCATTTGCCGCGCAGCTTGGCGGATCGAGAGCCAAGGTAGAGCAGGATGGCGGCGGCCATTTGCAACCACCCCAGCCACAGCAGCCGGCTCGACAGTGCAAGCCACGCCACACCTGCAAACCAGATCATGGCCGCGACGATGACCGCATCCCGCCGCGAGTTGCCGCGGCTGATTTCGACGCGCAGCTCATCGGCCTGCGTATTCGCGACCTGCAACTTGAGCCGGCCGTCCGCCGCTTCGCGTACGGTGGTCTGGAAAATTTGCGGCAGCTGCTGCAGTGCCAGCAGGAAGTCCGGCAAGCGGGCGCGGGCACGGCGCAACACGGCCCGCGGGCTCATGCGCTGGCGCATCCATCTGCGCAGGTAGGGCTGCGCCGTCTGCCAGAGGTCGAGCTCCGGATACAGCTGCCGGCCCAGACCCTCGATATTGAACAGGGTTTTCTGCAGCAGAATGAGTTGCGGCTGCACCTGCATGTCAAATCGGCGCGCGATCTCGAACAGCCGCAGCAGCACCTGGGCGAAGGAAATCTCCTTCAGCGGCTTGTTGAATATGGGCTCGCAGACCGTGCGCACGGCCGACTCGAGTTCATCGATCCGAGTGCCCGGCGGGACCCACCCCGATTCAACGTGCAAGGCTGCAATGCGGCCATAGTCCCGGTCAAAAAAAGCCAGGAAATTCTCGGCCAAGTAGTGTTGATCGCGCGGCGCCAGGGTGCCTACGATGCCGAAGTCCACTGCCGCATAGCGCGGATTCTGCGGGTCGTCGACTTGCACAAAAATGTTGCCGGGATGCATGTCGGCGTGGAAGAAATTGTCGCGAAACACTTGAGTGAAGAATATTTCCACGCCGTTTTCGGCGAGCCGGCGGATGTTCGCGCCGCGCGCGCGCAACTGCTCGAGGTCGTTGACGATGATGCCGTGGATGCGCTCCATAACCATGACATCGACGCGGCAGTAATCCCAGTAGACCTCGGGCACATAGAGCAGGGAAGAGCCAGCGAAGTTGCGCCTCAGCTGCGCGGCGTTGCCGGCTTCGCGCAACAGGTCCAGTTCATCGAGAATGGTCTTGCGGTATTCGCGCACCAGCTCGACCGGACGCAGCCGGCGCGCTTCGCGCCAGTATTCGTCGGCGAGGGCCGCCACGTACTCCAACACGTCGAGGTCGAGATCGATGATCTCGCGCATCCCGGGGCGCAGTATCTTGACCACTACTTCGCGGCCGTCGTTCAGGGTGGCGACGTGAACCTGGGCAATGGAGGCGGCGGCCAGCGGCGTCCGATCGAAGCTCAAGAAAATGTCGTCAAGCGGTTGGCCGAAGGCCTTTTCGATGGACGCGACCGCGATGGCGCCGTCGAAGGGCGGGACGCGATCCTGTAGCTTCGCCAGCTCATCGGCGATGTCGGTTGGCAGCAAGTCGCGGCGGGTCGACAGGGCCTGGCCGAATTTGACGAAGATCGGTCCCAATTCTTCGAGCGCGAGGCGCAGCCGCTCGCCGCGAGTGGTGCCGATGCTGCGTTGAAACCAGGTCCATGGTGAGAGGTATACAAGAAAGCGAAACGGCCGATACAAATGAGTCGCCCGCACGAAATCATCCAACCCGTGCCTGACTAGGGCGCGCTGAATTTGCAACAGCCGGGCGAGCACCCGCAAACGCATCAAGCGGCGCCCCTCACGCGCTGTTCCAGGCGCTTGAGCCGTGCTTCGATCCGCTCGGCGTTATCCCGTGCGTCATCCACGCCGCGCAGGAATTCTTCGAGCTCGGTCTTGTTCACGAGATCTCGGCCTTCCTCTTGCAGATATTCGGCAATGTTCTCTGCGGCGACGCGGCGCACGCGGCGCGCCGTATCGAACGCGTGCTGCGCAAATTGCGACAGGCGCCGCGCAGGAATATCGCCGATCCAGCGGGACAGTTCTTCCTCGGGATCCGGCCGTGCCAGCACGAAGAGCTCGCGATACAGGTTGGCGATTTCCGCATCACCGCGAACCTGCGCAGGATGACCGATGGCGCCCTTGAGATTGCGGCTGCTGCCGCCCTTGAGTAATTGTAAAAGTGCCGGCAGCGAACCGGAAATGGTGGCGTTGGGCGCGGCACCGGAGGGCGCGGCGGCGGCCGTCGCGTCGGGCGCCGTGGGTTTGTCGCCGGCGAGCAGGTGCAAGCGCCCGCCGGACACGCCGGCGCGAATGGCTGAGATTCCGGCGATTTCGACTGCCAAGCAGGTGCCATCGAGATTGCGCGCCAACGCCGCCGCCTGTGCCGAATCGCCGATGCCGCGATTGAACAGCGCTTCGGCCGACGCCAGCCATGCAGGGGTCGCAGGCATGTCAGATCTTGTAGCCGCGATGCAGGGCGACTATGCCGCCGCTCAGATTGTGGTAGCGCGCTTGCGCAAAGCCGGCGCTGCGCAGCATCTCGAGCAGGGTCTCCTGATTCGGATGCATGCGAATCGATTCCGCAAGATATCGATAACTGGCCTCATCGCCGGCCACCAGCCGGCCAAGCAGCGGCAGCACCTTGAAGGAATAGGCGTCGTAAAGCGGCTTAAGACCCGGCGCCACCGGAGTGGAGAATTCCAGCACCAGTAATTGGCCGCCGGGCTTGAGCACGCGGTGCATGGACTTGAGGGCGGCCGCCTTGTCGGTGACATTGCGCAGGCCGAAGCCGATGGTGACGCAATCGAAAGAGTTCTCCGCAAAGGGCAGGCGCTCGGCATCGGCGACGATGCACTCGACATTGCCGACGAATCCTTTGTCGAGCAAGCGGTCGCGGCCGATAGCCAGCATGGCGGGATTCACGTCGGACAGCACCACTCGCCCCGACTTGCCCACTTGACGCAGCATGCCAATGGCGAGGTCCCCCGTGCCGCCGGCGACGTCCAGCGCGCGCTGACCCGCCTTAAGGCCGGTGAGGGAGAGGGTGAAATGTTTCCACAGGCGATGCACGCCGAACGACATCAGGTCGTTCATGACATCGTATTTGCCGGCTACCGAGGCGAATACCGAGCGAACGCGCCCGGCTTTGTCGCCCCAGGCGACCTTTTCATATCCAAAATCGACCTTGCGGTCCGAGTTATCCATGGCGGCCCTTGATTGCTTGACGCATTGTAGCCGACCCCGGCCGCTGTGCCTTTGAAGCTGCTGCGCAGCGTTTGGGCGCAACCTGTAAGCGCAACCTCTAGGCGCAACCTCGAGGCGCAGCCCCTGGGGGCAGCCTACCGTGGCGCGGATTTCTGGGCTGCCGCGCAGCGCTCTAGGTAGCGGGCCCACTTGCGGCTGCGATCGCGCCCCAGTTCGTGCAGCAGAGTCCAGGTGTAAAGACCCGTATTGTGGCCGTCGTCGAATAGCAGGCGCAGGGCATAATTCCCCACCGGCTCGATCCCGCTGATGCCCACGTTCTGCTTGCCCGTCTGCAGCACACCTTCGCCGCCGCCATGGCCCACTACCTCTGCCGACGGTGAGAAGACCCGCAGATATTCGAAGGGCAGTTCGAAGTGCGAGCCGTCGTCGAAGCGCACTTCGAGCAGCCGCGAGGCAGTGCGCAATTTGACGTCGGTGGGCTGGGGCGAACTGTGGGACATGGGGCGGGCCGTGCAGCCTTAGAGGATGTAGCGCGACAGGTCCTGATCCTTCACCAGTTCGCCGAGATTCGCTTCGACGTACTCACGCGTGATGCGGACCCGGGTTCCGCTGCGATCTGCGGCATCGAAGGACACGGTTTCCAGCAGCCGCTCCATGACGGTGTGCAGGCGCCGCGCGCCGATATTCTCGGTGCGCTCATTGACTTCAAACGCTACTTCGGCGAGCCGCTGCACCCCGGAGTCGACGAATTCCAGCTCCACTCCCTCTGTCCCCAGCAAGGCGGTGTATTGGCGGCATAGCGAAGCGTCGGGCTCGGTCAAAATACGCACGAAGTCCTCGACCACCAGGGGTTCCAATTCGACGCGGATCGGCAGCCGCCCTTGCAGCTCAGGAATGAGATCGGAGGGCTTGGACATGTGAAACGCGCCGGAGGCAATGAACAGCACATGATCGGTTTTCACGGTGCCGTACTTGGTATTGACGGTACACCCTTCGACCAAGGGCAAAAGGTCACGCTGCACGCCTTCGCGCGACACATCGGCGCCCGTGGTTTCCTGGCGGCGCGCGATCTTGTCGATTTCATCAATGAATACGATGCCGTTCTGCTCCGCGTTCTCCACGGCTCGAACCTTCAGCTCCTCTTCGTTGATCATTTTCGAGGCTTCTTCATCGACCAGCAGCTTCAGTGCCTCCTTGATCTTGAGCCGGCGTTGACGCGTGCGGCCCTGGCCCAAATTCTGAAACATGCCCTGCAGCTGCTGAGTCATTTCCTCCATACCGGGAGGGGCCATGATTTCCACTCCCATGGGACTGGCGCGGACCTCTATTTCGATGTCGCGCTCATCCAAGTGACCCTCGCGCAGCATTTTGCGAAAGCGTTGCCGGGTTTCGTTGTCGCGCGGCGCCCCGTCGCCGGCCGACTCTGAGGAGGCGCGCGGCAGCAACACGTCGAGCACCCGCTCCTCGGCGGCGTCCGCGGCGCGATGGCGCACCTTGGCCATTTCTTCTTCGCGGGTCATTTTTACGGAGATGTCGACAAGATCGCGTACGATCGAGTCAACTTCCCTGCCAACATAACCTACTTCAGTGAACTTCGTGGCCTCTACCTTGATGAAGGGCGCCTTGGCGAGTCGCGCCAGCCGGCGCGCAATTTCGGTCTTGCCTACGCCGGTGGGACCTATCATCAGAATGTTCTTCGGGGTGATCTCGGTACGTAGCGATTCGACCACCTGCTGGCGCCGCCAACGGTTGCGCAGAGCGATGGCGACGGCACGCTTGGCCGCTTTTTGGCCCACGATGTGCTTGTCGAGCTCTTCGACGATTTCACGCGGAGTCATCTGCGACATGACGTTACAGCTCTTCAATGGTCAGATTGCGATTGGTATAAATGCAGATATCCGCGGCAATATTCAGGGAGCGTTCGACAATGTCGCGCGCCGACAGGTCGGTGGCCTGCAGGAAGGCAGTGGCCGCGGCCTGCGCGAAACTACCGCCCGAGCCGATGGCGATCAGATCATGCTCCGGTTCGATGACATCGCCGGTGCCCGAGATGACGTAGGTGCTCTCCATGTCGGCGACGCAGAGCAGCGCCTCGAGCCGCCGCAGGCTGCGGTCGGTACGCCAATCCTTCGCCAATTCGATGGCGGCACGCGTGAGATTGCCGAATTTTTCGAGCTTTCCCTCGAAGCGTTCGAACAGGGTGAAGGCGTCGGCGGTACCGCCGGCAAATCCTGCCAGCACCTTGTCGCCATACAAGCGGCGTACCTTGCGGGCATTGCCCTTCATTACGTTCTGGCCGAGGGTCACCTGGCCGTCGCCGCCGACCGCGACGCGCCCGAGGCGCCGCACCGCCAGAATCGTTGTGCCATAGATTCGCGCGGGGTCATGACTCACGGTCTTTGCACTCATAGCCTTAGGAGGGTGGGGCCGTTACCGGCTGTTTCAAGCGCTTAAAGTCAGCGGCGCCGGGCTCGCGGATGAGCCGCTTCGTACACCGACGCCAGATGTTGGAAGTCCAGGTGGGTATAAATCTGGGTGGTACCGATATTGGCGTGGCCGAGCAATTCTTGCACGCCGCGCAGATTGCCGCTGGATTCAAGTAGATGGGTGGCGAAGGAATGGCGGAACATGTGCGGATGGACATGGACCCCGATCCCCTGACGGCGGCCCCATGCACCGACCCGCAACTGCACGGCGCGAACCGACAGGGGGCGCCCGCTTTGGCCGACGAACAGCGCCTGAACTCCGTGCTTGGCCAATCCGGCACGCTGCTGCAGCCATTTCTTCAGGGCATCGATGGCCTGTCGTCCCATGGGCACGATGCGTGTCTTACTGCCCTTGCCCAGCACCCGCACGGTGCGGTCCTTCAAGTCGACGGCAGTCACTTCCAGGGAGGTGAGTTCGGTGAGGCGCAGCCCCGAAGAATAGAACAGTTCCATGATGGCCTTGTCGCGCGTGGACAAGGAATCGTCGACGCGAAATGCCAGCAGGCGACCCATTTGATCGGCGTCCAGCGTGGCCGGCAGCCGCCTCTTGGGCTTGGGTGCACGCACATCCAGCGCCGGATTGCGCGTGCAGTGGCCTTCGCGCATCAGGAATTCAAAAAAAGTTCTGGCGGCAGACAGCCGCCGCTGAATGCTACGGGGACTTAAGCCCCCGCCATGCTGGGCGGCGGCGAAGCTCCGCAGGTGCGAATTTTCGAGAGTCTCCCATGACTCAACCGAGCGCCGGGCGCAGAATTCTGCGAGGGTGCCAAGATCGTGACGATAGGCCGCGACGGTGTGTGCGCTCATGCGGCGTTCGTGCATCAGATGCGATAAAAATCGATCGATCCATGCGCGTTCGTCCGAATCCATTGCGCCACGAGTTCCTTAGCGCATGAGCGCGTAAGTGACGAGTTCGCCGATACGCGACAGGAACTCAGTGCTCATGGCAGGGTGAAAGCGCTCCGCGTCGCTGGCGCCGATGGCCAAAATCCCGAGTTCACCCTTGGGCCCCAAGGGTGTGAGCGCCACCGAGCCGATTTCAACCGAGTCTTTGCCGAACAGATAGTCGCGCTGTGCATCGCGGACTTGGCCGCAACGCGGTTTGCCCGACTGCAGCAGGGATTCGAAACTCTTGATGTCAGGGTCGGTGAGATCACCGCTGCGGAGGAACCGGCCTGCGCCCTCCAAGGAGCGTGCCTGTTCGAGGAACAGCACGAGCACCGAGTGCATGGCATCGAAATCCTCGCGCAGCGAAGTCTCGACGGCATTGATGGTCTCGAGCAGAGTGTGCGCGCGTATCAGACGCTGGCTCAGACGATGAATGCGATCGGCCAGCGTGTCATTGGCGCGGGCCACATCGACCAGCTCCTTAAGCTTGCGCTCTAGGGACTGATTGCGCTCGCGCAGCACTTCGACTTGACGCTCCACCAAGCTCACGGTGGCGCCTGCGTCGCGCAGGTGCGGCAGACGCAGTTTGGTCAGCAGCGGCGAGTTGCGTTCGAAGAAGTCCGGATAAGTCTGCAGATACTCCGCGACAGTAGCGTCGTTGAGTGCGTCCTGCTTGATCCCGCGTGCCTGACTGGTTGTCATTATTCAGCTCCCGTACATCTCGTTAAATATCGATCGATCCGGAAAACACGGTGGTTGCCGGTCCCGTAAGCCACACATGCTCGCCCGCCCCGGCCCAGAAAACCTTTGCGGTCCCGCCGGGCAAGTCTACTCGAACGCTTTCGAGCAGCTGGCCGCGCCGCCGGCCGACGGCGACCGCGGCGCACGCTCCGGTGCCGCAGGCCAACGTCTCCCCCACTCCGCGCTCGAATACGCGCAGACGAATGTGGTCGCTATTGACGATCTGCATGAATCCCACGTTGGTGCGCCTCGGAAATCGAGGGTGGTTCTCGATACTAGGCCCAAACCGGCCGAGCGGCGCGCTTTTCACGTCGGATACCTGTAGTACGGCGTGCGGATTGCCCATGGAGACTGCGCCGATCTCGAGTTCATCACCGTCGACGCTCAAGGCATAGGCGGTCGCCTCGGTGAGCGCTCCTGCACCGGCGGGCGCATTGAAAGGCAGGGCACGCGGATCGAAATCCGGTACGCCCATGTCGACTGAGACCATGCCATCGTCGGTGACGCGCGCATGCACCACTCCCCCCAAGCTGCCCATGCGGAAGTCGCGGCCCAATTCCGGCGCGCGAGAATACAAGAGGGCCGCGACACAGCGTGCGCCGTTACCGCACTGCTCGACCTCGCTGCCGTCGGCATTGAATACGCGGTAAAACACGCGGGTGTTCGGATCGCGCGGCGCCTCCAGCATCAGTGCTTGATCGAATCCGACGCCCGTGTGCCGGTCGCCCAGGGCGCGCAGCCTTCTCGAATCCAGGTGTGCGTCGGCGGCAGTCGCGGGGGCGTCGAAGACCAAGAAATCGTTGCCCAGCCCCTGCATCTTCAGAAACTCGATCCGCATGCTGGGAGCATAGCCCAAGCGCCAATTTGTCGCGACCGGGGGTTGCGAAATCCTGCCTCGAGTTTTACCTTAGTGAAAACTACAAGCTCCGGGGAATTATGCGCCACGTAATGGTATTGAATGCGAAGGGCGGATGCGGCAAGAGCACTCTGGCGACGAACATAGCGGTGTTTTTCGCGCGCGACGGTCACCAAGTGTGCATCGCAGACTACGATCCGCAGCGTTCCAGCCTCGATTGGCTGGCGCAGCGACCCGCCGACCTGCCGGCCATCAGCGGCGTCGCCGCATTCGACGAGGGACTGCGCGGCGTGGCGCGCAACACCGACATCCTGGTGATCGACGCACCCGCCCGCGTACACGGCACGGAGCTCAACGAGCTGGTACGCCGTGCGGAAACCATCATCGTGCCGGTGCTGCCGTCGAGCATTGACATGAAGGCCTGCGGGCACTTCATGGCGGAATTGCTCGAAATCGGCAAGGTGTCGCGCAAGCAGGCCCGGCTCGCGGTGATTGCCAACCGGGTGCGCGAGTACACGTTGATATACGAAGAACTGGATCAGTACCTGAGCAAGCTCAAGGTGCCCTACTTGGGCAGCCTGCGCGAGGCGCAGAACTATGTGCGCGCCTATGCGCGCGGCATGGGCGTGCTGGAGCTGCCCGAATACCTCGCCTGGCCCGATTGGAAGCAGTGGGAACCGATCGGCGAATGGCTGGATAGCAAGCGCAGCCAGCCGGGCTAGGCCAGGCTGCGGCTCTGCGCGTCAGGATACTTAACTCAGATACCAGCTTCAGCGCCGCACCGGATCAGGCGCTGCTCGATGCGGCGATCGGCGCCTCCTTGAATTTGCCGCACAGCTGCAAGGGGGGCAACTGCGGCTCCTGCCGTGCGCGGCTGCTGCAAGGGGAGATCTACTATCCGCACGGCCAGCCGCTGGGAATATCCGCTGCCGAAACCGCCGAAGGGTTCGTGCTGCTATGCCAGGCACATGCCCGCGGCGATGTCTTGCTCGAAACTTTCGAGGTCACTACGCCGACGCACACTCTGATCAAGCGGCTGCCGGCGCGCATCGAGCGCGCGCTGCCGTTAGCGCACGATGTCATGGGCCTGTACCTCAAGCTGCCCGCCGCCGAAGACTTTCATTTCGAGGCCGGCCAGTACATCGACATCATGTTGCCGGGCGGCCGGCGCCGCAGCTTTTCCATTGCATCACCGCCGCAGGACTCGCGCCTGCTCGAACTGCACGTGAGGCGGGTGCCCGGCGGCGAGTTTTCCGAGTCGCTTTTCGATCATGCCAGGCGCAGCGTACTGCTCAACATCGAAGGTCCGTTAGGACAGTTCGTGTACCGCGCCGCTGCGGCACCGATGCTGCTCATCGGCGGCGGCACAGGGATCGCGCCCCTGCTCGGCATCTTGAGGTACCTGATCGGCGGCGGCATTGAACGTGACATGACCCTGTACTGGGGAGTGCGCAGCGAGCGTGATCTATACGCGCAGGCCGTGCTCGAGGAACTGACCAGGCGGGCGCCGCGGCTTCACTACATGCCGGTGTTGTCCGAGCCCTCGCCCAACTGGCAGGGCCGGCGCGGTCTCGTGCATGAGGCCGTGCTCGAGGACCTCGATGATTTGCACCAGTACGATGTGTATGCCGCCGGACCACCGGCCATGATCGACGCCGTGCGCCGCGACTTTCCCTCACGCGGTGCTGACCTTCAGCGCCTGTACTTCGATTCTTTCGACTATGCGCCGGATACGTTGGCGCGCCAGCGTATCAGCGCCGCGACCAAATCCTGATCTTCGGCCGAATCGGCCATAAGTTGCGGCGCCGACAATCCGAGCTCGCGCAATGCGGCGGCAACGCGCGCGCCGGGTACCAGCCAAAGAGCGTGGTCGAACTGCCGACGCAGCGCAGGCGCGGCGATTTTGAGCAAGTTCTCGGCAATCTCCACACTGGTGGCGGTAATCACCTGCACCGCTGCGGCGGCGAAGCTGTCCTGCAACGCTGCGAGGACGGCATTGCTCGGCGTGGTAGGGACCCGCTCATAGACCTCGGCGGCAACCACTTCTGCGCCGCGGCTTAACAGCTCGCGTTCGAGAAATGGCCGGCCGTGGCTGCCCTTGATGAGGAGAATGCGGCGGCCGGCCGGATGCTCCAGCCCGGGGTGCAGAAGTAGACTCTCCGAATCGAAGTTTCCGGCTGGCTGCACCGCCACCCGATAGCCTGCTTGGCTCAGCGCGCGGGCGGTGGCGGGCCCCACGACGCCCAGCGTGAGATCGCGCTTCTGATCGAGGAGCGAGGCGCCGAAGCGCACGGCGTTGGCGCTGGTGAAAATGATGACATCGAAATCATCCAGGGCACCAAGCCGGGCCGCGGTGTCGCGCCAATTCCCCAATGCCCGGATTTCGATGGCCGGCAAGCGCAAAGTGCTCGCCCCTTGAATCTCCAGCAACCGGCATAACGGCATGGCCTGTTGCTCGGGCCGAGTGACCAGAACGCCGATGCCGCGCAAGGCAGACATGGAATCAGCCGGCGCGCAGCCGTTCGAGCAGCGGGCCCGCGCCCGCGTCGAGCATGCGCTCGGCCAGCAGCGTGCCCAAGGCGGCGGGACGGCCAATGTCCCCGGTGTGCGTGTCGCGCAGCAGCGTCGAGCCGTCCGGTTCCGCCACCAGCCCTTCGAGTATCAATGCCTCGCCCGCAAGCCTAGCGTGTGCCGCGATGGGTGACTGGCAGCTGCCGCCCAGCCTGTGGGCGAAGGCGCGCTCCGCATCCATGACGATACGAGTGGCGGAGTGGTTGAGGGCAGACAGCAACTCAAGCGCGCGCCGATCCGAGCCGCGGCATTCGATGCCGATCACACCTTGCGCGACGGCGGGCAAACACGTCCTGGTATCGATGCGTGCGGCGATGCGCGATTCCAGCCCGAGGCGAATCAAGCCCGCGCAGGCCAGCACGATGGCGTCCAATTCGCCGGCATCGAAGCGCCGCAGTCGCGAATCCACATTGCCGCGCAAGGGCTCAATGCGAAGGTCCGGCCGCGCCGCCAATAATTGCGCCTGGCGCCGCAGGCTCGAGGTTCCCACGCGAGCACCGCGCGGCAAATCATCGAGCCGCGTGGTGCTCGCGGCGATGAGCGCGTCGCGCGGGTCAGCGCGTTCGAGTACCGCGGCGATAACCAGTCCTTCGGGGAGATCGCCGGGCAAATCCTTCATCGAATGCACGGCCATGTCGGCGCGCTGCTCTTCGAGAGCCACCTCCAGCTCCTTGATGAACAGGCCCTTGCCGCCGATGGCGGCCAACGACCGGTCTTGAATACGGTCGCCCTGAGTCACCATGGGCACGAGCTCGACCTCGAGGCCGCTGTGCGCCTGGCGCAGCAGCGTTGCGACATGCGCAGCCTGCCACATGGCAAGCTGGCTCTTTCGTGTGGCAATGCGTAGCGGCGAAATCATGCGGGCTTCTCGTCCGGAGGGAACAGTGCTGACTTCAGCCGGTAAATGGCCGAGATATCTTCATCGCCGAACCCCTGGATGATGAGCTCGGCATATTGTGCCAGAGTGGATTCCACCACCGGCAGTTGGGCGCCATGCTGTGCTGCCATCTCGCGGCAGATGCGCAAATCCTTGGCGTGCAGCCGGACGCGAAAGCCCGCCGGATAATTGTTGTGCGCCATGAACGGCGCGCGGTTGACGAAGTACCAACTCGAGCCTGCACCCCTGCCCAACAGTTCGATCAAGCGGTCGAGCGGCAAGCCTTCCGCGTGCGCGAAGGCCATGGCCTCGCCGACGGCTTGGATGATGCCCGCACACATGATTTGATTGGTAGCCTTGGCCGCCTGACCGGCGCCGCTTGAGCCCAGATAGGCGACGTTCTTGCCCATGGCCTGCAGAATCTCTTGAGCGCGAGCATAGATCGGCTCGTCGCCGCCCACCATGATGGCGAGCGCAGCGGTGCGCGCCCCTTCCACGCCGCCGCTCACCGGACAGTCGAGAAAACCAACGCCGAGGGCATCGAGATCCCGGTGGATGTCGCGCGCCGTGCCCGCGCCGACCGTAGAGCAGTCCATGACTATCATATTGGGATTCAGACCCGGCTCGAGACCCGTAATCACCTCGCGCAAATCCTCGTCGGCGGAAACGCAGATCACCACCGCTTCGCAGTTGCCGGCAAGCTCAGCTAGATTTGCGAAGGCGATGCAGCGTAATTCTTCAGCGAGAGCGGCAGCTTTGGTCGCAGTGCGATTCCATACGCCGGTGAGCAGTCCCGCACGCTTGAGACTGCGCGCCATGTGCGCTCCCATGGCACCCAACCCGACGAAACCTGTTTGCATACGCTCCCCGCTCAATTGTCAGAAGCGTAGCCTAAGGCTTTGCAGGGCGGTCGGCAAAGAGCGCGGTAATTGGTACGCGCCGCCGTCGAAGGCGGGAGCTTACGTCGGACTATTGCAGATCGAGTCGACGTCGCGCTTGGCATTCAGCCGTTCGGAATCGATTTCTTCCGAAGTCAGGTACTCGCGCTCGCCGTTGGCGCCGGTCTTGAAGAGTCGGCGGCCTTCGATCATTTTCTTGTAGCGATCCTGCGCTTCCGCGCACTGCTTCTCGCGAGCCTGTGCCACATCGGCGTCGACCGCTTTCTGCGCGGGATCATCCGGCGGCTTATTGGCGGCGGGAGCGCGTGCCGCAGACGCGGCTGGGGCTGCCGGCCCGGAATCGGACGCCCGCGCCGTCGGGTCACGAGCCTGATGACCGCCGAGAAACTCCACTACTTCGGCATGCACCCCGTCCGGCGGCCGATCACCGTATTGCAGCTCGCCGCGCGCGTCCACCCATTTGTAGACGACCGCTCCGGCCATTCCTGACCACGCTATCAAGGCTGCGAACAACAGAAGGCGTTTCATTGTCCCATCCTCGCTAAAAGCCGCGACATACCGCCAATACTACAGCGCACGCGAACCGGCTTCACCAGTTCGAATGCGCACTGCTTGGCCAAGTTCAACGACAAATATCTTACCGTCACCAATCTTACCCGTGCGAGCAGTTGCAATGATGGCTTCCACCACTTGATCGACTTGCTCATCGTCCACCGCCAGCTCCAGCTTCACTTTCGGCAGGAAGTCGACCACGTATTCCGCTCCTCGATACAGCTCAGTGTGGCCTTTTTGCCTGCCAAAGCCTTTGACCTCTGTCACGGTAATGCCTTGAACTCCCACATCGGCCAGGGCGGCGCGGACATCGTCAAGCTTGAAGGGTTTGATGATGGCGATGACCATTTGCATGCGGGCACACTCCTAATTTCGGATAAAGGCGCAGTCTAACAGCGGAATTTAACTGAGAATTGCTGCGGTACAGCATGGAGAATTGAGATTTTCTATTGTATAAACGCGTGGGCATCTTGCGTCGGGCGCGCGAATATAAAAAACGGCACGGGATCTTTGCAGATCCCATGCCGCCGGGATATCGCACCGACGGGGGAGTTGGCTGGCTTGCCGGCGCGAGATGCTCCTAAATCGTCAGAGATTGGGCCTCGCTCGATGGCGGGCGAGGCCTCTGAATACCTCGTCGATAGCTGCCAAAGTGTCATTCGTGCCCATGGCTCTCCTAAATGGCATCCGGACCGGTCTCGCCCGTGCGCACCCGCAGGGCCTGTTCCAATTCGAGTATCCACACCTTTCCGTCCCCCGTTTTCCCGGTTCGCGCCACGTTACACACCGCCTCCATTACCTGGTCGGCAATCGAATCATCGACCGCCAGCTCAACCTTGGCCTTGGGCAAAAAATCCACGCTATATTCAGCGCCCCGATAAAACTCTGTATGTCCGTTCTGTCGTCCGAAACCCTGTACCTCGGTGACGGTGACCCCTTGGATGCCGATGTCCGCCACCGCTTGCCGGACTTCGTCCAACTTGAAGGGCTTGATGATCGCGGTGATCAGCTTCATGCATTTATCCCCGCTTTCACAGTTTAAGACTTAGGCCTCCGGCACCGCTTCCGCGTACTATTGATGATAGATAATGCAGCTTCCGTGCCAGCCGGTATTGGCCCTGAATCAATGGGTTGCGCACTCGGCGGCGGGCCGATGCACCGACATGGCGCAACGTGCCCGAATCGGTGCGTTAGGGAAGTGCGGGTAGAGCCTCGAGCGCCGGTTAGAGAGTCATTTGCGGAGAGCCATATGAGTTTTATGAATTCGAGCGGTCTGGATGACTTGGCACGGCGTCTGGCGGACTCCGTGCCCGAGTCGGTGCGGTCCTTCGGCCGCGACTTAGAGGGTAATTTCAAGGCTGTGCTGCAATCCCAACTCAGCAAGCTCGACCTCGTGAGCCGGCAGGAATTCGACGTGCAGGCCGCCATTCTGGAGCGCACACAGGCCAAACTTTCGGCCATGGAAGCGCGCCTGAAGGACATCGAGGCCAAGTTCTCACCCTCATAGGAGGGCGCGGTGACCGCTCACAGGGAAGTGAGTGCCCCCGAGGACAGCGGGCGGGCGCGTGTCAGCACGGTCTTGAGCCGAGCGCCCTTGGGACTCGAAGCACCGCAGGTACGAGTGGAAGTGCACTTGGGACCTGGGCTGCCGGCTTTCGCCATGGTGGGACTGCCCGAGGCCGTGGTGCGCGAAAGCAAGGAGCGAGTGCGATCGGCGCTGCTCAACAGCGGATTCGAATTTCCCTCCGGACGCATCACCGTGAATTTGTCGCCCGCCGATTTGCCGAAGGAAGGCGGGCGCTTTGATCTGCCCATCGCCGTCGGCATCCTGGCGGCCGACGGAAAGATACCTGCTCACGCGCTCGCCCAACGAGAGTTCTATGGCGAGCTCTCACTAACGGGTGATTTGCGACACACACCGAAACTCCTGCCGGCCCTGGTCGCAGGATCACGCGCCGGCCTGGAGTTGATATTACCCTTCGCCAATGCACTCGAAGCGGCGCTGGTCCGCGATCCAAAGCTCAAGCTCGCAGAGCATTTGCGGCAAGTCTATGAAGCGCTCAGGGGCCGCACGGAATTGCCGGCCGGCACTGGTGCCGCGAGCGCCGCTGCCCTTAAGGACGCGGTGGACCCGGATGGTCCGCCGAACCGGGGAAACCCGTCTCACACGCATAGGCCGCCGCATGCCGACGCGGCCGCGGAGCCTGATCTTGCCGAAGTCCGGGGCCAGTTTGCCGCCAAGCGGGCGCTCGAGATTGCAGCCGCGGGCGAACATGGCCTGCTTTTTATAGGCCCACCCGGCGCCGGCAAGACACTGCTGGCACAGCGATTGCCCGGTTTGCTGCCGCCCCTGGCGGATGCCGAGTCCCTTGAAGTCGCCAGCCTGGAATCGGCGGCGGGACGCAGACCCAGCCTCGGCGGCCGCCGGCCGTTCCGCAGCCCTCAGCACACCGCGTCCATCGCGGCCTTGATCGGCGGCGGCGCCCTGAAACCCGGCGAGTTGTCGCTGGCGCATCTCGGCGTGTTGTTCCTCGACGAGTTGCCGGAATTTGCCCGCAATGCCTTGGAAGCGTTGCGCGAACCACTGGAAAGCGGAGTGGTGAACATTGCCAGGCTGAAGCGCAGCTGCGAGTTCCCGGCGAGATTTCAGCTGGTAGCCGCCATGAATCCGTGCCCCTGCGGATACGCAGGCGATCCAGGCGCGCGTTGCCACTGCACTGCCGAACAAGTACTACGCTATCGCAATCGGCTCTCAGGTCCGTTGATCGACCGCATCGACATGCATGTGGAGTTGCTGGCATTGCCGGTGCAGCATCTGTTGGGCGAGGCGCCAGCGGATACGGAAAACTCGGCCACGGTCGCGCGTCGCGTCGCCGCCGCCCGGCAGATACAGATGCAGCGCCAGGGCAAACTCAACGCCCGTCTCACGCCGCCCGAGGTCGCGAAGATATGCAAATTGCAGCGCGAGTCACGAGTGCTCTTGGGCACCGCGGTGTCGAGATTGGGCCTGTCCGCACGAGCCTGCCACCGGGTGCTGAAGGTGGCGCGCACCTGCGCGGACCTGGCGGGCGCGCCGCAGATTCGCAGGACGGATGTCGCTGAGGCCGTGCAACTACGCGCGCTGGACAAACGTTAGTTGCAGCGCGAGGCTGCGACGCGAGCGTCTATTTGTTGAGCGACACCATGTAGTCGACGGTCATGCGAATGGTCGCATCCGGCCAGTTCGTACCGCCCTTGGGCGGCATATTGCCCTTACCGCCGATGGCATTCTTATAGAGCGTTTCCTTGCCCTGTGCGATGCGCGGGCCCCACGCCGCATGATCGCCGATCTTCGGCGCGCCATTGATTCCCGCCGTGTGGCAGGCCGTGCAAACCTTGGTGA
>JBDUBO010000031.1:0-41037 GCA_040004115.1 Gammaproteobacteria bacterium | reverse complement strand
GTGGCGCCAGCGCGGGCAGCAATGCGCCATAAGCCGCCGCAGTCTCGCGCCAAAAAGCGCCCCGGCTGCCGTTCTCGCGGTAAAAATCCTCGGCCACGCGCAACCCGCGCAACCAGGCATCCTCATAACGCTCAGTGATGAAGCGATGCGCGAGCACCGCGTCCCCGCCGTTCAAGACAGATTGAACCGCCGTCGCCACCAAGCACGCGCCGCGCAGGGCCTCGTAAATGCCCTGACCGGACAAGGGATCGAGTGCCAACGCGGAGTCGCCCACATGCCACCATGTCGTATCGCGCCCCAACATGCCGAGCCGCGCATGCGCCGGCCTCGCCACCGTATTGCCCCAGATCGACGCGCCCTCAAGCGCACGCGCAAGCGCCGGGATCTGCGCCGCCGCCGCCGTCATCCACCCCGCCGGATGGCCCGCGCGAGTCCGGCCGACCACTTGGACCCACAGCACCGGGCCGTACTCCGCCCACCAACACCAGCCGAAATCCGCAACCCCAATTCCCGTCGCGGACGTTGCATTTGTGGCCGCCCCTCGCCTCAACCGTTGTCCGACGGCGAGCAACAGCGGGCCGCGCCGTTGCGGACCCCGCCGGCCGCGTGCGTCGATCACTACGGGCGCTGCGAGCGCGGCTCCGCCGCGCAGCCGTACGCTCCAGCAATCGCCGACGCGCTTCGCATTCACCACCACCTCCAATCGACGGTCGACGCCGGCGGATGTCGCCGCCGCACACACTGCCGCGGCGAGTCGTGAGCGCTCCGCCAGCCATTCGATTCCCTCGACCGAACGTCCATTTGCCCACACGCCGTGTCGCGCAAACGGGCCGGCGACGACGTTGGCAATACCGTCCAACCCCTCTTCGGCAAGCAACGCGCGACTGCGTGCGGACAAGCCCTCCCAACCCGGTCGCGATGCCACGCCGACCAGCGCGACGCGCGCGCCCGCCGCCGCCAGTCGACGCGCGACGCCGCCGCCGGCAGGTCCCGCGCCGCAGACGATGACATCATGCGTCATGCGGTTGCATCTTCAGCGAGACCCAGCTCGACCCGCAAATGCTCGCGCAACAAGTACTTCTGCACCTTGCCGCTGATGGTGAGCGGAAAACTGTCGACGAAGCGCACGTAATGCGGCACCTTGTAATGCGCGATCTGTCCCCGGCAGAATTCGCGAACTTCTTCCTCGGTAACAATCATGCCGTCCCGCAGCCGGATACAGGCGCAAACCGCCTCGCCGAACTTGACGTCCGGGACACCGACCACTGCGACATCGAACACCGCGGGATGGCGATACAGAAACTCCTCAATCTCCCGCGGGTAGACGTTCTCGCCGCCGCGGATGATCATGTCCTTTACCCGGCCGACGATGTTGCAATACCCCTGCTCATCAATCACAGCCAAGTCACCGCTGTGCATCCAGCCGCCCGCATCGATGGAATCCCGCGTGCGCTCCGGATCATCCCAGTAGCCGCGCATCACGCTGTAGCCGCGAGTCAGCAGTTCACCGGATGTGCCTCGCGGCGTGATACGCCCCTCCGCATCGATGATTTTCACCTGCACATGCGGATGCACCCGGCCGACGGTGCCGACGCGCAGCTCAACGGGGTCGTCCGGCAGGCTCTGGAAGCTGACCGGACTGGTTTCCGTCATGCCGTAGCAGATGGTCACCTGCGGCATGTGCATGTCGGCAACCACGCGGCGCATGACGGCAGTCGGACACGGTGAGCCGGCCATGATCCCGGTGCGCAGCGACGACAGATCGAACTCGCCGAATCGAGGGTGCTCCAGCGCCGCAATGAACATGGTCGGCACGCCGAGCAGCGCCGAACAGCGCTCCGCCTGCACAGTCTCGAGCACCGCCAGCGGCTCGAAGCCATCGCCGGAAAACACGCTGGCCGCGCCGTGCGTCATGGCGGCAAGCACGCCGAGCACCATGCCAAAGCAGTGATACATGGGGACCGGAATGCAGACTCTGTCGTCCGCGGTGAGTTGCATGCCCTCGCCGACGAAGTATCCATTATTTACAATATTGAAGTGCGTCAGCGTCGCGCCCTTCGGCGTGCCGGTGGTGCCGCTGGTGAATTGAATATTGAAGATCTGGTCCGCGTCGAGCCGCTGCTCGATCGATGCCAGCAACGACTCGTCCACCTCGTGCCCTGCGGCGATAAGATCGTCGAAGGACAGCGTGCCGCGCAATGGCTGCTCGCCCAATTGCACCAGCAGTCGCAGCTCCGGAAAGACCGCGCACGCAAGACACCCGGGTGCGGCCGCGGACAGCTCGGGGATGAGGGATTGCAACAATCCCGCGTAGTCGCTGGTCTTGAAGCGCGGTGCGAAAACCAGAGCACGGCAGCCGACCAGGCGTAAGGCAAACTCGAGTTCGCTGGTACGGTAAGCCGGATTGATGTTAACCAGAATCAGTCCGGCCCGCGCCGCGCCGAACATGGTCAAGATCCACTCGGCGCAATTCGGCGCCCAAATACCGATGCGATCGCCCGCGTTGAGTCCGCAAGCAACCATACCGCGCGCGACCCGCTCTATCTCACGGTCAAGTTCGCCGAACGTGTACCGTTTCGACTGGTAGGGCACCACCAGCGCAGCACGATCCGGTACCTCGCCGGCCGCCGCCTTGAGAACATCGTCGACGGTACGGTAGAGCAAGGGCCGATCGCTGGTCCCCGACACGAAACTTAAACGTGGCCCGTTCGTCGGATGCATGAGACCTTAATCAGTACGTCCGCTAGAAATGATAGTGCGCGTCGAATCCATACATACGCGGCGTGCCGACGTGGCGGTAATCGAAGCCGAAGCCCTGCACGTCCACCGCGTTCGTCAAGTAGAACTTGTTCGCTATGTTACGCCCCCAAACGCCGACATCCCACTTGTCGTCCGCCGACACCAGGCTCAAGCGGCCGTTCAACAGCGAGTAGCCGCCCTGGGAAATCGCATCCTCGTTGGGCAGCGCCAGATACTGCTTCGAGTTGTAATTGGTGTCGAGGTGCAGATTGATCTTGACCGCATCCGTGTGCCACGCCTCCCAGTCAGCGGCCAGCGTGCCGGAAACATGCGGTGCATACGGCAGCTGTTGCCCGTCGATGGAACCCGTCGAGAGCACCCCCTGTTGCACCTCGGAATGCAGGAAGCCGACGCTGGCGCGCAAGGTCAAAACTCGCATCGGACGCGTGACGATCTCGAGTTCGCCGCCATCGATCTTCGATTTGCCGAGATTGATGAGCGGCTGCTGCCCGGTCGGGTAGACGTTGATGATCTGCTGATCCTTGTACTGATAGTGGAACACGGCGCCGTCGACTTGCAGCCGGTGGTCCAGCCACGACGTCTTGAAACCCACCTCGTACGAGTCGAGCGTTTCCGGCTTCACCGTGGTCAAGTCGTCCGGCGTGAACAGGAACTGCGCATTGAAGGCCGCCGAGCGATAGCCCTTGCTGTAGTTGAAGTAAAGCAGCGCATCCGACGTCAGCGAGAAATCGACGCCGGCGCGGCCAGTGACCGCCGTGTTGTGCAGGTACTGGCTGCGCGTCTGGTTGACCGCCGCGTCGTAGCCCGGAGATCCCGGCAGCACCAACGTCGGACCGAATGTGCCGTTCGGCTGTTGGCTGAAGAAGCCGAGATTGGCAATGGGCACCTGATCGCTGCCGCGCAGCTGGTCGAGGGCATTTTTCTGCGCACCGTTGTCGTGGTTGTAGCGCAATCCACCGCGCAGCGTGATCCGATCCGCGATTTTGTAGCTGTCGTCCGTATAGGCCGCCCAGCTGTTGCGGATCTGATCGAAAGAGTTGTAGTAGTCGCAGCCCAGATTGATGTTCACGCCGGCGTTATAGCCAGCGCCGGGGGCAAAGGAATTCGCGGCACAATCGCGGTAGTCGTTGAAGGTGTTGAACGCCGGGTCGGTGAAAATCCGGTTCTCAGTTGAATTAAAGATGATTTCGTGCTGATAGTAGGCGCCGACGATGTAGCGGAACGGCGCGTCGCCCGTGGAGGTGAGGCGCAGATCCTGAGTGACCTGGCGCGTCTTGCCGGTGTAGGGAATTTTCCAAACGCCGTACGGCGCTCCGTCCGTCCCCTCGGGATTGAAGAGGGCGCCCTGGTCCCAGGAGGTGATCGAGGTCATCTTATTGGTGGGCGACACCGCCCATTCACCGGTGAGCTCCACCGCCTCGTTGTCTTGGCGGCGCCGCGGCGTGTAGTTCTGTGCTACTTGATAATTGGTCAGCGGCACGCCGCTCTCAGTGCCGTCCTGAGTGCGGAAATAGCCGGTGAAACCCACTCCACCCGGATTGCCGGGCGACGATGCCCCGACGCGTCCGTCGACAATCGCGTAGTTCTGCGGATCCTGCATGCTCTTCGACGCCCGCAGCGTGAATTCCAGGTCGTCGCTCGCTTTGAAAAGGAGCGACAAACGCACTCCGTACTGGTCCACGCCCTCGAGATCGGGAGCACCCGGCAGCACATTCTGAATGAAGCCATCGACTTTGGTGTAGGTGAACGCGAAACGCACCGCGAGGCGCTCCGGAATCAACCCTGTTTGAAAGGCTCCTTCGACTTCGCGGCGGTTGTAGTTGCCGACTCCGATCTTGATGTCGCCCTCAGTATCAAAACCCGGCTTTCGAGTGATGAAATTGATCGCACCGCCGGTGGTGTTCTTGCCATACAGGGTTCCCTGTGGTCCGCGCAGCACTTCGACGCGCTCCAGATCGTAGAGCTCGACGCCGAACAGCGTGAAGTTGCCCTTGTAAACCTCATCGATGTAGCTCGCCACAGGACTCGACTGGTTGAGGCTGTAGTCGAACATGGATACGCCGCGCAGCGAGAACAGCGGCGAGCCCTCGCCGACGATGCCGTTCACTTGCAGATTCGGAACCTGTGTGACGAGGTCCGAGGGCGTGTCGATCTTCAGTTGGCCCAGCTGTGCCCGCGTCAGCGCGGTGACGGAAACCGGGACGCTTTGCAGGGATTCCGAACGCTTCTCCGCCGTGACGACGATTTCCTGAATGGCATCGGCGTCGACCGGTGGGCTCTGCGCCCGCGCGGCGGCAGCGGCGAGCATGGCGACACCCACGGCCGGCAGCAGCAACCGGAAACCTTTCGAAGTGCGCGCTTGTTTGTTATGCAAAATGATCCCCTATCCTGATATATCTAACAGTAGAAGTAGCTCCGATTTCGGCCGACGCCCGCATCATGCCGTAATGTTGATGCACACGGATTTGCTTTCGAGATACGAATAAACCGCCTCCCCGCCCAATTCGCGGCCCCAGCCCGATTGCTTGTAGCCGCCGAACGGCATGGTTGCATCCAGCACGTTATGGCAGTTCACCCAAACCGTGCCGGCTCGCAGCTTCGGTGCCAGCCGCAAAACCTTGCCGATGTCGCGTCCCCAGATGCTGGCCGCAAGACCATAGATCGTGTCATTCGCGATGCGCGCGATGTCGGCCACGTCATCGAAGGGCTGCGCCACGACCACGGGCCCGAAGATTTCCTCGCGCACCACCGACATTTGATTGCTTACGTTCACGAATACCGTCGGCTCGACATAGTAACCGGGACTCGGCAGCGCGTGGCCGCCTGCGGCCGCCCGTGCCCCCGCCGCCGTGCCGTCCTTCAGGTACCGCGTCACTCGCTCGCGCTGGATCGAAGAAACGAGTGGACCGATCTGCGCACTGGGGTCAAGCCCTGGCCCCAATTTCATGTTCTTCGCCTGATCTGCGATGCCGGCAACGACCCGGTCGAAGTGCTGCGCCGCCACGTACAGCCGGGAACCCGCACTGCACACCTGACCCTGATTGAAGAAGATCGCGCTGGCCGCGCCGGGAATCGCAATATCCAAATCCGCGTCGGACAGAATGATCGTCGGCGACTTGCCGCCCAGTTCCACCGTCACCTTCTTCATATTGCCCGCCGCAGCCTGCACGATCAGCCGGCCCACCTCCGTGGACCCCGTGAATGTAATCTTGTCGACGCCGGCGTGCGCGGACAACGCTGCCCCGGCGGTAGGACCCATGCCGGTCACGACATTGAGCACTCCCTTGGGCAATCCCGCTTCCAGCGCCAATTCCCCTAGTCGCAAAGCAGTGAGTGGAGTTTCCTCGGCGGGCTTCAGCACCACGGTGCAGCCGGCGGCGAGCGCGGGTGCGCACTTCCAAGTTGCCAGCAAAAACGGGAAATTCCACGCGATGATGGCACCGACCACGCCGATGGGTTCGCGCGTCGAAAAGGCAGCGTACTGCTGGCCTGGCACCAAGGTACCGGACAGCGGCAGCGTCTTACCCTCGAGTTTGGTCGGCCATCCGGCCATGTAACGCCACACTTCGAGTGCAGCCTTGATGTCGACATGGCGCGCCATCACCACCGACTTGCCGTTGTCGATGGCCTCGAGCTCGGCGAGCTCGTCCGCATGCGCTTCGATCAGATCAGCCAACCGGTGCAACACGCGCTCCCGGTCGACGGGCTTCATTTGTGCCCAATCGCCCTCTTCGAAGGCACGGCGCGCGGCCGCGACTGCCAAGTCCACGTCGGCCGACTCGCCCAGGGCGCAGTGCGCAATAATCTGATCGCTGGACGGGTCGCGCACTTCGAACGTCTGGCCGCCGACTGCCGCCACCCACGACCCATCGATCAGCAGCTTGCGTGGCTTGGCCAGAAATGCCGCATTGGCGGACATGATCGAGGACAGGTCATTGGTGAGCGCACTTCGCGGAGTCTGGGCTGCAACGGCGGTATTCATTCGAAACTCCTGACTGAAGGGAACGGTGCTGGCTGGCTGGACGGCCAAGCTCGATCCTCAGTATCACCGCCGGAGTGCTACTTAAGGTATAAGTCGTAAGGAGCAGAGGGACTAATACTTTAGTATCAAGCCTGTGCCGCTGTTGCTGGGACACCACGATGAATACAATGAGCGCCGCGGGTGCACCGCCCCGCGTCCTGATAGCCGACGATCACCCGCTCTACTGTGACGCGCTGCAAGCTGTCGTGCCGCAGGCCTGCCCCGGCGCCGACATCGGCGTGGCGGCATCCCAGGAAGAAGTGCTCGCCGCGGTTGGCGAACGACCGTTCGACCTGGTCTTGCTCGACCTCAACCTCCCGGGCGCGGTCGGACTCTCCTGCTTGCATGCGCTGAGGCACGTGGCGCCGGCAACGCCGATAGTGGTGGTATCCGCCGTGGGCGACCCAAAGGTCATGCAGGACGCCATCATGGCCGGCGCGAGCGCCTTCATTCCCAAGTCAGCACCGAGCCAAGTCCTCATCAATGCGCTCAAGGTCATCCTCGCGGGCGGCACCTACATGCCGACCGGAATCTTGTCGGCCTTACGTAACGCCGACGCACCCGCCGGCCGCGATGAGCTCACTTTGCGTCAGCGCCGGGTACTCGAGTTGCTGTCCACCGGACTGTCGAACAAGCGCATCGCGCGGGAATTGACCATCAGCGAAATCACGGTGAAGGCACACGTGTCGGCGATATTCCGTAAGCTCGGTGTAACCAACCGCATGCAGGCCGGACTCGAGGCCAGGCGGCTTCTAGACTCCAACTACTGACGCCCAATCCGCTCCAGCAGCGTACGTAGCTCGGCCAAATTGAGCGGCTTCGCCAGCAACGTGAGTCCCTTGTCGCGCACCGCGGCGTGCAGCTTGGGATCAGGATCGCTGGTCATGATGGCTGCAGGCGGCGCCCGGTCGAATTCACGGCGCACCTCATCCACCGCTGCATCCCCCTTGATCGACCCGGTCAGATGATAGTCACTGATGATGAAATCCGGCGTCAGGTCTGCGCCGATGAACTGCACCACCGCCTCCGTGGCCGTCGCCGCCGCGATCGGCCGATGACCCCATTTGACCAGCGTCGCAGCAAGTCCAAGGCGCACCCCCGGATCATCGTCGATGACCGCGATGGCGAGGCTTGTGCTCGAGGACGCGACGCCGGCCGCAGTCACTCGCGATCGTGTCCGTGCGCGTGGACGGCCGTAGGGCACCACCAGGGCAAACAACGATCCTCGTCCAGGGATGGACATCACCTCGCGCCTCAAGGACAGCAGGGTTGAGATGCGCTCCACAATGGACAATCCGAGGCCAATCCCGGTGGTGCGCGCCCGCCCGCCGGCGGGTACCTGGTAATAGGCCGTGAAAATAGCCTCCAAATGCTCGCGCTCTATTCCTATCCCGGTGTCGTGAACTGAGATGAGCAATCCGTCGCGTCTGCGCCGGCAACCGACCAACACGCGCCCGCGCAGCGTGTAACGGATCGCGTTGCTGATCAAGTTGCGCAGCACCGTTTCCAGAAGGTGCATATCGGTTCGAACCCAGGCGCTCGAGGGCACGTAATCCAGCTGCAGTCCCGCGGAACGCGCCACGCTGCCGAACTCGGGAACGATACGGTCGAGCACGGCGCTCACCGGAAAGTCCACATATTGCGGTTCTATCCCGCCGGAATCGAGACGCGCGACGTCGAGCAGCGTATCGAGCAAGTTGCTGAGTGAGGCAAGCGCGACGCGCGCCTTGTGCAAATAGTCGAGGTCCCGACCCTTCAGCGCTGACTCGCTGATCGACTCCAGAAACAACAAGGCGGAGCTCAAGGGTTGCCGCAAATCATGGCTGGCCGCGGCCAGAAACCGGGTTTTTGTCTCGTTCGCGCGGTCGGCAAGCTCCTTGGCCTGCTTCAGCGCAAGCTCGATCTCCCGTCGCGACTCCAATTCGCGTTTCAGCCGAAGATTGAGCTGCTCGTACTGTTCGGTGCGCTGGCGAATCGCCTCTTCGAGGCTGGCCGCCGCCTGAAACCAAGAGAACGCACTGCCCTGGTCATCGACCGTCTTTTCCACTCTCACCATCAAGGCCCGTACCGACTTCTTGAGCGCTCGGTTCTCGGCGCGCAGCCGAGCTATCGACGCCGCAACACGTTTGTCATTCGCGGCGCGCGCCTTGTCGGCCGTGCGCGGCGCCATGGCTGCCTTGGCGGGCGGGCTTCTTGCCTTCATGGCAGCGGTGCAACACCCAGGCAGGTGAAGGAGTTGTTGGCGTGGATGGTGTTGAATTGCTCGCCAAGCGACGAGAATCCCGTCACCGCATGCTCCTGCAACAGCGCTTCGATGCCTTTCGCCAACCCCTGGCGCTCCATGTAGGCAGTCCGGGCTGCGCAGTCGAGGCCAATGACGAGCTCGGGCACGCCGATCTGCCGGCGCATCGTCGCAAACAGCGTTTCGAGGCTGGCAATCATGTCTCCGGGTTTGGCGAGCGCGACCACCAGGCCAGGTTCCAGAGCACACGCGAATTCGAGTGCACCGTCGGGGTAGATCCGCTGAATGCCGCGCGCATAGTAATGACCGCCGATGCGGATCATCAAGGGGAATGGCGCGAAGTCCCGGCTCTCGCGCGGCAGCCGGCGAAATCCGCAGGCAGCCGCGTATACCGCGAGCGCCGGGCGTCCATCGATTTCCCGCACCAGCCGTAGCGCCGGTTCGGCATCGGTAATGACGAACTTCTTGTCGCTGGGCAGGTAGTGATTATGGCAGTACGCTGTGACCGGCGAGGCCGATGCCACCAGACAAAGGATGGCAGCACCGCGCTTGGCACTGCCGTGAAACAACAAACGTGTGCTCCCCGGTGGATGGCCGAGCGGATTGAAATACAAATCGCCGGCCGAGCCGCCGATCAACGGCATGCCGTTTAGTTCCATGCCGAGCACGGCCGCAAGGCGCTCTTCGCAACGTGACTCCGCGTCGACCAGCAACAGCGCGAACCGATGCTTGAACGCGCCGCCCGGTCCGCTGCCGAGCTCGAGCTGCAAGCGGTGCACGCGCGCCCGCAGTTCAGGCAATCCCATGCCGGCAACGTCTTCGAACAGCGTGTCGGCAGCGGCAAAGCGACCCGCCGGAAGATGAAACCCGGTGACTCCGCGCGGCTCGAATCCTTGCGAACTGATGATGCGTCCGGTGGATGCGCCGATGACTCGTGTGACGCCGCGCGCCGCAAGATCGGCCCCCATGGCGGCCAGATCAAGATCAGTGGTCGCGAAGACTACGGTCAATGCGCTGTCGCCACGATCGACGGCGATAGCCGCTGCGGCGGCGGCCTTGTCGCCCACCGCCCGGAAGCAGGCGATTTTTTGCTGCGCTCTGCTCATCGATCCGAACTCTCCCCTCCCGCGCGGCGCAGTTCCGGGAAATCCTCTTCCCAGAACTCGAAAGTGCGTCGCACACCCTGCGCCGCCAACTGATTTTCCGACGCGCGCAGCTCCACCCGGCGGATCTTCCCCGAAATGGTCTTCGGCAAGTCTGCAAATTCGATCCGCCGGATACGCTTGAACGGCGAGACTCTTCCGCGCACATATTCCAATATGGCGCGCGCGGTCGCCGCATCGGCCACCGCGCCCGCGGCGAGTACCACGTATGCCTTCGGTACCGAGAGCCGCAGCGGGTCCGGGCTCGGTACCACGGCCGCTTCGGCGACCGCAGGATGCTCGATCAGCACGCTCTCCAGTTCGAAAGGACTGATGCGATAGTCGGATGACTTGAACACATCATCGAGCCGGCCGACGTAGGTCAGATAGCCGTCGGCGTCGCGACTCGCCACGTCCCCTGTATGGTAGTAGCCGTCGCGCATCGCATCGGCGGTCTTTTCCGCGTCATCGAGATAGGCTTGCATCAGCCCGACCGGGCGCTGGCCCAGATCGAGACAGATCTCGCCCTCGTCCCCGACGCTGCCGTCGGCCGCAATCAGCGCCACGGTGTAGCCGGGCAACGGTCGCCCCATGGAGCCGGGCTTCAATCGTTCACCGGGTGGATTGCCGATCTGAGCCGTTGTCTCGGTCTGGCCAAAACCATCCCGAATGGTCAGGCCCCATGCCTCCCTGACGCGGTCGATGACCTCCGGATTCAGCGGCTCGCCCGCCCCCACCACCTCGCGCAACACCACCGGCCAGCGCCGCAGGTCTTCTTGAATGAGCATGCGCCATACTGTGGGCGGAGCGCAGAACGTCGTGACGCGACAGCGCACCAGTTGATCGAGCAGCGCGGTGGCCTGAAATCGCTCGAAGTGATAGGCAAGCACCGTCGCTTCGGAGTTCCACGGCGCAAAGAAGCACGACCAGGCGTGTTTCGCCCAGCCGGGCGAACTCAAGTTCAGGTGTACATCGCCCGGACGCAGTCCAATCCAATAAGCGGTGGACAAATGACCGACGGGATACGACGTATGAGAATGCGCGACCAGTTTGGGTTTTGCCGTCGTTCCCGAGGTGAAGTACAACAGCATCAGGGCAGCGGCCGGCGTCGGCGCAGGCGCCCGAAATTCGCTCGCCACTTGATGGCTGTTCTCGAATTCAATCCACCCGGGTACTGCCCCACCGACCACAATGCGGATGGGAGCGCCCGATAGTCCGTCGAAATTCTTGACAAGCGCCCGATCCGTGACCACGGCGAGTACGCGGCCCCGCGTCAGCCTATCCTGCAGATCCGCCCCCTGCAGCAGAGTCGTTGCCGGAATCATCACCGCACCCAGCTTGATGGTCGCCAGCATGGTTTCCCACAGCGCGACCGCATTCCCCAGCATGATGAGCACGCGATCGCCGGGCCCCACCCCCCGCGACGCCAGGAAGTTGGCGACCTGATTCGAGCGCTTCGCAAGTTCGGCAAAGCTCTTGATCTGATCACCGCCGGCATCGTCGACCACGCGCAGCGCCGGCCGGTCATTGCCGGCGGCAATCCGATCAAAAAAATCTAGCGCCCAATTAAAGTGCTCGATCGCGGGCCAATCAAATACCTGCGAGGCCTGGGTCTGGGGAATGCCCTCGAGCAGAAGCCGGTCGCGCAATTCGATGAATGTATTGCCGCCGTCCACGGAAACACCTCGCTTATGGCTGGAACCACGTTCAGCATCATGCCAGCGCCGCAACCTGCGCGGACCCCCTCTTCGAACCAATTGACAAAGCAGCGCGAAGCGCCTTTGAAGATTGCGCCGGCCCCAATGCCTAAGCCGCGTCGGCCGCTTCGCGCCGCCTTTGCCGAGCGAGCGCTTCCTGCCGTTCTTCTTCGATCTGATGCAGCACCGCGGCGACATCCGGTGCGGTGGGGTCTGGGGTGAAGCGGCCGGTCAGCGAATGTTCCGGGGTCAACTCGCCCGCTTCAAAGAATTTCCAGATTTCGCGGGCATACTGCGTCTCGAGCAACTCAGGCGCGGCGCGGCCGAAGCTCGCCCGCATGTTGTTCACGTCTCGCTGCAGCATCGCAAAGGCGTTGTTGTTGCCGGCGGCATTCACTGCCTGCGGCAGATCGATGATGACGGGGCCGCTTGCGTCCAGCAACACGTTGAACTCCGAGAGGTCGCCGTGAATCAAGCCGGCGCAGAGCATGCGGGTGATCTGCCTCATCATGAATGTGTGCCACTCTCGCGCCTGCTGTTCAGTGACGTGAACCTCATTGAGCCGCGGCGCAGGATTGCCTTGTGCGTCCCGCACAAGCTCCATCAGCAAGACTCCCTCGTGAACCAGGTGCGGTGCGGGGACGCGCACGCCCGCGCCGACGAGGCGGTACAAGGCGTCCACCTCGGCATTCTTCCATTCCGCCTCTTGAACCTCTCGCCCATGCCGACCACGTTTGCCCATGGCGCGCGCATCGCGGCTGCTGCGAGTCTTCCGACCCTCCTGGTATTGGGCCAGTTTGTGAAAACCTCGCCGCTCCGCTTCCTTATATACCTTGGCGCAGCGCAGCTCAGTGCCGCAGGCCACGATGTAAACCGACGCCTCCTTGCCGCTCTTGAGGCTACGCACCACCGAATCGATCATGCCGTCATCAATCAGCGGCTGCAGGCCTTTGGGGATTTTCATCCAATCCAGACTATCATCGCGGCCGCGGGCGCGGTTTGGTTGTTTACATTTCCAGGCACAATTGGCCGCTGCGACCGTTGTATAGTCCTCGCGGCCTAACGTGCCGTTTATGGCGCCTACGCCGCTGATGGCGGCCGCGGCGTCGGCACATCCGGGGGCACCATGGCCGCCAGCTCCTCATGAATGCCGATTTCTTCAACGAGAAATCGAATTCGATCACGGGCCGGCAGGAGACACTGCCCGGCTCGCCCCGATTCATCGATTTCCATGCGCTGACCGAATGCTGAGCCGATCACCGAAGTACCGCGGTTCATGCGCACGTGCAGCTCGTAGTTAAACGGACTCCATCCTCTCGATTGTTCGTGGCGCTGCCGAAAAGTCGCTGCCTGGGAATCGAATTGATCGATGCGGCAATCAATGCCCTCCGGCTTGTGCAGCGGCCGCCAGCGGACGTACCAATGCCCATCGAGCAGGCGGCACGCGGCGTTCCAGGCGGGGATTGCGGCGACGCCCAGTGCGCGTTCGCCGGGCGGCGCATGCTCGTCGAGCAGCAGCGGCTCATCGTGCAAAATCGAGGCGTCGACCAGGTAACGCCGCCCATCGAATACCGCTGTCGTGCTGCCGTGGTTTGGCGGCAAATCCGCTGCCACGAGCATGGTGCCAACCGCCCGGCGCGCATCGAAGCCCAGCGCCCTAAGCAGCGCGCACAGGGCGCCGTTGCCCGCCCAGCAGGTGCCGCCGGCTCCATAACGAATCCAGCCGTCGAAAAAATCCCTGGCATCATCACCGGGCAGCACTCCCGGATCCTGTCGACGCACGTGAATGAGCTTACGAATATTGTCGAAGGGTACGCGGCGACACCACGAGGAGTAAACCGCGTGCAGCCCCTCCAATGTCGGCTCGGGGCGGCGCGCCAATTCCAACTTCGCTAGAACGCGATCGACCAGGTCTTCAGGCAGGTCCATTGCTGGCCCCAAACTCTGCATACTCTCGCGACGTCATTTCATCGCAACTCGTGCGCAGCAATGCGTGCAATCGGCGCAGAGGCTCGCCCGCCGCATGGGCGCGCTTGCCTGACTTTGCGATCGTGCCGAGCCGCCCGCCCAAGCTGCGCAACGCACGCGGCAGCGGGGCGTCGCGAAACTCCATGGCCAGTGCTGCCGTCAAGGCGAGAGCGGCGAAGCAAGCGTCGAAGGAGCGCGCCACGATGCGATGTTTGCCGTAAGCGATGAAACCGAGGCTCACGATATCCGATTGATTGCCGGCGGGATCGTGCACACCCAGATCCAGGGTCGTCGCCTGCGTGGCCCGGCGCGCGCCGGCCAGCGGTTCGGTCATTCCCCAGGCCAGATACTCCAAACCGACACCATCGCCGGGTTGCGACAGCAGCGCCGGCAAACCCAGGCCCGCGCCATCCAGCAGATGCCCGACCTGACGCGACGCCAGCACGCAAAGATCCAGCAAAACGCTGTTGACTTGATCGATGGCCTTTGCGGCTCGATGGTCGTGATACCCGCCGCCGGACACCACCAAGTCTTCGTCGCCACCCCGATCGCTGCAGAGAAACGTCGGATTATCCTTCAGGGATTGCAGCCCGATTTGCGCGCAGCTCGACACTTCCGCGAGCGCCTGCAGAGCGGCTGCCAGGACATTGGGCAGTACCCTCCATGACGTCGGCGCTTGATGATTGAGCTGCTTACGCGAGGAATCGCCAAGAAGTGCGTGGAGGCGATCCAGGCTCTCCTTGTAATAGGGGTCGGGCCAGCGATCGGCCAGCCGTCGATCGAAATGTCCAGCCGGGCATCCGGCCGCCTCGACGCTGAGAGCGAAAATTCTTTCCGCTAATTTTACGCGGCGGTCGGCCGTCAGCGCGACATCGCAAGACATGGCGGTGGCAAACGGCGAGCCGTTGATCAACGCCATCGCTTCGCCCATACCCAGCGGGATATCCGCAAGCGGTTCCATCAACCACGAGAGCGGCATGACTTCGCCCGAACACGCAACGTACTGCAGCGGCACCCGGGGCGGGTTCCGTAATAATGTGACGATCGCCTCAACCGTGTCGATGCGCAGCTTTCCGCACCCCGTCATTGAGTTCGTCAGCCGGGCAAAAAGGGCCAGTCTTACGCAGCGCTCGGACAGCATCGCCCCTTCCAACCCGGCCTGCAAGGCGACGAAGTTGCGCAGCGTATCCCCCTGGCGTTGCGACGCTTCAGTGCTTAGCAGCACCTTCGCCCGTGATCCGGGCGCGGTGGTCGAGCCGTACACATAGCCACCCTTCGAATTCAAGTACGCTTCGAATCGGCCACGGCCTTGCGCAATGATCGCCTTCGCTTCATCACCGAGTTCGAGGCTCGTACGATCGAACGCCAGGCGTTCAGCGTTCGCCAATGTCATGTCGGATAAAGAGCGAAGGACTATGATTTCAGTCACGCGGGCACCCTCGACGGATTTGATGTACGTTTTTCCAAGGCACGGAACAAGCTGGGGAAGCCTACGACCTGCCCCAGCACGCAACCGACGAATCCCAGCAACCCCGTCACCGAATACCCGGCGTGTTCGGCCAGCACTCCGCCGATCCACGCTCCGGCTCCATAGCCCAGCCGCTCCATGCCGCTGCCCGCCATTCCGCCCACCAGCGCTCGACGTCGATTAATGTGCCCACCGAAGAAGGCCGCGGCGGCCGTTCCCAGCAGGCCGACGAAAAGACCTGCGGACAGCACCAAGCCAATAGTTGCCGGTGTAAGACCTATGCTCTTGCCGATTCTCTCGGAGAATGCGTACAACGCGCCCGTTCCCATGGAAAATGCGGCCCAGCTGAACAGCAGTCCGGGTGCGCCGTATACGCCAGGCCGCAACACGCAACAGACCGGTCGGCACGCCGCGCTTAAAGCCGAGAAAAAATACGGCGGACGCGATTGCTAGGGCAGCTATGCCGACGAAGATCCCCACCGCGCCAAAGCGTGCGACAGCAATCGGCAGACTCGCCATGACCGTCATGATCAGCAACAGGGAGCCGCCATTGCCTATCGCATATAGACGATCAGGCTCATCCGAGCCGGCCGCGGAGGCAATAGTAGCCGCAAACACGCATCCAAATCCCAATCCGGCGAGCGTTCCCAACAACAACTGCATCGGGAACGTGTGCGCTACGAGCAGGCCGGCTTGACCGGATGAGATTCCGCTGCCGTCGATCAGCGCCCCCACTTGAAAGGGCATGGTGCTGGTGGCGGCATGGGAGAGGCCGGATCCGACGCACACCGCGATAACCAGCGGCCACTGCCGCAACAGGAAGTGCGGAAGGCCAGCCTCGGATTTCGTAAAGTCCTGCTCATTCCAGCGTCGCACATTGTTGGAAATTCCGTACAACTTGACCGAACCATGCCATATTATCCGTCGGAATGCCTCGGCAAAACACCTCCATCGGCCCGAGATCTCCCGCATGACCACTGGTGAAGCGCGCGAACTTAAACGCGGGATCGGCACCCGGCAGCTGAGCATGATCGCGATCGGCGGCGCCATCGGCACCGGTCTGTTCTTTGCCAGCGGTACTGCCATCGCTCAAGCTGGACCGGGCGGCGCCCTGTTTGCGTACGCGATCATGGGTATAGCGGTGTACTGCATGATGCAGTCGCTGGGCGAGATGGCGACCCAATTACCCATTCCCGGTTCTTTCGAAGCCTATGCAGAACGTTTCGTTGATCCCTCGTTGGGATTTGCGGTGGGCTGGAATTATTGGTTCAGCTGGGCGATCACTTTGGCCGCGGAACTGGTGGCAGGCGCACTGATCGTCCAATTCTGGTTTCCGCATTCGAACTCCGCGTTTTGGGCGATGGGATTCTTCGTCGTGCTGTTGACCCTGAATTTGCTGTCGGTCAGAGCGTATGCCGAGGCGGAGTATTGGTTTGCCGGGATCAAAGTCGTCACCGTCATCATCTTCCTGGCGGTCGGCGCGCTAATGATCACCGGCATGCTCGGCGCTCACAACGCCGGCTTTCATAACTGGACTATCGGCGATCCAAAAACCGGCACCCACGCTCCATTCGTCGGCGGTTTGACGGGCGCATTGGCAGTATTCCTGGTCGCCGGCTTTTCCTTTCAAGGCACCGAAGGAGTTGGCCTCGCCGCTGCAGAAACCGCCGACCCTGGCAAAAGCGTGCCCAAGGCGATCAGGAGCGTATTCTGGCGCATCTTGCTGTTCTATATCGGCGCCATCTTCGTCGTCGGTACCTTGATCAGCTACACCGACCCCAACTTGCTCAATGCCGACGAGAGCCATATCGCCTTCTCACCTTTCACCATGATCTTTGGGCAGCTTCCACGGTTTGGGTATTACGCCTCCAATCTCATGAACGCGGTCATTCTATCTTCGGTGCTATCTTGCGGGAATTCATCGATGTATGTGGCCTCGCGCATGCTGCATGCCATGGCCCATAGCCACAAGGCCCCGCAGGTGTTCGGCAAACTCAATGGGCGCGGAGTACCCGTCGCCGCGCTCCTGGCCACGGGTATGGTCAGCGCACTGGCTTTCTTCTCCACAATGGTGGGCGAACATAAGATCTACCAAGTCTTCTATAACGCCTCGAGCTTGAGCGGGTTTCTGATCTGGCTCGGCATCGCGATCTGCCACTTGCGCTTCCGCAAGGCGTGGGTGGCGCAGGGACGAAGTCTGGACGACCTGAAATTCAAGTCCAAGTTCTACCCGTACGGACCGTGGCTCGCGTTGATATTGTTCTTGGCGGTGCTGTTCGGCGCCAACATCGGCGTATTCCAGGCACCGGTGTTTTCGTGGTTCGACTTCGTCACCGGTTATTTGATGATTCCGGTGTTCGTCATTCTCTATCTGGGCCACAAATACTGGAACAAGACGCGCCTGGTGCCGCTGAAGGACTGCAATTTCGAGTTGGACTGAGTGCACGTGAAGCAGAACGTCGAAATCCGTAATTCCCTGATCGAGCGCGGCATCGAGCATGTCAAAATCGGCGTATTCGATACCGACGGGATCTTGCGCGGGAAATATCTGAGCCGCGAGAAATTCTTGTCCGCGGTCGACAAGAACCTTGGCTTCTGCGACGTCATTCTCGGCTGGGATTCGAATGACCAGCTCTACGACAACACCACGTTCACCGGCTGGCACACCGCCTATCCCGATGCCACGGTGCGGGTGCTTCCGGAGACACAGCGCGATATACCCTTCGAGCCAAAGACCGTGTTCTTTCTCGGGGAGTTTGTCGGGTCCGCTGAAGCGGTCTGCCCGCGCGGCACGCTGCGGCGCGTTCTCGAGCGGGCCGCGGGCATGGGGTATCGGGTCAATGCCGCCGCAGAATTTGAATTCTTCATGTTCGAGGAGACGCCCCAATCCGTCCGCGACAAGGGCTACCGGCAACTGAAGACCATGACGCCCGGCGCCTTCGGCTATTCAGTGCTGCGCAGTTCCGTGCACTCGGATCTGTACCACGCGCTGTTGGATCTCGGACAAACCATGCGCTTTCCCATCGAGGGCCTGCATACTGAAACGGGACCCGGGGTTCTCGAAGCCGCACTCACCTACTGTGATGCTCTTGAGGCCGCCGACCGCGCGGCGCTGTTCAAGACATTTACCAAGGTGCTCGCGCAGCGCCGCGGCCTGATGGCGACTTTCATGGCCAAGTGGTCCAACAGCGTCCCAGGCCAAAGCGGCCATCTGCACATTTCGCTGTGCACGGCCGGAGGCGAGAGCGTGTTTCACGACTCATCGAAGGCGCACGACATGTCGGATGCCATGCGCTGGTTCGTCGGCGGCCAGCAGGCCCTGATGCCGGAGCTGCTCGCCATGGTCGCCTGCACCGTGAACAGCTACTCGCGTCTGGTGCCTGGTTATTGGGCGCCGACCTCCGCCACCTGGGGGATCGAGAACCGCACGACTGCGTTGCGCGTGATCCGCGGTGGCCCGTCGAGTCAGCGCGTCGAGTACCGAATCGCCGCAGCTGACATCAATCCCTACATTGCGCTGGCCGCGGCGATCGGCGCCGGGCTCTGGGGAATCGAGCACCACATCGAACCGGACGCGCCCATCGTGGGCAACGCCTACGACCGTGACCAATCGGCGCATCGTCGCCTGCCGGCGACGCTGTACGAGGCGGCTGAACGGCTCGCCGCGTCGCAGGCGGCGCGAACGATGTTTGGCGATCCCTTCGTCGATCACTATGCCGCCACCCGGCAATGGGAGGAACGGGAATTCCGCAAGGCGATTACCGATTGGGAACTGGCGCGATATTTCGAAATCATCTGAGCACCCGTATGACCGAGACCCTGAAGACCATTAGTCCCGTCGATGGCCGCCTCTTCGTCGAGCTGCCCCTCGAAACGGCCGCCGGCATTGATCGGACGCTTGATCTCTCTCGATCAGCTCAGCCGGCATGGGCTGCTCTGCCCCTCGCCACGCGTTGCGAAGTTCTAGGCAAAGCCATCGATGCCTTCGTCGCCAAGGCCACGGAAATCTCCACCGAAATCACCTGGCAGATGGGACGCCCCATAAGTCATGCGCCCGGTGAGGTGCGCGGTTTTGCGGAACGCGCACGTTATATGATCGAGGTGGCCCCGCAGGCGCTGGCTGCGATCCAGCCCGGCGACAAACCCGGCTTTCAGCGGCAGATCAAGCGGGTGCCGCTCGGCATCGTCGCCGTCGTCGCCCCCTGGAATTATCCCTACCTGACTGCCGTCAACGCCGTGCTGCCGGCATTGATTGCCGGCAACGCTGTAGTGCTCAAACATTCGCACCAGACACCGCTATGCGCCGAACGTTTCCTCGAGGCGTTCGCAAGTGCGGGTGTTCCTCACGGCGTGTTCCAGTATCTACATCTGTCGCACACCGACACCGCGCGACTGATAAGCGACGCGCGCGTCGCCGGCTACTGTTTCACGGGTTCGGTGTCCGGCGGACGAGCCGTAGTCGCAGCCGCAGCTGCGGGCCTTGCGGCCTCCGGTCTCGAACTCGGCGGCAAGGATCCGGCCTATGTGCGTGCCGATGCCAACCTCGGCCACGCCATTGAAACCCTGACGGACGGCGCCTTCTTCAATGCGGGCCAGTCATGCTGCGGCATCAAGCGGATCTATGTCGCCGCGGCGCGCTACCAAGAGTTCGTCGCCGGGGTCGTCGATCTAACGAACAAGTATCGTCTCGGTTCCCCGCTCGATTCGGAAACGACGCTCGGACCGGTGGTGCGAACCTCCGCCGCCGAAGCGGTCCGCGCGCAAGTGCGCGATGCGCTCGCCCGCGGCGCCCGTCAGTTGATCGACGAGAGTCTGTTTCCCGCCTCTTACCCCGGTAGCGCCTATCTTGCGCCGCAAGTGCTGGTGGACGTCGATCACTCGATGGCCATCATGCGTGACGAGACTTTCGGTCCCGCCGTCGGCATCATGCAAGTGAGCTCCGACGACGAAGCAGTACGGCTGATGAACGACAGCGAGTTCGGACTCACCGCCGCGATCTTCTCACAGGACGCGGCACGCGCCGAAGTGCTCGGCGACGCGCTCGAGACCGGCACGGTTTTTTTGAATCGCTGCGACTACCTCGATCCCGCGCTCGCCTGGACCGGCGTTAAGAATTCGGGCCGCGGCTGCACCCTGTCGCGGATGGGCTTCGAACAGCTGACGCGGCCGAAGTCCTATCACTTCAAGGTATCGATATGAGTGTGAACCTTCGCGGCAACTGGAATTATCCGACCACCATCTGGGCCGGCCCCGGCCGCATCGTCGAGCTTGCCAAAGCCTGTGCGTCGGCCGGCATAAAGCGGCCGCTGATCGTCACCGACGAGGGATTGATCGGCGCGCCCATGATCAAAAACGCGCTCGCCGATCTAAGCCAAGCGGCGCTGTTTGGTGGCGTCAGAGGCAACCCCGCTTTGAGCCACGTCGAATCTGGCCTGCATGCCTACCGCGCCGGGGGCCACGATGGTGTGGTGGCGTTCGGCGGCGGATCTGCCCTTGATGCCGGCAAGGTCGTGGCCTTCATGTCGGGACAGACGCGGCCGCTGTGGGATTTCGAGGACGTCGGCGACTGGTGGACACGAGCGGATCCCGCCGGCATCGCGCCGGTGATCGCCGTCCCGACCACCGCCGGCACCGGCTCGGAAGTGGGCCGCGCCGGCGTCATCCTCAACGAGGAGACGCATCAGAAAAAAATCATTTTCCATCCGCAGATGATGCCGCGCATCGTCATCTCCGATCCGGAATTAACCGTGGGTCTGCCTCCCGGAGTCACCGCCGCAACCGGTATCGACGCCTTCGTGCACTGTTTCGAAGCCTACTGCGCGCCGGGGTTTCATCCGCTGGCGGATGGTATCGCGCTCGAGGGAATGCGGCTCATCCACCGCTACCTGCCGCGAGCCTACGCGGACGGCAAGGACATCGAAGCGCGCTCTTACATGCTGGCCGCCGCATCCATGGGCGCCACTGCGTTTCAGAAGGGCCTCGGCGGCGTCCATGCCATCGCGCATCCGGTCGGTTCATGGTTCAACACACATCATGGACTCACCAACGCAGTCATCCTTCCCTACGTCATGGTCTTCAACCGAGCCGCCATAGCCGACAAGGCCAAGGTGATCGCGCGCGTGCTCGACCTGCCTGCGCACAACTTCGACGGCTTCTTCGACTGGGTGCTGAAGATGCGCGAAGATCTCGGCATCCCGCATTCCTTGGCCGAAATCGGGGTCAGCGCCGACAGCGCGGACGTCATCGGGCGCGAGGCGGCGCTCGATCCTTCAGCCGGCGGCAACCCAATCTCGGTCGACGCCGTGCAGTTGGAGACAATCTTTCGGGCTGCCGTGGCCGGAAGCTTGGGCTCGGTGGGCGCCCCCAAGTGAACCCCGTCGGCACCGCTCGGTTGCCACCGTAAGCTTCCCCACGTGAACGGCCCGCGAATCTTGGTTCTCGACGGCAATGTCGCGGAGATTCGTGCGCGCCAGGTGGCGGCGCTTGGATATGACTCGGGTACTGGATATACGCGCGTACTTCACCGCATAGACCCCTCGCTTCGGGTGGACATCCTCACCGTCGCGGACGGCGCAGCACTGCCGCCGGGAGTCGCACTCGAGAGCTACGACGGAGTCTCGATGACGGGATCGGCCCTCAACATTTACAACGGCGGCGTTCACGTCACCCGTCAAGTCGAACTCGCTAAAGCGGTGTTTGCGGCGGGAGTGCCGTTCTTCGGCAGTTGCTGGGGGCTGCAGGTAGCGGTCACCGCGGCAGGCGGTGAAGTGCGCGCCAATCCGCGCGGCCGCGAGTTCGGATTCAGCCGGCGCATTCTACTGAGCGACGCGGGCCGAGCGCATCCGCTGTTTGCCGGCAAGCCGGCCGTGTTCGAGGCGCCGACCATTCATCGCGACGAGATTGCCTTGCTGCCGGCCGGCGCCGTAACGCTTGCCGCCAACGACTTCGGCGTCCAGGCGGCCGCGTTCAATCATGGACGCGGTAGTTTCTGGGGCGTGCAATACCACCCGGAATACGACTACATCGACATCGCGGCGGCCGCCGAGCGCTACGGCGAGACGCTGGTCACCGAAGGTATGTTTCCCGACGTGGCAGGTCTCAAGGCGTTTGCCGGTGAACTTCGCGTGCTGCAGGAGAATCCTTCCGATTCATCGCTGCTCTGGAAGTATGGCCTGGGTCCGACCATGCGTACTGAAGGATTGCGGCTGCTCGAAATCCGCAATTGGCTACAGGCCAACGTACTGCCGCGCGCGGCCCAGCGCGCCTGAGTTCACCGGCCGCGCAAAGCACCAACGGGGCAACCGGTCCACCGGAGCTGGGAAACGTTTGAGCCACCGAACCATGTTCCGAGAGCCGCCCAACCCCGATGGGGCTTACACTAAGTCATGAAAAGAGTGAGCGGGCTCGCGGCTATAGTTTGCATCAGCCTATTTTCGTGCGCTCGTGCAGGGGAGACTCCTCCCCTGCAATTCGTCAGCGAGTACCTCCGGGAATTCAGCGCAATCGAGCGTATTCGTCTGGCCGAGGAGCAGGAACTCCAGGCAGCCCGCCAAAGCATGCTTGCCATTTGTATCGAGAGTGGCAATCGATACCGTCGGGAGATCGCGCAGCAAACGGCCCGGATGCAAGAGATGACCGTGCTGCCTCCGTCGCAAGCGCTACCCGCGCGACTAGTCGAGCTCTATGGCCAGAAACTCGAGCTGTACACCGAAGTCGTGAATACGTGCACCGCCCTTAAGGCGAACGCGAGTACCAGCGTCGGCTATTTGGAAGTCATGTCTGTGGTGTCCCAATACAGCGCGAAGGTGGACGCCATAGATCGGTCGCTGTTCAATACGTCGACCGACGCATATTCGACGCTGCTGAAAATGGAACAGGGGCCTCACGACTTTCCACGCCGTCTTGGCATCACGACCGCAGAAAAGCAGACTCTGCTGCGGCAAATAGATCGCGAGTTCGGCGCCGAGTTGCAGGAAGATCAGCAGACCTATCTCGTTAACGCCGCGACGGTGATTCGCAATGCGATAAGAAAGCATAAGGCATTGGATGAAAACTGAAGTCGACTTCGGGCACAGGAATCGGACCAATCAGTGTCTTGATCGCGATAAAGTGCGGGAGTAAGCTCACGTCGACTGCGATAAGACGATCTGGGCGCATGACGCCGGTCATGCGTCCGAACAACAAATCATAAAGGGAAGGATTCCAAATGAAGTCCGGGACATTGACGTGGACCGCAATAATTTGTTCAGTCGCGGCGCTGGCGTGGTCGGGCCTTGCCGACGCACAGTCGTTGCCCCGCCTTAAGCCCATCCCACCGCGGGGGTCGCGAAGCAGCATCACCGCCCTCGCCGCGGTCCCTGCTGCCGTTTCCGAAACCGCGTCGGCGGCGTCGCCGTGGCAACCGCTGGCCAACCAACCTCCGTTTACTTCCAATGACTGTAACGGGGGTGTCCCCGGCGCCGCCAACCCGCTACTGCTGACCGATGGCACCGTCATCGTGCAGGATGCGGGTTGCCCGGATTGGTGGCGATTGACTCCTGACAGCAGGGGCAGCTACGCGAACGGTACGTGGACCCAGATCGGCTCACTGCCGCCGGGATACTCCCCGCTTTATCACTCCTCCGCCGTTCTGCCCGACGGGCGGGTGATCATAATGGGCGGAGAATACAATTTCTACGAGGGCAATTACTTTGTCCCGATCTGGACGGCCCAAGGCGCGATTTATGATCCGACAGTCGACGCCTGGACGTCGGTCGCGCCACCGCCGCTCTTCAGCTTCATTCAGAATCTGGCGCCCCCGGCCCCCTTGATGCAGACAATCGGCGATGCCCCCCAGTGTGGTGCTCGCCAACGGCAGGTATATGCAGGCCGACTGCTGCACATCTCAGGCCGCTTTGCTCGATCCCGTCACGCTGACCTGGACCCCGACCGGAACCAACAAGTTTGACTCCAATAACGAAGAAGGTTGGACTCTGCTGTCCAATGGGAAAGTGCTGACCGTCGACGCCTACGTTCCGATCCCGCCAACCGTGTACGACGCGACTGGTATGAATTCGGAGCTTTACAACCCCTGGACCGGTGGCTGGACAAACGCCGGCAGCACCGATGTTCAGCTCTGGGATTCGACCGCGGCCTGCGGCGGCTTTACCAATGCGACGACTTTCGAGGTCGGACCCGCCGTATTGCGCGCCAATGGAGACGTCTTTTACATGGGCTCGAATACCTGCCCCAACGGCAAGGGCAACACGGCAATCTACAATTCCCATTCGGGTCAATGGCAGGCCGGACCGAAGTTTCCTGCAGTCGATGGCTTGACAGATATCAACATTGCGGATGGTCCAGCCTCGTGGGAAACCAATAACAAGGTGCTCATGATGGCCAGCCCAGGCTATGGCAATCCACCTTCAGTCTTCTTCGAATGGGACGGGAGGCATCTGAACCAGGTGCCGGGACCGCCGAACGCGCCGATGGATGGGTCGTTCTACGGCAACATGCTGTTGCTTCCCACCGGACAGATTCTGTTGACGGATTTCTCAGGGGACATTGAACTTTACAACTCAACCATCACTCGGCAGGATCGGCGGTTGCAGGAGACGATTGCGCCTGTGGTGTTTCACGCACCCCACATGCTGGCTCGACGCGGCTCCTATCAGGTCTATGGGATCGGCTTCAATGGCGTTACCCAGGGGGCCGCCTACGGTGATGACGCGCAGGCTGCGACAAATTACCCTCTGGTGCGTATCACCAATTTGAAGACGTCCCACGTGTTCTACAGCCGCACGCACGATCACAGCAGTATGGCGGTCGCGTCAGATGACGTGGTGTCGACGCATTTCGACGTACCCGCCGTGCAGGAGACTGGACCCAGCCTGCTGCAGGTTGTTGCGAACGGCATTGCATCCCGACCAGTGTTTGTGGAGGTTCAATAAGCGCACCATGAGCCGTCATGGCTGAAGCGCGCCTGAGGATCTCTATTTGGAAGCGCATGTTGGGATTTGGAGCGGGCGATGGGAATCGAACCCACGGCTCAAGCTTGGGAAGCTTGGGTATTACCATTATACGACGCCCGCGCCGCAACCAATTCTAGGCGCCTTTCGGCCGATCAGGCAACTTAACTGATTGCGGGCTGACTTGACCGATCCAGGGTTATCGGGAGCCCCAAGCGGCTCCCGCCGGAATCCTGCCAAACCTTGAACTAGAATCGGAAGTTGGCCGCCACTACATAAGTCCGGCCAATGATGCCGGGGAAGTACAGCGACGTCGCGCCCGCGAAATTGCCCCCGGTACCAGCCGCCAGCGCCGGGAACGGCGGCTCCTTGTCGAACACGTTGTCGACGATCAAACGAACGGAGAAGCTCTTCGCCACGTCATAGCTGATTGTGGAATTGATGAGCCACCAGGGATTTACCCGCAGGATGTCCTGCGAGGTCGACGTATTTTGGTTATTGAAATTCATCCCGCTGTAGTACTGGGCCTGCCAGAACCACGTGAACGGACCCTTGTTGTAATTCACCGCGATCGTTCCCTTGCCTTTGGGGGTGGCGATCAGCGCTCCGAGTTCGCCGTCCTGTTCGTTCGCGCTTGCCGATGCGATCTTGGTGCTGAGTTTGCGCGTATCCAAGTAGCTCAACCGCCATTCCAGGTTTCCCAAATTGTTCGGCAATGTGAACGCGTAGTCGATACCACCCTGGATACCCTGAAACTGCAAGTAGCCCGCGTTCACGTATCCATCATGGAAACCAGCAACCTGATGCTGAGCGTTACGCGTGAATGACGAACACGACGGATCATTCGGGTAATTCGTCGAGTCATAACAGGCGTCCATGAGGTTCACCAGTGTCAGCTGCTCAATCGCGTTCGTCACGTTGATCTCGACATAGTCGAGGGACAAACTGGCGCGTGGGATCCACCGAGGCCGAAGCACCACGCCAAACGTCTTGGAATCGGCGGTTTCGCTCTGTAGCGTGGCGTTCCCCGAAGTCGTGCCCTGCGCGGTCGCGTTGACCACATTCGATACGAAGCCTGAGGGAATACCAGCGGCGGCACAATTCTTGGCGCGAGTAGCCGGCGCCGTCCCCTGGCCGATAAAGGCTGCGTCGCATGGATCATTCGCGAATTCGAAGCCGGTTGACGAAGGCAGGAACAACTCCGTCACCGCCGGTGCGCGTATCGACCTCGTCTTATTGGCGCGCAATTGCACGTCCTTGACCGGCGACCAGATCAGCCCCGCGGTCCATGTGTTGGCTGAGCCGGCGATGGAATTGTCGACGCGCCGGATGGCACCGTCCAATTCGAGGCTGTGGAATACCGGAATATCCTGTGCCGGCGCGAAGATTGGTATCTGCGTTTCGGCATATAACTCGTTGGTGTGGTACGCGCCGCTCACGTCCGAGGCGCTCAATTGGCCGAATCCGCCGGTATAAAAACTGTCCGGGGTGAATTTTGCGGTCTCGCGCCGGTTTTCGAAGCCGAGCGCCACCTTGACTTCGCCCGCGGGCAACTTGACCACATCGCCGGTCAAATTGGCGGTCAAGTCCCGCTGCGTGTCCACCGATTGCGCCTCCGCGAGGTGAGTGATGTACTGGCGCGCCAGCAGACTCGGCGATCCTAAGCCAAAGAGGTTGAGCGGCGCACACGTGCTTGACGCCGTCGCTATCGGCGCAGCTACGGGATTTCCTGCACAAACGATCTGACCCGATGAATTGAGTGTCGAATTGAGCGCGTTCTGAACATTTTGAAACACATAGGCCGGTTGGTGCGAGGTATTGCTTGAAGAACCGTAATTGGCAGCGACCTCCCAGGTGAAGTTTCTATACCCGATCGAGAAATCGCCGTTGAGGCCAACCACGCCGCGGGCCAGTACCTGACTCGCGGTGGCCACACCACTTTCCAAGTCGGTGTTCGCGCGCCCCAAATAGAAGTGCCGGCCGTCCCAGTTCGGATCCAAGAAAGGCCCGAAGGGCTGAGCGGCCCCGTAAGCATTGAGCTCATTTTGTATCAGCGCCTGATCAGCCGCCGACAGGAACGGGTTATTCGCGGCGACGATGAAATTGCCGTTCACGGTTCCACCGCCGCCGAACAACGCAGCGTTGTAAGCCGGCTGGGCGATGATGTTGGTCGCATGCGTCTCGGAGAACCACCCTTCGGTGAAGAGATTCAAATGGTCAGTCAGCGCAAAGTGCCCAAGCGTGTCGAAGTTGATGCGCTCCTGCGGCGACAATAAATTGCTGAACTGCGAAAGCCGGATGCCGTCGCCCCCCTTCCAGAAGATGGGATTACCCGTCTGAGTACCCAAATTGTAGGGCTGGAGCGTGCTCTTGCCGGGGCCGAATGCCAAAAGCTGCCCAGTGGGGCTGGTGATGCCGATTGTGGCCGGGTCCAATCCGAATGCCGGCGCGTAGAATCCATCGTCGAGCATGGGAATGCCCGAAGTATTGACGCTTGACACCGCGTTGTCGGACGTCAGCACGGTTTTGAACGGACCGCCGCTAGCAGCCGGTTTAAGGAACCCCAAGTCCTGCGAAAAATTCTTGCGCGCGTTGCCGGTCAGGCCGTCGCTCTTGTTGAATTCGAGTACTGCCGTGAGGTTGCCGCGTCCGTCGGCGAAGTTCGTCCCCGCCAACGCGCGCGCGCGATAGTTCCAAGCATCCTTGTGGTCGGACACTCCCGCCTGCGCATCGACGTCCAGGCCTTCAAAGTCTTTCTTCAAGATGATGTTGACCGTGCCGGCGATGGCATCGGCACCGTAGATCGGCGCACCGCCCACCGAAATGGTCTCGACGCGCTCAATCAGCTTGGTGGGTATGGTGTTGAGGTCTACTTGTTGGCCCGGAGATGCTGGGGAGCCGGCGAAACTGGCTGTGTTCGAGGACACGAAGCGCCGGCCGTTGACAAGCACCAAGGTGCGCTGTGAGCCTAAGGAGTACAGATCGACGAAGCTTTGCGCAATGCCGAAAGCCGCCTGGGTGTTCACCGCGCTCGATGGCTGGATGCCGAACGCCGGCACTTCGCTCAGCGCCTGGCCGACGTCGAGATAGCCTCGTTCGTCAAAGGTTGCGGAGTTCACGATGGTGGTCGGTTCCAGCCGGTCGAGGTCGGGACGCGCGATGCGTGAACCGGTGACGACGATCTCTTGCAGCTCGGATGTACTCGCGCCGCCGGATTTGGGTTTCTCCTGTGCGCGCGCGCTCATGGACATGGCCAGAATGCACGAGACGGCGACCGTCGTTGTTTGCACGGGAGTTAGAAACGATCTCCTGCTAGTCATTTGACGTATCCCATTGTGTTTTTGTTGACGACGCTTCCAATAAATCCTTTTGATATATCATTATCAGTATTGAAAAGATCTGTAAAGAAATGTGGGGGAAAAAATACATAGCGTCCGCCCCTAGAACGCGCGACCTCACTCCCATTGACCCCGCTACGTGAAACCAAAGAAAAGAGGAATTCATGGACCGCAGAATCTTCATCAAGACGGCCGGAGCGGTGTCGTTGGCCGCCGCGGCGGGAGAGTTGAGTTTTGCCGGAGGGCAGGCTTTTGATCCCACCGAGCAATCCATCGCTTCCCTGCAGCACGCACTGCTGTCGGGCGCCGTCACCTCCGAAGCACTGACCGCGGCCTATCTGGCTCGCATCGCGCGCTTCGATCATCACGGCCCCGAATACCGCTCTGTTCTCGCGCTCAATCCGGGCGCGCTCGCCGCCGCCCGGACGCTCGATCTCGAACGCACGTCCAATAAGCCGCGCGGCCCCCTGCACGGCATTCCCATCCTGCTCAAGGACAACATCGAAACCCGCGATCCGGTAGCCACCACCGCAGGGTCCCTGGCGCTGGCGCGCTCGCTGCGTCCCGCCGACGCGCCCCTCGCCGCGCGCCTGCGCGCCGCCGGCGCCGTGGTACTCGGCAAGGGCAACCTGAGCGAATGGGCCAATTTCCGCTCCACCCACTCCTCCAGCGGCTGGAGCGGCGTGGGTGGCCAGGTTCGCAACGCCTATGCGCGCGACCGTAATCCTTCCGGCTCGAGTGCCGGCTCCGCAGTTGCCGCAGCGGCCAGCTTCTGCGCCGCGGCCGTCGGCACCGAGACCAACGGCTCCATCCTCTCGCCCTCTTCGCTGAACGGCCTGGTCGGCCTCAAGCCCACGGTAGGTCTGATCAGCGGCAAGGGCGTCGTCCCCATTTCGCCGCGCCAGGACACCGCGGGCCCGATGTGCCGCACGGTCGCCGATGCCGCGCTGCTGGCCGCGGCCATGGCCGAACGCCCGTTGGGCTTCGGCGCGCACGGCAGCGACCTGGAGGCGTTCCGCTTGCGCGGCGTGCGCATCGGCGCCATGCCCGTGCCAAAGTCGGCGCATCCGGATACCAGCCGGCTATTTGCCGACGCCCGCGCCGCCCTCGAACACGAGGGAGCCGTGATCGTCGATCTGAAAAGCCCGGCAGCTTTCGACGAATTGGACGAACCCGAATTCGAGGCGCTGCTGTATGAGTTCAAGGCGTCGATCAACGACTATCTCGGGACGCTCGACCGATCCCAGGTGGAGGCAAGGACGCTCGCAGATCTCATCGTCTTCAATCAGGCGCACGCGGAAGAGGAGTTGATCATTTTTGGTCAGGAGATCTTCGAAATGGCGCAGGCGCACGGACCGCTCACCGACCCCGCTTACCAGAAGGCCACGGCAATTTTGCAACGGGCTGCCGATAACGAGGGCCTCGCCGCCCTGCTCCAGCAACAAGGCGTGGAAGTCTTGCTCGCGCCCAGCAACGGTCCCGCGGACCTGATCGATCACGTCTGGGGCGACCAGCGCGGGGGCGGCTGGCCGCAAATCGCCGACGCCGCCGCTATCGCGGGCTATCCCAGCCTCACGGTTCCCGCCGGCTTGGTCAGCGGTCTGCCGGTCGGCATAACTCTGGTCGGCAACCGCAACCAGGACGGTTTGCTGCTACAAGTCGCTCGCGCCTATGAGCGCGCGACCAGTGCGCGTGTACCCCCCCATTTGACGATCTCGTAGGCCGCCGCCTTGCTTAAGACTCGTACACCCACCGGCCGCCGAGCAGGGTCCGCTCCACCTTGATGGCCTGCAGCTCCTCTGCCGGCACGGCGAATGGATCCTGCTTGAGCACTACGAGGTCCGCCAGTTTCCCCGCTTCTATGCTGCCCTTGTCGTGCTCTTCGAACGAGGCATGAGCGCCGTCGATGGTCGCGGAACGTACTGCCTCGGCCAGCGTGATCCGTTGTGTTTCTCCCCACACGTGGCCAGTAGGATCCTTACGCGTCGTCATGGAGTACAGCCACAGCATGGGCGATGGCGGGCTCGCCGTGTAGTCCGACGCCGTCGGCGCTTGCAGGCCCGCATCGATGAACCATCGATAGGCGAACATCCGCTTCAACCGCTCGTCGCCGTAAAAATGCATGACATCGCCGTGGAAATTCACATAGCCCGCGAACGGGATGGGGATCGCTCCCACGGCGCGCATGCGGGCGACCAGTTCCGGCGTCACCACCGTGCAATGCTCCAGCCTAAACCGCGGGTCGCGGCGCGGCGCCTCTTTCGACAGCTGTTCGTAGATGCCCAACATGCGGTCGATGGCATGTTCGCCGTTGGCATGAGTCGCCAACTGGAAGCCGGCCAGCCAGGCCTTGCGCGAATTCTCGTACAGGCTTTCGCGCGTGCCGCTCTCGACGCCGAAATAATTCGGCAGTCCGATGTAGGGCTCGGCCAGCCACGCGGTTCGCTCTGAGATCGAGCCGTCCGAGTACTGTTTGATGCCGCCGATACGCACCATGGAGTCGCCGAAACCGGTGTGCAGGCCGGCCGCGATGTAGCGGTCGAGGTAGGCGACATCCATGTGGCAGTAGGCGCGATACAGCAACTCTCCCGATTCGCGCGCGTCCTGGTAGCCCTGCAGTGCATCGGGACTGGCATCGGCATCGCAGGCCGACGTGACTCCGAAGCTGGCATATAGCTTGGAGCTGAGCGCAATGCCGTGCCGATGATCGTCGCGCGTCAACGCTTCCGGCATCTTGCTGGCCACCGCGTCCATGGCTTTATCGGCCACCCGTCCATTCAATTCTCCGTCCGCGCCGTGGTCGAAGCGCCCGCCCGGCGGATCGGGAGTGGTCGCCGTGGCGCCGGCCGCCTTCAGCGCCAGCGAATTTACATAGGCGGTGTGCCCGCCGCGATGCTGCACGATGACCGGATGATCCGGCACCGCAGCATCGAGGTCCGCGCGCGTCAGCGGACGTGGCGTCTTGCCGTCATCGTACAAATAACCCCGTACCCAGCCTCCGACGGGCGTGGCGGCGGCGCGTGCTCGCAGCGCCGCCAGAATTTCCTCAATCGAGTTCTTGTCGCAGGCGACGTTCTTAAGCTGATCCAACCCTGAGGCCCAGGGATGCGCATGGGCATCGATGAAGCCCGGCAGCACCCGTTGCCGCCCGAGATCGACGCGGCGCGTATTCTTGCCCGCCAGCGCCAGGATCTCCCGATCCGTCCCCACCGCCAGAAAACGACCGTCGCGAACGGCAATCGCCGTGACCGCCGGGTTCTTAGGCTGCACCGTATAAACCAAGCCGTTGTACAAGATGAGGTCAGGATCCGCGCCAGGAAACCGCAGCAGCGGGGCCGCAGCCAAAGTCTTGATCATGTCGCGGCGTGAGGTGCTCATCTTGGGTCTCCTTGGGACTCGCTGCGTTAATGCCACGCAGTTCTAAGTATATAGCGGCAAGTTGTGGCGAAAATGCCGCATGCGTTTGATTGCTTGACGGCCGTTCATTGTCTATTCTGCACTTGAGTTTAAGGAAAAGCTCCGAGTCCATGCGATTCTGCATGAACTGTGTCGATGGCATCAGCTATCGCTGACGCGGCCGTAAGTCGATCCAATAATTTAGGGGTTTTCAACTTGAGCATAATTACCAGCGCAGCGCGTTATACGCTTGCCTTCGTTCTGGCCATCGCCGGATTCTCGGTCCATGCCCAGTCGACGGCTTCCTCCGGAGCTCTCGAAGAAATAGTGGTGACCGCTCAGAAGCGCGAGCAGAACTCCCAGGACATCGGCATTTCGCTGTCGGCGATTACCGGTGCCGACCTCAATTCCTTGGGTGCCGCCACCGCCACGGACATCACCAAGTCCATGCCCGCCGTGGTCCTCACCCAACCGAACGGCCCATCCTCGTTCAGTCTCGCGATTCGCGGCGTGACGCAGAACGACTTCGCCGACCATCAAGAAAGCCCGGCAGCAATTTATGTCGACGACGTATACGTCAGCCAAATGGCGGGACTCGCGTTCTCCTTGTTCGACGTCGACCGGGTCGAAGTGCTGCGCGGCCCTCAGGGCACACTGTTCGGCCGCAACGCCACCGGCGGCCTTGCCAACTTCGTCACCAATCGCCCCACCGACGAGTTGGGCGGCTACGTCAATACCACCTTCGGCCAGCGCAATCTGCTGCGCGTAGAGGGCGCCGTCAATGGGCCGCTGTCCGACGGCATCAATGCCCGCCTGTCGTTCGAGTCGAACCACTATGATCCCTTGTTCACCAATGTCGCCGGCGGCGCCAGCAACGCCGAGAACGGCAACGACTATGCATTGCGCGGTCAATTGCTGTTCAAGCTGCCTGCCGAATCGGAGCTGTTGCTGAACGCACGCGCCAGCCGCGAGAACGTCAATGCCGGCTCCTGGGAGGAATACGCCACCAAGGCCGTCGGCAACGGCGTGGATGTGCCGCTCGGCTCGAATGAAAATTTCTGGGGCACCTGCCCGGGATGCAATGCCACCGGCCTGCCGAATAGCGGCCCGTTCACGATCCGCGACAATATCAGCGGCTACGCGAAGCTCTCGACCAGCGGATTTACCGCGAAGTACACGCAGAATTTCGGCAGCACGAAGCTGACCGTCATCGGCGATTACTCGCATTTGCAGAAGGACTACCAGGAAGATTCCGACGCCTCGCCCTATACCCTGTTCGAATTCTTCAACGGCAGCAACGTCAACCAACAGTCGCTCGAGGCGCGCCTAAACGGCGGCGACGAGAAGTTCAACTGGACGGCTGGTATCTATGCGCTGCGCATCTCCGGCAAATACTACGAGGGCTGGATTGGGCCGGCGTTCTGGACCTCGAAAGAATTTCAAAATGCAGGCAATTCGAACAACGGTTACTTTGGCCCGGGTTCGAGCTTGGGCTTCTGGCCTTACGGTACCTACACCACGGACTGGACCACGGGCGGCGTGCCCGGACCCGATGGCGGCATACCCGAGACGAAATCTCCCTATGACTTGCTCACCAAGTCAGGCGCCGCATTCGGCCAGCTCGAGTACCGCGCCAATGACTTGGTTGGCTTCACTGTGGGCGGCCGATTCACCGCCGACCGCAAAGACTACAATTTCAGTTGGTATCCGTATGAATTCTTCCCCACCAACGTGACCAACCAGGTCACGTTGCTGTCCCCGCCGGATGGCAGTGTCCTCACTGCGTATCACGGCAACCGCTCGGATAACCTGTATAGCGGCAAGGCCCAAATGGATCTGCATTTCTCTAAGGATATATTGGCGTACCTAAGCTACAACCGCGGCGTCAAGGGCGGCGGATTCAATGCGCCGCTGTTTCCGATCACCATCAACGATTTGAATACACTGTCCTTCAAGCCGGAGACCCTGACCTCGTACGAAGTAGGCATCAAGTCCGAATTCCTGGATCACACCCTGCGCTTCAATGCGGCGGCCTACTACTACAACTATCAAAACTATCAGGCCCTCATCTACACCCTGGGCCTGGAACAACTCATCGTCAACGCCGACGCAAAGCATAAGGGCGCGGAGGCAGAGGTTGAGTGGGCGCCCAGCACAGAGTGGCGCTTCGGCGCGGGCGTAGCCTACGTCGATGCCGTCGTGGAAAACGTCGCTGCACGCTGCTGTACCGCGACGGGCTCGCCGCTTCCTGCTGCTGACTACACGCCCGGCAATGCGCCGCGCTGGACCGGCAACGTCATGGCCCGCTACACCCTGCCCGTGGGCTCGGGGCACCTGGCCACGCAATTGGACGGCAATTATCTGTCGCGGTTCTGGTTCAATCTGACGGACATTCCAGCAGTGGAACAGCCGGGCTTCGGCGTCGCCAATGCCCGAGTCAATTACTCGTTCGCGGGCGACAAGCTCGAGGTCGGTGCTTCGGTCGAGAACCTTGCCAACAAGCACTACGGGGTGATGGGATTCGACAACACCTCGATCAACGGCCTCGCCCAGGTGTACCCGGGCATGCCGCGCTGGTTCAAGATGCATGTGAACTATCGGTTTTAGTTCATGAGATCCCTGCTTGCGTCGATACTGCTGCTGCTCGCGGCGCCACTGCTGTCGACGCCGCTGCTGGCACAGATAGTGGCGATTCGCGCCGGGACGGTCATCGACCCGGCGCACGGCACCACCGCCAAGGACCAGATCATCCTGGTGGAGAAGGGCAAGATCCTCAGCATCGGCGCCGGCATCGCCATCCCGGCCGGCGCCGAAGTTATCGATCTCTCGCACCAATGGATCGCGCCCGGCCTGATCGACGCGCACACTCACATGACGCTTGCCGAAATTGCCGGCGACGCGCCATTCGAGTCCTTCTACTTGAACCAGAGCTCGACCCTGCGCGGGCTGCGTGGACTGCACAACGCCACCGAGGTGCTGCATGCTGGGTTCACCACCCTGCGCGATGTCGGCAACAGTGCCGAGTGGGCTATGAGCGACGTGCGCCGCGCAATAGACCTGGGCTGGTTCGTGGGTCCCACCATCATCGATTCGGGCAAGATCATCGCCCCGTTCGGCGGCCAGTCGCGGGACATCCCGCCGCGCCAGGGGCCGTTCTGGCAGTTCGAGTACATCGACGCGGACGGCCCGGCAGAAATACGCAAGGCGGTGCGCACCAATATCTATTACGGTGCGGGCGTAATCAAGCTGGTCGCGGACAACAACCCGTATCACTATTCAGTCGATGAATTTCGCGCCGCGGTCGACGAGGCACATCGCGCCGGCATCCCGGTGGCCGTGCACGTGTATGCCGGCGATGCGCTCGACAATGCCATCGAGGCCGGCGTCGATTCCATCGAACACGGTTTCGATCTCACCGACCTGCAGCTGAAGCGGATGAAGGACAAGGGCATCTTTCTGGTCGGCACCGACTTCCCGCGGGCGCATCTCGATATCGTCGGCACCTCCGGCGGCATCCTGCCGGAACCCGCGGTGCTCGCGCCCAAGATCATCGATCGCCTCAAGCGCGCCCATCACATCGGCGTGCGCATGGCCTTCGGCAGCGATACGGTGATCGACATGCCGGGTCGCACCCGCGCCGACCTTATGTTCGACTATCTCGCGGTGTGGCGCGCGGCCGGCGTTCCGCCCGCGGACATTCTGCGCGCCATGACCAGCGATGCCGCGGAGCTGCTGCGCATCAACAAGGTTCGCGGCAATATCAGCGCCGGCTTAAGCGCCGATCTGGTCGCGACACCGGGCGATCCGCTCGATGACATCGAGAATTTGCGCAAGATCGACTTCGTCATGAAGGACGGGAACGTCGTGCGGCGCCCCTAGGGGCACCGACGGCGGACAACCGTCGCCACAAGGCTGCGCGACGTTCTCAGTTGACGAGCGCGATGGCGAAAGGCTTGCTTCCCGTCGCCACGGTTGGCGTGCTTAATGCTGTGAGGGATCCGTCCGCCCCGATGGCGTATTGCGATATCGTGTTAGCGTTCGTATTGACCACGTAGACAAATTGCGCTCCCGGATCGATCGCCATCCACACCGGCCCGGTACCGGCATTCACGGCCGGAACTGTCATGGGTGTGAGGCCGCCGCTGGAGCCGATCTTGAACTGCGAAATTGTGCCCAGTCCCCCGCTTATATAATTAGCGACGTAGGCATAGGCACCGGTGGGATCTACCGCCACATACACAGGATTGCTGCCGGCAGTGACTGTCGTCGCGCTTTGCGGCGTCAGAGTTCCTGCCGTGCCGACGCTATATTGCGAGACGGTGTTGTCGGTATAGTTCGCCACATAAGCATAGGGACTGATCGGATCGACGGCGATGCCACTGGGAAGCGTTCCGGAAGCAATACTCGGCGGAGTCAGCGGTGCTAGTGCACCCGTTGTTCCAATCGAGTATTGCGACACGGTCTTGTCCGAGTGATTGCTGACGTAAACATACTTACCGGTCGAATCGATGGTGATGGCCCGGGGTTGAATACCGGTGGCCACTGTCGCGGGTGTCATTGGACTCAACGAGCCGCCCGCTCCAATCGTGTACTGCGACAGTGTGCGGTCGTTTTCGTTAAGCACATAGGCATATGACCCGCGCGGGTCGATGGCGACCGCATCAGGTCCTGTGCCGGCCCCTACGGTGGTGGGGACCATCGGCGCGAGCACGCCGTTCGCACCAATCGTGTACTGCGAAACCGTGTCGTCGGACACATTCGCCACATAGGCATAACGGCCCTTAGGATCCACCGTAATCGACTGGGGCGACGTACCGGTGGAGACGGGCGCGCCCATCGGAACGAGTCCGCCCGTGGCGCCGATCGCGTACTCGGAGACCGTACCATCCCCGTTGTTCACCACATAGGCGTATTTCGACGGCGACGCGCACGCCACATTGACGTTGGTCACATTGGCCGTGACATTTGAAGCGACGGCATTCGCCACCGTGCAGGTCTGGCCGGTGGGCTGTGTCGACACGCTCACTGTATAGCTGCCGCCGTCGGCCACTGCAGTCTTGAACGTGTAGGCGCCGTTGGCGCTCAAACTCAGCAAATCCGCGCCGCCATTGGCCAACCCCACGGTTTGACCCGATGCAAGGCCGGTAAGGGAGCCGCCGATGGTGAACGTTTGCGGCGTAAAGCCGCCGCCTCCTCCACCCCCGCCGCAGGCGGCAAGCGCCAGCACCACGGGCGCAGTGCCCGACGAACAAATCCAAGCGCGCAGTGTCACTTGCATTCTCTTCAAATTCTCCTCACGCAAGACTGCCCAGCGGCGATGACCGTGCCACGCGCGTCAAACAGTGAGCGGCGCCACCTCGCGCGTCCAACCGAAGGGATCGGGAGCCCGCCGCTCTTGAATGGCCAGCAGGGCCTCGCGTAATTGTGCCGCGATTACATCGATTTGCTTCGGAACATACTCGCGCCGATCGCGATCGGTGAACTGCCCGATAGGACTCAAGATAGCCGCTGTCCCGCAGGCGAACACCTCCGTGCACTCACCAATTAAGATCTGCGCAAGCAGCTCATCGATCGCCATGGCGCGTTCGTGCACCACCAATCCTAGATGCCGGGCCAGAGTGATCAGCGAATCGCGCGTAATGCCCGGCAGGATGGCGCCGTCGAGCGCCGGCGTGTGCAATTCGCCGCCGATCACGGCAAAGATGTTCATGCCCGAGAGTTCCTGAATGTAGCGCTGCTCCCGCGCGTCGAGCCACAATGCCACGGTAAGTCCGCGGGCCACCGCCGCATTCGAAGCGCGCAGTGAGGCCGCGTAGTTTGCGGCCGCCTTCGCCGTGCCGACCCCGCCCACTGCGGCGCGCACATCGTCACGCTCAATGGCCACGCGCATCGGCCCAGACGAATAGATCTCGACGGGATTGGCGATCACCATGAAGCGAAAGGTCGTCGAATTGCGCAGTAAATAACCCGCCTCGGTGCCGAACAGAAACGGCCGCAAATACAGCGATCGTCCCGACTCGCGCGGAATGAATCGGTGGCACGCCCCCACCAGCGTCTCGATGGCTTCGAAGAACAGCGATTCGGAAACCACCGGCATCGACAGCCGCTCCGCCGACCGCTTCAGGCGCTGCCAATTCTCCTGCGCCCGAAACAGGCTGGGGCCGGCATCACCGACCTTGTACGCCTTCAATCCTTCGAACACGAGTTCGGCGTACTGCAGCGCCCGCGCGCCCGGCAATATTTCGATGGGTCCATAGGGAAGGAGTTCGCCGCGGCCCCAGGCGCCGTCGGACCATGCGGCCGAGAACATGACGGGTGCAGCCACGAGACCGAAGCCCAATTTGTCGGGCAAATTGAAATTTCGCAGCGCCGCGCTGACGCCGGGCGCCACATCGAAGCCCGCGCCAGTCTCAGCGACGGAGGTACGCATCGGTTCCTGCCAACCAGTCCTGCCGCGGTGGATTGAACACATCGACGTCCAAGGTATCTTCCAGCGCCACCGCGCTGTGCGGCAGGTACGAAGGAATGACCAGCACTTCGCCGGCGCGTACGATGACTTCGCGTTCGCCGTTCGCGCCCAGTTTGAACAACAGCGCTCCCTCCAGAATGTAAGTGATCTGCTCATTCTCATGTGAGTGACGCGGCACATCGTCACCCTTCTCGAAATGCACGTGCGCAATCATCATCCGATCGCTGGTGATCAGTTTTCGCGTGAGCCCGCCTTTCAATTTCTCAGGCGTAAGGTCGTTCCAGCGAACATGTTTGGCGCTCGCGGCGTCCGGTGATTTAATTGTTGCTGCGGTATTCATTGCCCCTTCCTCGAATTAACGGAATTTCTCGTCGATCTGCAAATCGAGCGCCACCGCGTGTCGATTCGTCTCATTCGCGAGCCCGACGATCGCCACGAGCTCGGAATACTGTTCGGAGGTCATCCCTTTCTTACGAGCGGCAGCGCCGTGGGACGCAATGCAATAGCGGCAGGCATTGGTCATGCTGACAGCCATATAAATGAGTTCCTTGGTCAGCGGGTCGAGCGCGCCCGCCCCCATGACTTCTTTGGCGTTGGCCCACATCCGCCGCAGACTCGGCGGGTGGTGCGCCAGCACCTTCCAGTAATTGTTGACCCAGTCTGTCTTGCGGCTCGCCATGATGTCGTCGTAAACCGCGCGAACCTCCGGCGAGGCGTCCTCATACTCGATGGGAGAGCGGGTTGCGGGGCCGCGGGGAGTGTTGGCAGCGCTCACGGCACCACCGCAATCACGCGCGCCGGAAAGCCCGAGCCATTTTCTACTTTCGGGAACGTAACCCAGACCAGCGCGCCCGATTCGGGCACTTGGTCGAGATTCGCGAGCAATTCAATCTGGTAGTGGTTGGTACCCAGGATATAGGACTCGAGTGAGTAGTCGTCCTTGGTGGTCGCGAGACCCGGGTCGGTATCGGTGGTCTCGTGACCGGACGCCGTGATGCCCCGTTCGTCGTAGAGCAGCTTCAACACCGGCATGCTCCAGCCTGGATAGTGAAACACGCCGGCGGCATCCTTGTTGGCAAGCGATTGATCGTCGGGCCAACGCTTAGACCAGTCGGTACGCATGGCCACGAAAGCGCCGCGGGGAATGCGCCCATGGCGCTTCTCCCAGGAATGAATGTCCTCCAGCGACAAGATGTAGTCGGCATTCTTGGCCACCTTCTCGTGCACATCGATGACCACCAGCGGCATCAGCATATCCTTCGGGTCGATTTGGTCAACGCTGTGCAGTCCATTGTGGAAGTGCGCCGGCGGGTCGACATGCGTGCCCCACTGCCCGATGTGACAGTATTCGTTGATCCGAAAGCCGTCCTTCTCCACCGTATACAAGGTCTTGACGGTCTCGTTCGGCGCGCCCTTCCAGTGCGGAATGCCGGGAGCGAACGTGTGCGTCAAATCGATGAAGCGATGCGACTGAATTACCGCCAACGCATCGGCAAGAGAGGAACCCGGCTTATCCGCGGCGTTGACACACGGCGACACGGCCAACGCCGCGGCGCCGCAAACACCAATGACCCATGCTCGCATGCTTCCCCCAATCCTTAACAATTGTGGACACAAGACTAGCATGCTCCGCGCACCGACTCGGGGTTAGACCAACGGCTGGATGGCCGACTCGCCGGTGGCCTCGATCTCCACCAGCAGGTCCTCCCGGCACACATCCGCCTGCAGGTAAACGACGGAAGTGGTGGGCCGCAGGGACCGGGCCAAGGCCTCCTCGATGGCGTGCAGGTCGGTCGGTTGCCGCACGTACACCTTGAACTTCAACCCATCCAAGGAATAGCGCTCAGACCCCACCACGCGATTCGCCTGCTCCAACAGTGCCGCAATATTCGCCATCGTTTCGCGAGTTTGCGCAACGACATCGCCAGGATGGATGGTCTCGTGTCCCACGATGCTCGCCGTACCTGAGACGAACAAATTCGTACCTTGCGCCTCGCTCAACACGCAGGCTCGCGAAAACATCGGGCTGTGTCGTCCGAACTTGGGAGGATAGTGGTATGCACTGGTCTGGCGCGGATTCTCGAGCATCTTCGGCGACTGCCGCGCAGCCAGGAAATAGATGGATATCGGGCTGCCTACGGGAGAACCCAAGGCGCTGGCCGCGGGCACCGTGCTTAACGTCGCCCGGCCCGAGTCGCGGAAGGCCAGCTGGCGCGCCGAATTGAAATGGCGGTAGCGCTCATCACCGTCGGATTCGCGGTTGATTTCCGGCAGGAAATTCCAAATGCGGATCAGATGACGGTGCTGCGTTTCCTTGAGCACCCCGAAAATCTCGCGATAGGCGATTTCGGTCGCCCGCACCAATGCACCGGACTTGCCGTCGAAGCGGCCGCTGATCGACCCTTCAGCCTCGAGGACCCGTTCTTGCAAAGTGATGGAGCCGAACAGCAATTCATCGGAGAACCGATAGTGCACACGGTCCTGATCCGCGGCACCGTTCTCCATTTGAACCTCTTCCCCCGCGACCCGCCACACCTCGCACAGGTTGTCGTTCGCGCCCAGCACGGGCGTCATGCTGGCGGTAATCGG
>JBDUBO010000030.1:0-41217 GCA_040004115.1 Gammaproteobacteria bacterium | reverse complement strand
CCGGCATAGACGGGGATGAAGGATGCCGATAGCACGCCTTCGCCGAACAGGTTCTGCAGGAAGTTGGGTATCCGCAACGCCGAGCTGAAGATGTCGGCGGCATCGGACAGGCCGAAGAAGTGCGAGAACACGCGTTGGCGCACCAGACCGAAGATGCGACTGCAGAGGATGCCCGCGCCGACCAAGACGGCGTGCTTTCGCCCAGCCTCCTTCGCCATGCCAACACGTCCCATGAACATCATCCCGCTCAAAACAGCGAGGCTATCACTTACGCGACTGGCGCCACTACGTCCACTGGCAGCAGCTTGCGATCGACGACGAAACCGGAGATCTCGGTCACCCAGTCGTAGAGCTTCATGGCGAGCGTATCTGTCTCGTGGGTTTGCCAGTAGACGCGCGGGCAGCCCGCATCGGCGGTCCGCTGGTAGACATCCTCGATCAGCGCGCAGCCCACTTCCCAGCGTGTGTCGGGGGGGCAGCCAAGCCGCAACCTTGAGCTGACTCCTCCCCGAATGCAGACGGTCACCACCGACCGCAACGGGCACTTAAGCGGCCTTCTAGACAGCGAATGGGACGGCAGGAGGCTACACTTCGCCCTCAGGTCCGATGTGCAGACAGCTCAGAGGAACAGCAGATGAATGCGCGATTTAACGCTCTGTTGGTGATTGTTGGTTACATCGGAACTAGCTATGCATCAACGGCAGCAACCCCCACCTCGACCGTGAGAGCGCAGCGCGCCGAGTACAACGCCGCGATTGCGGCTCACGATCCGGTAAGGCTGCGCACGTTCCTCGTTGATGACTATCATCTCATCTCGGGTTCGTCTGGTAACGTTGATAGCAGCGGAGATGCTGCGACTCACGGCTACGCCGACGAGGAGTTCAAGGACCCGACATTCGTCACGTACCGGCGGACGCCGACAACCGTTGTGAGTGCCGCGTCCGGGAAACGAGTTGCGGAGACCGGGCGATTTGAGGGCATATGGCACAAACCTGATGGCACCATGCGAAAGACGGGAATCTACCTCGCCATGTGGATCCCTTCGGCGGGCACTTGGCGCCTGAAATCGGAGGCATTCGTGACATTGGCGTGCACGGGTAGCGCGGCCTGTGATCAGGTGGACTAGACGCGCGATGTGCCCACCGGCAGAAGGAAACGCATCTAAATAATCGGAGTGCCTATGGGCGGACATTGGTGAAGGACGGCTTCGGGGGCACTCACCAGTCATTCTACCTTCGGTAGTCGTTGAAGCTGATATCGCCGGAATACCGGTAATGGTAATCCCGCGCGGCCGCAGTTCGATCCGATGCTTCTCGCAGAGCCGGTCCTTGTCACTGACCGCTTGTTACGACGGCCGCAACATTCGTGTCCGGGACCCAGCCGCTGCGGCCGGTGCTGGTTCTAACGAGTACGAAGCCATCGTGCTGTGCGCCGGATTCGACAATCGTGCCTTCCGGCAACTCAAAGAGAGTCTCGCCTATGAGTACGGGCGAGACGCGGACCGGCGCCGAATGCAACACGACAATGGCCTCGTGCATGACCGGCCATAGGGCGATGCCGCTCGCGATGGTGATTCCGAGGAGGGAAAATCCGAACGCGGCGGCTGTGATGAGCTTGCCTCGATGGCGGGGATAGCGGCGCTGCGCGAGCGTGCCGAGGCCGGCAATCAGAAGACCGAGGACGCCCACCCATGCGAGGACCTGTGGACCGGCTATTGCGGTGAGCCGATCGAAGCGGGAGCGGGCTTGCGGCGGCAGCCCGGAAGTCTGGCGAACATGGCGCAGATTGGCGTCGATATCGGGATCATTCGGGTCCAAGAGCCTCGCCCGCTCGTAATTGAGGATTGCGAATCCCGGCTTGCCGGATTTCGCGTATGCATTGCCCAAATTATAGAGGGCGGCGATGGAGTATCCCGGCTGAAGGGACACTGCGGGTTGTGTCTGCGGCTCCGATGGTTGCTGCGGTGAGGCGTGAGCGGGCGAGGGTTGCGCCGCAACTTGCGTCGGGACTTGAGGTTGCACTTGCGCTGTCACGATTGAGGATGCGAGGGCGGCGCTCGCGACCAACAATATGATGCACATCATTTGACGCATCATGAGACTGCCTCGTCTGCCAATTGGCGGCGAACGATTTGCGTCCAACGGTCGAAGTCGGCGGCTTGCAAGTCGCCGCCGGAGTAGTTGGCCTCATCCGCAAGCGCAAAAATCTGCCGGATATCGTCTCGCTCGCCGGCTTCGAGCCGCGCGTCGACGTCGACTGCGGTAACAAGGTCAGGCGCGATCTGCCATCTGGCGCCCAGAGTTTGTCGGAGCGCCGCGCTCGCGGAATTAACGAACTGCGCCGCGTCGCCGCGGGCGGAGGCCTGAGACATGGTCTTAAGCAGGTTGCTGAGCAATTCTGATCTCACGCGCTCGCGTTCGCCCCGTGCATTGCGTTCCATCCGGCGCAGCGCAGCCCACGCACCACAGAGCAGCAGCGCAAGAGCCGAAGGGACGGCGAGAAAGCGGGGCTGGTAGTACAGAGGAATCAATGAGTCGACACGCGCATCGGTGATGGCATGGTCTGGCCGCAACCCGGTGTGTGCCTCATCGGCAGGCGTTCCGGTCGCGGTCGGTGTCGGCGGAGGTTCGTTACCTGCGCTGGCCGCTGCGGGCGATACCGCCACCGTAAGCGGTGCGCTATGCGCGGTTTCGTAGCGGCGGGTGCTGGGATCGAAATAGCTGAATTTGAGCGGGGGGATGGTATGAGTGCCGGGCTGAGATGCAATGATCGGCTGCTCGAAGATTTTTTCGCCGCGGCGCCCGGTGGGGTCGGGCGAATTGAAACTTGCCTTGGGCTCGTATGTCTTCCATTGATCATCGCCGTTCAACATGCGGCTGTCGACGCGATCAAAATTGCCGGCTCCGGTGACGTGCATGCGCAAGGTGAGCGGATCTCCCGCCGTGGTCTTGGCGGAAGACACCTCGGTGCTGATCTTGAAGCTACCCACCGCGCCGCCGAAATCGGGCGGTCTGCCTTCCGTTGGCAGCGGTAGCACGGTCATTGCCGTTTCCGGGCTGGTGGCCGTGATGTCCTTTTGAACAGTGGTACCGAAAATGTTCTGCAAGAAGGGATCGCCCAACAGATCGTCCAGCATGGAGTCCTGCCGCGGACGAGTGCGTATGCGCACTGTGAGAGGGGTCTCAAAGGTGAGAGAAAAGGTTCCCGGTTTGACGGCACCCAAGAGGCTGCGCCAGGTGTACACGGTAAACATCTTGCCATCGATGGCTTTGGCGGTGCGCTCGGGCTGACGCGAAAGATTATTCAGAGTGAAGTCGTCGTTGTTGAGCTTCGGCAGGCCGTTAAGCGAAGCAACAAAACCGTCGCGCATGCCGACCTGAATTTCAACCGGGACGGTTTCGCCGACAAACATTTCATGCTTGGGAATTTCCAAGTGCACGAAGGCGGAGCCGTCGGGAGTCATGCGAAGACCCTTAGCATTCGGTCCCGGAACGAAGGGCAGACGGTCCGGCGCGCTGGAACTATTGGGCGACGAGGATGGACCTGCGCCGCCCGGATTGACCCGCAGTACGAGGGGTGGTGATTTCGGGGTCACGCCGGGAATAGTGAATACACCTGCCACTTCCGGAGTGACGCGAATAATGGTTGACGTCGACTCGATGGTGATCCCGTTGGTCATCTGAATCTGACGCGATTGGCCGACGACACGGAATTCCAAGCCGGCAACCACCGGCAGGTTGATGGATAAGGTGCCGTTGCCCGACGTCAGGATGGTGAGATTTGCGGACTCGCCCAACGCAATCTGCGACGGCTCGATGCTGGCATCGATCGAGGGAGCGGCAGCCTGGGCAGGACCGGCCGCCAGTATGCTGACCGCGAGCACGGTTACCGCCAGTACGGAGACCGCGCGCGCACTGGCGCTGAGAACACAGACCGCAATCGCTGCCATCGCGCAGGGGTGTAAATAGGGCGGACGCATCACCAATCCTTCACCGGTTTGTCGGGTGGCGCATCGGCTTCTTTGCGTGCGAAAGGCATCCCGCGCCCGCGCCGCTCTTCACCCTTCTGCGAGTCGAGCAATTCGCGGGCCTCTTCTCGGCTCATTTGTCCGGGAACGCGCTGAGTATCGCCCTGATCGGTCGATTCGTCGGCTGGCCGCTCGCCGTCTTGCGGGGCGGCTTTGGGCTGGCCGCCACCGGGTTTGGATTGATCGGCGCTCGGAGGCGGCTGCTGGGCAGGCTGCTGCGGCTGATTGGACTGCGGCTGCTGGCTGGCCGGAGGTTGCTGAGGGGACGGAGATTGCTGACCCGGCGGTTGCTGACCCGGCGGCTGTTGCGGCGGCGCGCTGTTTTTCGGCTGCTGCTGCTGGTTCTGCGGCGGATTCTGCTGAGAGTCTTTATTTTGCTGCTGGTTTTGATTTTGACCCTGACCCTGACCCTGACCCTGACCCTGATTCTGATTCTGGTTCTGGTTCTGATTTTTCTTCAGCGCGTCGATTTTGCGTTTCACGAAGTCGCGGTTGTACTTGCTGTCTGCATCATCGGCGCGCATTTGCAGCGCCGTGTCGTACGCCTTGACCGCTTGTTCCCAGTTCTTAAGGGTTTCTTGCTGCGATTTCTCTTCGGTCTTCTGCCCTGTGCGGTACAGAGTGTTGCCGAGGTTGTAGTACGCGTCTTCTTGATCGGCGAGACGCTTGGCGTCGCCCGAGGGCGAGCGACTGATCGAATCTTGAAAATCCTTGGCGGCCTGTGGAAATTGCCCGGCGCGGTACGCGGCGGTGCCGGCGTTGTATTGGAGGGCGGGTTTCTTGGGGTCGCGCTTTGCCGCCTCGGCATATTGCTTGGCGGCGGTGACGAAATCCCCTTTTTTATAGGCTTCTTCGGCGCTCGTGGTCGATGCGTGGGATGAGCCGGCCGGCGAAATTGCCAGTGCCAGCAGTGCGATCGCCGGCAGCGCGGACGCTTCGGCCGAGATTCGCGGCGCAGAGTCTGGAACTTGACGCGGTGCGCGAACTCGGCGGCGGTTGCCGATGAACATGCTCAAGAGCAGCAGCGCCAGCGACCCAGCGAGGGGCCATTGGTAGCGCTCTATATATATTCGCTGCCGGCGCGACGCGAGATCGTGCTTAAGCATGGAGGCGAGGCCGGCTTGATAAATCGTGTCGAAGCCCTGGCCCTGTGCACCCAAGGGAGCATAGAGGCCGCCGGTGGCCGTGGCGATCGATTTAAGTGTCGGCTCGTCCAAACGCGATTTGACGAACGCTCCGGAGTCGTCCTTGACGAAACCGCTGCCGCGGTCGGAGGGCAACGGAATGAGATCGCCTTGCGCCGTGCCGACCCCAATGGTGTAGATTTTCAAGGAGTCCTCGCGCGCCGCCGCCTGCGCGGCGATCAACGCGTCGCCCTCGAGGTCCTCGCCGTCGGTCACCAATATCAGTATTTTATCGCTGCCCCGCCGGCGCCGCAGCGCAGCCTGAGCTTCGCGAATGGCACTCGCGATATTGGTGCCGCCGCGCGGGATACTGTTGATGTCGATGGCGCCGAGCGATTCATGGAATGCGCCATAGTCCAAGGTGATGGGACAGACCAGGAATGCATCGCCCGCAAAAGCCACCAGTCCGATGGCGTCGCCGTCCAGCTTGTTGGTGAAGTCGTCGATGGCGAGTTTGGCGCGGGTGAGGCGATCGGGCTTTACGTCCGGGGTCGACATGCTGCGCGAGGTGTCGACCGCAAACACGATTTCGTTGCCGCGGCGAGTGATCTGTTCCCAACGAAATCCCACCAGCGGCCCGGCGAGGGCGACGAACAGCAGTGCGAGGGCCGCCAGCATGAGTCCGCGCTGTGCGCGGCGGCGGGCAATGGAAACGGATCGCGTGAGCTGTTCGCGCAGATGCGCGGACACGAAGCGGGAGAGCGCGGCATACTGCCGGACATCGTAGCGTCGCCACAGCCAGCTCAGCGCGAGGCAGGCGATGGCTCCGGCGATGAGCCAACCGGGATGGCCGAACTTCACGGCAGCCTCCGAAAGCGCGTGTACTGCAGCAGCAGTCCGAACCCGAAGATGGCGGCCGAGGGGATCAGCGCCCAGGAATAGAGTTCCTCTACATGCTCGAACTTCTGCACGGTTTGCGCCGTGGTCTCGAGGCGATTGATTTGGTCGTAGATCCTCTGCAGGGAATCGGTGTCGGTGGCGCGATAGAACGTGCCGCCGGTCGTTGCGGCTACGGCCTGCAGGGTCTTCTCATCGACATCCACTTTGTCCATGATGATGCGGGTGTTGCCGGCCTGGTCGTGCATGGGAATAGGCGCCATGCCACGCACACCAACGCCGATGGTGTACACCTTGACACTCATTGCCCTGGCGGCTTCCGCGGCGGCGAGCGGCGATATTTTGCCGGTGTTGTTCATGCCATCGGTGAGCAGAATAACGATCTTGGATTTGGCCTTCGTGGTCCGTAGCCTATTGACGCTGGCGGCGATGGCCGAACCGATGGCGGTGCCGTCCTCGCCGGCAAGGGCGGTGCTGACGCGCTCGAGATTCTGCTGCAGCCAGTCATGGTCGAGAGTGAGCGGACTCACCAAGTACGGGGCGGCGGAAAAGGCAATCATGCCGATGCGATCGTTGGGCCGTTCCTGGACGAATTTCGAAACCACGGACTTGACCACTTCAATGCGATTGACTCGCTGATCGTCCACCAAGAAATCGAGCGCCTGCATGGATCCCGACACATCGAGTGCGAGCACGATGTCGATGCCATTCGCGGTCACTTCGGTACGGCCGTCGGCGCGTTGCGGGCGCGCAAGACCGACGATCATGAGGCCGGCCGCGAGCAGCGGAAGCAGCCACAGCCAGTGGCCGATGCGAGCGCGGCTATTGCGTGCCACCTCGCGGGCGAGCCCCACATCGGAGAACTCCACAGCGGCGACCGGGCCGCGCCGCCCGCGCAGCAGCATCACCACCGGCAGCAGCGCGAGCAGCCACAGTAACTCAGGTTGCAGGAAGCGAATCATGAGCCTCCTGGGCGTTGCCGGGCGGGCATTGAGGGTTGGGCGTCGCCTCCGCGACTTTGGACGATTCGACGACGAAGCGCCGGGCGCTCTCGAGCAGTCTTTCCATGACTTGCTGCGACAAAGTCACGCCGGCGAATTTTGCCATATCGCAGCGCTGCAGGAATTCCTCGAGTAGGCCGCGATGCTCGGCCAGCGCCGCATTAGAGGAGGCCAAGAGATGGTGGAGAAATTCCTCAGTGGTGCGGTGAGTGGCGGTAACGTCGAAGGCATATTCGATGTGGCCGCGTACGATGTCTGAAATTGCGATGGAGAATTCCCGCACGGTGGAGGGATGCATGAGCGCACGAGTGGCCTCGAGCCGCTGCAACATCATCTCGAGATGTGTCAACGGTCGCGGCTGTTGTCGGCGCCGGCTCCAGCGCCAAGCGGCATAGGCACCCGCGACGAGCAGTGCGGCGCCTGCCAGCAGGGCAAGCAGTAGCCAGAGTGGAAACATGCCCTTGGGTCCGCGAATATCGCGAATGTCGCCGGCTGGCGCGGCGTTGGTGGGTGCTGCGTTCGCGGCAGGAGCGTTCGCCGGGGGGCTGTTCACGGGGGAAATATTTGCCGGCGCCGAATCGGCGGGCGCCGTGTTGGTGGCTGCCGCATCGGCGCCTGGGGCATTGTTAGTCCAGGTACCGGACGCGGTTGCACCGGGCGCCGTAGCAGCGGCCGGCGTCGCGATGGCGACAGGCGCGGTCATCGCGAGGGCGGCAATGAGAGCAAACGCGTGTCGCCTCCAACCCATGATTCGACTCAAACCCGTCGGCGCACGCGTGTCTTGAAGAAACGCTGCAGTGCGGGCATGTAGGGTGTGTCGGTCTTGAGTTCCAGGGTGTCGACGCCTTCGGAACGAAAGTCGGTGGTCATTCGCCGCGAGCGCGCGATGGACAGCTCTTTAAATCGCTTTCGCACCGTGGGATCGGCGGTGTCGAGCTCTATGACTTCGCCCGTTTCGGCGTCCTCAAGAGCGAGGACTCCGACGTTGGGGAGTTCCTTCTCGCGCGGGTCTTCGATTTGGACCGCGATGAGATCGTGGCGCCGATTGGTTTGGCGCATGGAGCGGCGCAATTCGGCGCGCGACTTTTCGGGATCGCCGGGCGACTGGAAATCGGAGATCAAGAACACGATGGCGCGCCGGTGCAGGACGTGATTGGCGACATCGAGTGCTTTCACGCTGTCGGTGCCGCGGCCTTCGGGGGTGTGATAGAGAATGTCGCGCACCACCCGCAGCACATGGCGCCTGCCCTTTTTGGGCGGCAGGTAGCGTTCGATGCGATCGGTGTACATCAGCAGCCCGACCTTGTCGCTATTGCGAATAGCGGAGAAGGCCAGGGCGCTGGCGAGCTCGGCGGCGAGGTCGCGCTTGGCCATGGCGGAGGAGCCGAAATTTCCCGAGGCGCTGATGTCCACCAGAAGGAGAATGGTGAGCTCGCGCTCTTCGGTGAATTTCTTGACGAAGGGCCGGCCGGCGCGTGCGGTGACGTTCCAGTCGATGGTGCGTACTTCATCGCCGGGGCTGTATTCGCGCACCTCGTCGAAGTCCATGCCGCGGCCCTTGAACACGGAATGGTATTCGCCGGCGAGGCTGTCGTTCACCATGCGGCGGGTGCGGATCTCCAGTTGCCGCATTCCGCTCATGATGCTTTTCGTGGACTTGGTGGCGTCGGCCGGCATGTGCAATCAGGGCACGGGCAAGGCGTCGAGAATCTTGTGCACCACGTCCTCGGAGGTGACGTTCTCGGCTTCGGCCTCGTAAGTCACAGCCACTCGGTGACGCAGCACGTCGAGCGCAATGCTCTTGACGTCCTGCGGGGTGACGTAGTGGCGGCCGTTGAGAAAGGCGATGGCGCGCGCGGCCAGCGTCAAGTTAATGGTGGCGCGCGGCGAGGCGCCGGTTTGGATGAAGCCGTCGAGGTTGAGTGTCTTGGCCATCGCCGGTCGGGTGGCGAGCACGAGATCGACGATGTAGTTGCGGATCTTGTCGTCGACGTACAGAGTGTTCACGACATGGCGTGCGTTCAATATCTGCTGGGCGGAGACGACGGGACGCGCGCTCGGCAGGGCTTCGGAAGTCGCCATGGCGTCGAGAATGGCGCGCTCTTCGGCACGATTCGGGTAGTCGACGATGACCTTCATCATGAAGCGGTCGATCTGCGCTTCCGGCAGAGGATAGGTTCCTTCCTGTTCCAGCGGGTTCTGTGTGGCCAGCACCAGAAAGGGATTGGGCAAGGGATAGGTCTCATCGCCGATGGTGACCTGGCGCTCTTGCATGGCTTCGAGCAAGGCGCTCTGCACCTTCGCCGGCGCGCGATTGATTTCGTCCGCCAGAATGAGGTTGCTGAAAATCGGCCCGTGCTTGGTGCGAAAGGCTCCGTCCTGGGGGTTGTAAATCATGGTGCCGACGATATCGGCCGGCAGCATGTCGGGGGTGAACTGCAGACGCTTGAAACGAACCGACAGGCCACTGGCCAATGTCTTCAACGCCAAGGTTTTGGCCAAGCCGGGCACGCCTTCCAACAGGACATGGCCGTTGGTGAGGAGGGCGACCAGCAGCCGGTCCAGCAGATGTTTCTGGCCGACGATGACGCGCGCCATTTCTGCCTGCAGGGGCGCGATCCAGGTTGAATTGTCCAGCACGTTCTCGCGCGCGGCGCGCATGGCAGCGTCGGACTCGACCGGCATGGGGCGAGGGTCCTGGTAGACCGCAGGTTTTTGAATCATGAGCCGAAAATCCTCTTTAATCGGTTGGCGCCGTCCGCAGCAGGGGGGCGAATCCCTTGGAGTTTAAGGGATGCGGGAGGTTCCCTCACGATGGGACATTGTTGGGGCTAGGCGATGCCCTTGTTGGGAGTTATCAGGTACTTATGTCCAGTCGCGGCCTTGCTATAGACGGCGATGGTCTTAAGGTCCAGCGCCTCGGCGAGCGACACCTCGCCGGCGTAGCGGCTGGCGAAGGTGGTTTTGAGCTCGGCGGCGACGCGCTCTTTCAGGCGTTGGGTCGCGGCGGGCCCGATTTTTTGCAGGAACGGGGTGACCAGCCAACCGCCTACGCCCCAGGCGAAGCCGAAATTGCGGTTAAGTTCGATGGGACCCAGACCTAAGGCGCCATAGACGTATACCTGCTTGTGAATGGGCGAGCCGTAGCGGCTGTACTGCGTGGCCCGGGTGTTGAGGGCGGCTTCCATGCAGGTCAGAATTTGGCCGGCGAGTTTGCCGCCGCCGATGGCATCGAAGGCCAATGTGGCGCCGGTGGTGGTCAGGGCGCCGATCAGATCCTGCATGAAGGTGGGAGCGGTCGAATCGCAGACGTACTTGGCGCCAATGGAGCGCAGCAGATCCGCTTGGGCTTGGCTGCGTACTACGTTCACCAGGGCGATCTGATCCTTGATGCAGATACGATTGAGCATTTGCCCCAAGTTGGACGCGGCGGCGGTGTGCACCAAGGCCGTGTGGCCCTCGCCGCGCATGGTCTCGACCATCGCCAAAGCGGTGAGCGGATTGACGAAGCAAGAGGCGCCGTCGGCGGCCGTAGCGCCGGCGGGCAGCAGCAGACATTGCTCGTGCGGCACGCTGCGAAACTGTGAGTACATGGAGCCGCCGAGCACGGCGACGGTCTTGCCCTTGAGGGCTTTCGCGGCCGCGGAGGAGCCGGTGTCGATCACCACGCCGGCACCCTCGTTGCCCACCGGCATGGAGATGCCGAAGCGAGCGGTCATGCCCCTAAGCGCGCCGTCCGGAACACGCGCTATGATCTTCGGATCATTCGTCGTACCTTGCTGCGCAGCTTTTTGCATGTCGGCGCCGGCGAACAGCAGACCGAGATCCGACGGATTGATGGGCGCGGCATCGATGCGCACCAACACTTCGTTTTCCGCGGGCACCGGGATGGGAACCTGCATCAGCGACACTTCGAGTTCGCCGCCGCTGGTGACGAGTGAACGAAGTTGCAGTGCGGTGCGGGCGTCGGGCTGAGTCATGTTGGATCCGTTGGCTGTTGAACGAGGTTTATGAGCGCGAATTATACTATTTGCTGCTGCGCGTGCTTACCCTAATAATGCGGTCGCCGGCGCGTTGGCCGCCAATCCCAAGGTATCGATTTTGAGAATGCCGCCGCGACTGTTCTACGGCTGGTTCGTGGTCTTCGCCGCCTTCACCGTCACCTTCGTCGGTTTCGGCAGTGCGTACACGTTCAGCGCCTTCGTTGAGTCCCTGCAGCGGGAATTCGCGGCGTCGCGCGGCTCGGTGTCGCTGGTGTTTTCGCTGGCGGGCTTTCTGTACTTCGGACTGGGCATTTTGACAGGGCCGCTGGCGGACCGCTTGGGCGCGCGCCGCTTGTGTATCGTCGGCATGGCGATGGTGGGTCTCGGTCTGGGATGCGCGGGCATGGCGCATACGCTGGAGCAGGTGTATGTGGCCTACGGATTGGGGATGGGATTGGGCGTGGGATGCTCCTACGTGCCCGCGGTCGCCGTGGTGCAGCGTTGGTTCGTAAAGCGCCGCGGATTTGCGTCGGGCCTGGCGGTGAGCGGAATCGGCGTCGGCACTTTGGTCATGCCGCCGCTAGCGTCGCACCTGGTGGATGCCCTGGGCTGGCGGCATGCTTACGTGGTCTTGGGTGTACTGGCCGCGGTCATCGGCGTGGGCATGGCTGCGTTGATCGAGAACGATCCGCGCGATCGCGGTCTCGCGCCGGACGGCGATGCCTTGCAGACGGGGGAGACATCGCGGGCGGCGTCGGGCTTTGCGGTGCGCGCGGCGGTCAAGTCGCGGCGCTTCATCAGCCTGTATGCCGCGTGTTTGGCTTGTTCCTTCGGGCTGTTCGTGCCCTTCGTGCATCTCATTCCCTTCGCGCTCGATCATGGCATTGCGCAGTCCTCGGCCGTGCTGCTGCTCGGCGCCATCGGCGTGGGCAGCACCGCAGGACGATTCATTCTGGGCGGCGTAGCGGACCGGCTGGGCCGCGAATTGACGCTGGTGCTGATGTTCGCCGGCATGGCGCTGGTGCTGCTGTGCTGGATATTTGCGTCGGCGTTCTGGGGCATGGCGATATTTGCGCTGGCGTACGGCGTTGTTTACGGCGGTTTCGTCGCCGTGCTGCCGGCGTTGGTCATGGACTATTTCGGCGGACGCAATGTCAGCGGCATCATCGGCATTCTGTACACCAGCGTGGCGCTCGGCACCTTGATCGGCCCGAGCGCGGCGGGATTCGCCTTTGACTTGAGCCATAGCTACACGCTGCCGATTCTAATCGGCGCCGGCGGGAACATCATCGCTGCAGGAATCATGGCGACGGTGGCGAAGTGAGTCCTTCCCTGCTCGTTGTCGGCGCGGGACTGCTGGCTGGGGCGATGAATGCACTGGCCGGCGGCGGGTCGTTCGTGACTTTACCCGCGCTGATCTCGGTGGGGTTGCCGTCGGTGCAGGCCAACACATCGAGCACGGTGGGCTTGTTCCCCGGCTCGGCGGCCAGCGCCTGGGCATACCGCGATGGCTTGGGACCGATCGGTCCCGTGTCCCTGCGCCCGCTGTTGCTGGTGACGTTGGTGGGTGGAGCGATGGGGGCGTTCTTGCTGCTGTGGACGCCATCGACGACCTTCGATTTCCTGCTGCCGTGGCTGCTGTTGGTTGCGACCTTTACCTTGGCGTTCGGTCGGCAGTTGGGTGAGGCGCTGCGCCGCCGCTGGCACATCCGGCCCGCGGCGGTACTCTTCGTGCAATTTGTATTGGGAGTGTACGGCGGCTATTTCGGCGGGGCGGTCGGCATCATGATGATGGCGATGTGGGGATTGTTGGACAATCGGGAAGTGAAAAGCCTGAATGCGCCGCGCACCTTGTTGGCGACGGCGGCTAATACCACGGCCGCGATCATTTTCGTTGCCGCGAATGCCATTCGCTGGAAGGAAACCTTGGCCTTGCTGGTGGGGGCAACGATCGGCGGCTACTGCGGAGCGCTGGTGGGCCGGCGCGCCCCGGCGAGCGTGGTACGCGCCGGGACCTTGTTGATTGCGGGGTGCATTACGCTGCTGTTCTTCGCGCGGGCGTACGTCAAGGGATTGCCGTAAGGCGAGGGGGCGTGTGAAAGGCAAACCGCCGTCCATCGCGTCGAAGGGTCCGACTCACGGCGTGGCGCGGGTGATCTCAAAGTTAGGTCTCGGCTCGCGCACGGAAGCAGCTGCGTGGGTGAGCGAGGGACGGGTCCGGGTCAACGGCAACGTGGTGCGCAACGCCGAGCATGCGGTGCGGCAGGGCGTAGATCGGATCGAGATCGACGGCCGTGAGGCCGCGGCGGCAAAGCGCATCGCGCTGATGTTGAACAAGCCGCGGGGCTTGGTGACGACTGCGAAGGATGAGCGGGGGCGTGCGACGGTGTACAGCTGTTTCGCGGGGGCGGCGTTGCCGTGGCTGGCGCCGATCGGGCGGCTCGATAAGGCGAGCGAGGGGTTGCTGTTGTTCAGCAATGATTCGCTGTGGGCTGCGCGTATTACAGATCCTAAGACCGGGCCGCCAAAGACTTATCACGTGCAGGTGAATCGATTGCCGGATTCCGGCTTGCTCGCCAATCTAGAGCAAGGCATTGAAGTGGACGGCGAGCGGCTGGGGGTGAGGTCGGTGCGCAAATTGCGCACCGGAGAGAAGAACGCGTGGCTGGAGATCGTGCTCGAGGAGGGCCGCAATCGGCAGATTCGCCGCTTGGTGGAAGCCTTCGATGTGTCGGTGCTGCGGTTGGTGAGAGTGGCAATCGGTCGGCTGGCCTTGGGTGAACTGGCCAAGGGGCAGTGGCGGATGCTCACTGAGGAGGAGATGGCTGCGCTGTAGGCGGCGGCGCCGTCCGGGTTGTGAATCCATTCACCCAAAATAGGTACTCCTTAAAATGCAGCGGGGTAGGCGCCGCCGTCCAATAGAATATTCTGACCGGTGAGGTACGCGGCATGCACGCTGCAGAGGAAGGCGCAGGTTTGACCGAATTCGGCGGCCGTTCCGAAGCGCTTGGCAGGTATTTCAGCCATGGCCTGCGCGGCCATGACGGATTCCGATTGTCCGCTGCGCTTGGCGGCGACCGCGAAGCCGCTGCGCAGGCGTTGCGTGTCGAAGCTTCCCGGCAGAAGATTATTGATGGTGACGTTCTTGCCGGCCACTGTTCGCGCGACGCCGGCAAGGAAGGCAGTGAGACCGGCGCGCGCCGCGCTCGACAGGTCCAGCCCGGCTATGGGCATTTTCACGCTGATGGATGTGATGTTCACGATGCGGCCGAAGCCGCGCGCGGCCATGGGCTCGATCACCTTTTGAACGAGCTCGATGGGCGTGATCATGTTCATAGTGACGCCGCTCAGCATGGCTTGGCGATCGAGTTCGCGAAAATCGCGGAAGGGAGGGCCGCCGTTGTTATTGATTAAAATGTCCGGCGCAGGGCAGGCGGCAAGCAGTGCCGCTTGCCCCTCTACGGTCGAGACATCGGCAACCACCGTCGCCACCTCGGCGCCGGTGGCCTGGCGAATCTCCTCGGCGGTGTGATCGAGCAGTGCGCGGTTGCGCCCGTTGATTACGAGTGAGACCCCGGCTTCGGCGAGTGCGCGAGCGCAGGCCTTGCCAAGTCCCTGGCTGGATGCACAGACGATGGCGGTACGTCCGCGAATTCCTAAATCCATGCTGTTCCCCCGTCGCTCAGTTGTTAGATTTACAATACTTCCCGCGCACATGCAATCAGCGCGACTGGATCGCATAGCCAGGTTACGCTAGCGGTTCAACTAAAGCTTCGGAGCTGACATGACAATCAAACGCATTCAAACCGGCCCGCGGATGTCGCAGGCGGTGATTCACAATAAGACCGTATACTTGGCGGGACAGGTTGGGTCCGGGGCGAGCGTCGCCATTCAGACGCGGGAGATACTCGCCGCCATCGACGCGTTGCTGACGGAGGCGGGCACCGACAAGACCCGGTTGTTGTCGGCGACCATCTGGCTCACTAACATGGCGACGTTCGCGGAGATGAACGCCGTGTGGGAGGCGTGGGTGGTTCCGGGCGCGACACCGGCGCGCGCCACCGTTACGAGCGCGCAATTGGCGTCCGGCGAATACAAGATCGAGATTGCCGTCGTGGCGGCGCAACCATAAGGATTCTGGCGCCAGGCCGGGAGTCTCCATGCTCGAGCTGCAAAATATTTACAAGACCTTTGAGGACAGGGCCGTCCTGGTCGACGTAAATTTGCTGGTTCCCAAGGGCGCCACGCACGCATTGATTGGCTCGAGCGGTTCGGGAAAAACCACGCTGCTGCGCATCACGCTGGGTCTCATTCCCTTCGACATGGGCTACGTGAAGATCAATGGACAGGCGCTCTTGTCGTTCACGCCGGTCGAATGGGCAGACCGGATCGGCTACGTACCGCAGGACGGCGGGCTGTTCCCGCACATCACGGCGAGGAACAACGCGGCCCTGATCGCCAAGCTGCGCGGATGGAACAAGTCGAGAATCGACGGACGCGTCGAGGAGTTGCGCAAGGTGGTGGATTTGGACGCCGAGATTCTTGATCGTTTCCCGCGCGAAATGAGCGGCGGCCAGAAGCAGCGCGTGGCCATCATGCGCGCGGCGATGATGGATCCGGCGGTGATGCTGCTGGATGAGCCCATGGCCGCACTGGATCCGCTGATCCGCAGCAGCCTGCAGCAGGAATTGAAATCCATCTTTCAGAGGCTGGGCAAGACGGTGCTGTTGGTTACGCATGATTTAGGTGAGGCGGTGTTTCTGGCCGAGCAAATCACCATGCTGCACGAGGGGAGGATGGTGCAGACCGGTACCTATGGCGACCTGCTGTTGCGGCCAGCGAGTCCCTTTGTCACTCAGTTCATCAACGCGCAGCGTACTCTTCCCGACGCCGGTGATGTGCGATGAAGTGCGCGGCGAGTTGGCGGGGTGCGGATATGCTTGCGGCCGCGGCGGCGATACTGTTCGGACTGCTGCTGACCGGCGCGGTCCATGCCCGAGATGACATTGTAGTCGGCGGCAAGATCTTTACCGAAGCCTACGTGTTGGGAGAGATCGCGGCGCAGACCATCGAGTCGTCTTCGACCGTCCCGGTGACCCGCAAGTTGGGCATGGGCAGCACGGGCATTTTATTCGAGGCACTGAAGAGCGGCGCCATCGATGTGTATGCGGATTACACGGGGACCTTGGCGGAGGCCATTCTCAAGAAGCCCGACTTGAAGTCGCTGCAGGAGATCCGCGCGGCGTTGGGCGCACTGGATCTGACAATTTCCGGTTCGCTGGGATTCAATGACACTTATGCGCTGGCGGTAAAGGAGAGCTTCGCGGAGCAGCATCAGCTGCACTCCATCGGTGACTTGATTCCCATTCAGTCGCAGACCAGGGCGGCCTTCAGCTACGAGTTCATGGATCGCAAGGATGGCTTTCGGGGATTGGTGGACGAATATCACCTGGCCTTCGATGCTCAAAAAATCAAACGCATGGAGCATTCCTTGAGCTTTCAGGCCATCGACCAGAACGCGGTCGATTTGATCGATGTGTATTCGACGGATGCGAAAATAAAGAAACTGCACCTGCGCCTGCTCAAGGATGACCACAACTATTTTCCTGTGTATCAGGCGGTGTGGGTGGCCAGGAAATCCTTCGTCGCTGAGCATCCGCGCGAGTGGCAGGCGCTGGTGGGGTTGGAAGGACGCATCAGCGAAACTGCCATGCTCGACATGAATGCGCAGGCCGACATTCAGAAGGTTCCCTTTAACAAGATCGCCGCGCAATTCTTGGGCGCGGAGGCGCGCAATTCGGAGGGCTTGTGGCATGAGGTGGCGCGGCGCACGCGAGAGCACCTATGGCTAGTGGGCGTATCGTTGCTGTTCTCGCTGCTGGCCGGCATCCCGCTGGGAATCGTGGCGGTTCGCTTTCATGCCACGGGCCAGGCGATCTTGCTGTCGAGCGCCGTGATACAGACTGTGCCATCACTGGCGTTGCTGTGCTTTCTCATTCCAGTGTTCGGGGTGGGCACGAAACCGGCGTTGGCGGCGCTGTGTTTGTACAGCCTGCTGCCGGTGGTCCTCAACACCTTTACCGGCATACGCGCGGTGAATCCCATTCATGTGGAAAATGCACGCGCGTTCGGATTGAACCAGCGACAGGTGTTGTTTCGGGTGGTGCTGCCGCTGGCGAGTCCGACGATACTCGCCGGAATCAAGACGGCAACCATTGTCAGCATCGGTACGGCGACTTTGGCGGCCCTGGTGGGGGCGGGGGGCTATGGTGCGCCGATTGTTTCTGGCCTGGCGTTGAACGATGTGCCCACCATATTGACGGGCGCCATTCCGGCCGCGCTCATGGCCTTGGTGGCGCATGGGGCTTTTGAATTGCTCGGCGTCGTGTTGATTCCCGCCGGCTTGCGCCGACGTTCCTGAAGCGGGCGGGGCGTCTATTTTAGATTTTGGCTTTAGCCGGCGGGCAATACCGCGCGCTGCACCAACCAGACCAGCGCCAAGGCGGCGATCGCCGCAGATCCCCACGGCATGATGGCGCGGCGATAGAATGTCCCCGCGCGGAGGGCATAGATCACTGGCATGACGGCGAGCACCACGGCCATTTGACCGGTTTCTATCCCGATGTTGAACGCCAGCAGGGAAACCAGGCGCGCGCCCTGCGGCAGGCCCATGTCGGCGAGTACGGATGCAAAGCCGAAACCGTGCAGTAGTCCAAACGCAAAGGCGATGCGAGCGCGGCTTTCGGTGACCACTGGGAATATATTGTTGAGCGCTGCCACGATGATGGAGGCGGCGATCACAGATTCGGTGAGCCGGCTTGGCAGCCGCACGACATCCAACGCCGCCAAGGTCAGCGTGAGTGAGTGGGCGAGAGTGAAGGCCGTCACCACTTTAAAGATGCTGATCAACGCAGGGCGCGCTTCAGGAACGGGCTCCCAGCGGCCGCGCTTGCGCAGCAGGACGGCGGGCAACAGCAGCGATAACAAGAAGAGCAGATGGTCGATGCCGCTCCAGATATGCCAGACGCCGGCGTGAAAGTAGTCCACAAAGGCACGCCAGCGCGATGGTGCAAAGACCGCGAAGGTGGCGTGGTCTGCGGCGCCGCCCAGCACGGCGGTCTGTACCACGCTGCCCGCGGTCAGGGTCAGCAGGCCGCGATGCGAGGGATCGACGCCGGACATGATGGTGTAATCAATGGTGAGGTCGCGAACCGCCGCCGGACATCGTGCAGTGAACGGCAACCAAGCATAGCTGCCGTCGACCCGATCGTTCACACGCATCGGATGGAAGTTCAGGGGGCAGGCAACGCCGTGACCGCTGCGCGGTGTGTTAAAAATAAGATGATCAGCCAGGTAGCGCGCCAATTGCGGCTCCGCGTCACGCAACTCGCGCCAGGTGATCCGGTTGTCGCGATTCGCATCGACTCCGACGGCGAGCTCAACGTCGCGCACGGCGAGTTCGATGGAGCCGGTGACGTCGGCCCCGGCAACGTTCGCCACCAAGAAGCCGCTGCTGGAGATATGGGCCTGCGCGGCCGCGGCGGCGAATGTGCAGGCGATGACGGCGGCAGCGATGCGCCAGCCCCAAGGCCGCGGCGAGGAAATGCGTCGTCCGCCGATCACGTCGGGTCTCGATAGGGGGCGAGTCGAGAGTCCTCGAGACCGGAGTGCCGCAGGAATTGCAGGGCTGGGGCGGCGGCCGGTGCCTGGTGGGCGGCCTGTGCTGAACGCAGCAGCATCAATATATCGTCGGGTTCGCGTTGTACTTTCCAGTTCTCCAAAGCCGCGGCCAGCGCGGCCGCCGGCTGCCGATCGACATCGAGCAGGTATCGAGCCTGTTCGCGGCGATGCACGGCGTCGCCGCGCCGCGTTTCAACCTCGAAGGCGCTGGATAAAAGCGCTTCGGCTTGGGTGCTGGCGCCATCCTGCAACTGTCGGTGTGCAATGGCGGCCCGAAGCAGCATCGGTTCCATGGATTCGTATCCTGCCAGTAACTGCAAGGTGTCGTCCGCGCGGCTGTGCCGCAGCAATAGGTCGGCATAGGCGAGGCGTATATAGAAGTCCTGCGGCGACACCGCCAGGCCGTCTCGGAACCAGTGCTCGGCGGCTGCGTCATCGGCAAGGCGCTCGGCCATCTCGCCGAGTTCGGAATAGCGCCAGGCACGTGCTTCGGGCGGCAACTCTTGCGGCGACAACGCGACGATGGCCGCGTATGCGGTCGTCAGGTGACCGGTCAATCCGAGCACACTCTGTTTGCACAAGGTCGTGATCGCCGGATCGGCGGCGACAGCGAGACGCTCACACGAAGTTAGGGCTGCATCGTATCGACCGAGTACCCGAAGCACGGTCGCACGAGTCAGCCACCCTTGTGCATCGTCCGGACGTTTTTCAAGCGCCCGATCGAGTTCGGCCAATGAGGCGTCGAAGGCGTGGCGGCTTTGCAGAATGGTGGCATGCAGGATCAAGACCTGGGGAACAACGTCGGGCTGTGTCATCCAGGGCGCCAGAATGGCCTCGGCGTATCCCAGGAAACGCAGATCGCCGGTAGCCCTCGCCCGTGAGATATCGAATTGAGCCAGCGGCAGGGCGACATCCAGGCGGCTCGCAGTCAGCTCGCGAGAGGGGACGCTGGCGTGGCGTGCGCCGGCCGGCAGTTCTGCCAACACCTGGGCGTCGCTTGCGGGTATGTACGGCGACGCCCGTACAGAAGTAATTTGGGCGGCGAGCAACAAGGCCGCGAAAAAAGGCCAGCGCCGGATTCGGCGCTGGCCTCGGATCATCACGCGGATATGCGTCCTTGGGCGCATTTACATTGCGGCAACAGCAATGGGAGTGGTGGTTTCGCTGGTGTCGTTGAGCGTAAGCGCGCCGTCGTTTACCGCGATCGGAGAGGCGGTTTCGGAGGTGTGCTGCGCCAGTGCGAGTACCTGAGCCGTGTCGAGCGACTGCGATGTCGGCGGCGGCGCCGGGGGCGGCGTTGTCGCGGCCGTACGGTCGTGACAGGCCGCCACCAACGCCGCAGTCAAGCCCAGTGCACCGAGCAGGAGTAATTTGTGATTCATCGTAGCTCCTTAATCGTTAGCGCTGGTGGGTGAGCCGCCGAGCGGAGTGTTCAAATACGGAAACGCGGGCAGATAATTCGCGGGATTAGGCTCTGCACCATCGGTGTAGTGCAGCTGCCGTGACGCATCCGACGCCGGGTCCGGATCCGCGGCACTCTTGTCAAAGGGCGCAAGCAGCACGCCCATGGCCACCTGCAATTCGATGTCGACGACATCATCGATCGGGCGCCGACCGTTCGGGAATCCAGACAAGTCTCCCGCAAGGACACCCAAATCGTTTTGGGCGGCAATGGGCGTGACTGCGGTGCTGGTATTCAGCCGCAATTCTTCGGCCGGCGACACCGTCTTCGGCTGATTCACGCCCTTGATGCCCGTCAGAAACGCCGCCTCAAGATCGGTTCTGGGATAGACATTCGGCGCCAGCACCCCCGCAGCGCCGAACAGCGTCTGCAGCAGCACGGGGAGCGAGGGGTTGGTCACATAGTCCGCAAATTGCTTGTCACCGGATGGCGAAGATCCATTGAAGCGATCCTTATCGGGAAGGCCGATGATGAGTTCGTTGACCAGCGGCATACCTAATCGCGAGACCTGAGTCCATGCTCCGCCTTGGACTGCCGTCCCGGTGGGAGCGGCGACGGGGCCGACGCTGGCGACACTCTTGTCATTCTGGGGTAGGGCATTGAGCACGGAGGCCTGACGCAGGCTGGCGGTAGTCCATGCGCCGATCACCGGATCACCGCCGGCGGTCAGGCAGGAGGCCGGGACTTCCAGTGCGATCGAGGTGACGTTGTAGCCGGCCAGTGAATTGGGCGCGAGCTGGCGTGCGTTCATGCCGGCCGGTGCCAATTCGGTGACGGGATACTTGATGTTGACGAGGTCAAAGGTTTCACCCAAGTTCACGACGAAGCCGTCTTGGCGCTGACCGACGAATACGCGGCCCGGCTTGGAGCAGCCTGGGATGACGATGTTATGAATGAAGCTTGCGGCGTAAGTTGGATAGTCGGCGATGGATTTGGCGCCGATGTTATCGAGCGGCTTGCTGAAGTTGGCGCTGCCGTTGGCCGCGTCGGTTACAGCCTGTGTCGTTCCCGTGCGCCGATCTCCCTTCACCAGCGTCAGGGTGTAGCTCTCCGCCACGTTCTGTGAAGCAGTGCTGCCGGCGCTGACTGGCCCGATATTCACCAGCGGAACCGGGATGGACTTGGTGCCTGCCATCACCGCCAACCCATTGGACACGGTGGTGAAGCGGAATTGAAACGTCAGCGCTTCTTTGCCGGACCCGGTGTTGTCAACGGAGATCTCGTACAGCGCGCTAGGATCCATGGTGTAGTAATTCGGTCCGCCCTGCGGATTCTCGAAGGGCTGATAACTCGCGATCATGGTGACGTAACCGGCGCGACCGGTCTCGTAACTATTAAACAAATACAGGTCGGTGCCATCGACCTTGGAGCGCGTGGTGATAAATGGTGCTTCGCGATGGCTTGAGGCCAACACGGTGAGCGGCAGCAGCGTCGCGCTGACGGCGGCTGCCAACCATTGTGACTGTCGATTCATATGACTGAACTCCCGAGTGTGATGTGATTGTTCAATGTAGTTCGCTACATCGAGAGAGATGGATGCAGCAAAAGAAATTATTCTTTGCGGCGGCATGAGCCTTGGTGTGCTGGTTGCACATGGCATTCGAGTGCGCGACTGGTAGAACAATGTAGAAATTGCCGACGAGGGTTTACGCGGGGCTGTTACGCGTTCCAACTTTGTAACTGTTACATTCAAAAATGACACCTTCGTGCATCCAACGCCGTTGCCCATGCGAATGAGAAGGTTAAGGATCGTGCCCAAGAGGATAGGAAATGCTTGCGTCCGCAGCGCGGTACCGATCGAAATGCATCTGTGCCGTGCTTGCGCTCGTGGCGTCAGTAGCAGACTTTGCGACCCGTGCGATCGCGGACGAAATGATTGACACCATCACCGTGGTGGCCGCCGGGGTCAGCAATATGAATGCTGCGTCCGCGGGCGATGTGAGCCGGGAGCAGTTGATGAGCGAACCTTTGCTGCGGCCTGCGGCCATACTCGAAAACGTTCCAGGCCTGATCGTCACGCAGCATTCGGGCGAGGGCAAGGCCAATCAATATTTCATGCGTGCCTTTAATCTCGACCATGGCACTGATCTGGCGCTCGAAGTAGACGACATGCCGGTCAATATGCCCACTCACGCTCACGGGCAGGGCTATGCAGACCTAAATTTCTTGATTCCGGAACTGGCCACGGATCTGCACTATAAGAAGGGTCCGTATTATGCAGACGAGGGCGACTTCGCCACCGCCGGCACGGCGCGCATCGGTTTGGTGAATCAGGTCCCTACCACCGTGACGGTGGGATTCGGCGAAGACGGCTATCGCCGCGGATTGTTAATGGGATCCACGGGTCTTGCCGGGGGCAATTTGCTCGGCGCATTGGAGGTCTATCACAACGACGGACCCTTCGAGGTTGCGGACGATTACAATCGCTTGAATGGCGCCTTGCGATATTCTCGGGGCGACGAACGTGACTATTTCACCGTCACCGCCATGGCTTACAACGGCAGGTGGAACTCCACCGATCAAGTGCCGGAGCGTGCCATCGACTCACGCGTCATCAGCCGCTTCGGCAGCTTAAATCCCACGGACGGCGGCGAATCAAGCCGTGCAAGTCTGACGTTCAGCCGGGTCAAGCGAACCGATACCGACCAAGTGCAGCTTTCGGCCTATGTGTTGCGCTACAAGCTCGATCTGTGGTCGACCTTCACTTATTTCTTGAAAGACCCGATCTATGGCGATCAAATGTTGCAGCATGACGATCGCACGGTGTACGGATTCAAGGCATCGAAGACCTGGTTCGGGACCTTGGGCGGCAAGCCGGTAACGAATGTCGTCGGGGTCCAGGCGCGTGTGGACGACATCGGTGACGTGGGTATTTTTCCCAGTTTTGAACGCCAAACCACCGGCACCACTCAGGATGCCAGCGTAGTGGAGTCGAGCGGCGCGGCCTATGCGGAGAATACCGTACAGTGGCGTGACACTCTGCGCACGGTGATCGGTCTCCGGGAAGACCGGTTCGGCTTTGATGTGAAGGACAGGATGCGCAACCCCGACGGTACCTGCACGGTCGCCAGTGATCCTTTGGGATGTGACAGCGGCAATCGGCACGCCGCTATTTTCAGCCCCAAGTTGGGTATCGTACTCGGCCCCTGGGCGGGGACGACGTTTTTCATCAACGCCGGTGACGGTTACCACAGCAACGATGCGCGCGGTGTAACTCGCAGCGGCCAGAATCCTGAGCAGTCGGCGGTGACGCCTCTGACTCGTGCAAGGAGCGCGGAAGTGGGCCTATCGAGCAAACCATTGCAAGGTTGGGAAACCACGCTGGACGTATTCAAGCTCAAATTGGAATCTGAACTGGTATTTTCGGGCGATGCCGGCGTTACCGAACCGAACGGTTCGACCACCCGGACGGGAGTCGAGTGGGGCAATACCTACCATATCAATAGTTGGTTGGCGGCCGACGCGAACGCGACTTTTGCGCGGGCACGCTTTGACAGCAATGCAGAACCGGATGATCTCGGTTGCGGGGATGCAGCACCTAGTCATCCCTGCGCGGTGGCCATCGGCATTATTGGGCGCTACATTCCGAATAGCCCGACCAATGTGATCGACGCGGGACTGACGGCCAAGCGAGCCTCCGGGTGGTTCGGTGCGGTGCACGCGCGGCACTTCGGCGAATCGCCGTTGGTCGAAGACAACAGTGCCAAATCGCCGGCTTATACCACGGTCGATGCGCAGATCGGCTTTCGCAAAGCCGATCATTGGCTGGTGGCGCTCGACATCTATAATCTCGCGGACGTGAAATGGAACGACGTTACATATTACTATGTGTCGAGCCTGAAGAACGAAGCGGCCCCGCAGGCGGATTACGTGGTACATCCCGGCGTGCCGCGCACTTTGCGCGCGCGTTTCCAGTACCAGTTTTGAGGGGCGGCGAATCCGTAATCAGCGGGACCTGCGCTTACGAGAACTTGTGACCATTCCACGCACTGCCATCGTCGCCGCCCTGGCCGCGGCATTATTGTTCGGCGCTACCACCCCCTTCGCCAAGATTCTGGCCGGCGACATGTCGCCGCTGCTTCTGGCCGGATTGCTATATCTGGGAAGCGGAGTCGGGCTGTGGACGTGGCGGATTGTGCGCGATCGGCGCCTTGAAGTGCCGCAGCTGGCGGCGCGGGATTGGTGGTGTTTTGCGGGCGCGATCCTCGCGGGGGGAGTGATTGCGCCGATTTTGCTGCTGTCGGGTCTGCAACAGTCTTCGGCGTCGAATGCGTCATTGCTGCTGAATCTCGAGGCCGTATTCACGGCGGTGATTGCGTGGTGGGTGTTTCGTGAGAATACCGACCGGCGGTTGGTGTTGGGAATGTTACTCATCGTGGCCGGTGGGGTAGTGTTGGTGTGGCCGCGGGCAGCAAGCGGCGGCAGCGCGTACGGCGCACTCTTGATCGTTGGCGCGTGTGTTTGTTGGGCGATCGACAACAATCTGACGCGCAAGGTCGCGGCGGCCGATGCCGATTTTATCGCTGGAACGAAGGGGCTCATCGCCGGTGCAACGAATCTGGCGCTCGCCATCGCCTTGGGCGCGGTAATTCCGGCGCCTGCGGTGGTCCTATCGGCGATGAGTCTAGGGCTGTTGGGGTACGGCGTGAGTCTGGTGCTGTACGTGCTCGCCCTGCGAGGCCTGGGTGCGGCGCGCGCGGGCGCGTATTTTTCGACGGCGCCGTTTCTGGGTGCGACGCTCGCCGTCCTCGTGTTACATGAATCGACGCCAACGGGCTTTTGGCTGTCGGCATTGTTGATGGCTGTGGGTGTGGCGATGCATTTGACCGAGCGGCATACTCACACGCATTCCCACGACAGGCTGGCGCACGCGCACCCGCATACCCATGACGCGCATCACCAGCATGAGCATGATGAGCCTTGGGATGGGGTTGAGCCCCACACTCACGGGCATCGGCACGATGCGTTGACCCACGAGCATGCGCACTACCCGGACGTACATCATCACCATAGTCATGGGTAGCGGCCGCTCGGCGGCGGTTCGGTGCGCGGGCAGATCAATGCCCGATCGGCGCGGATTCAGCTCTGTATCCGTCGGTCAAGGTATTCAAGAACGATACGATGTCCTTGATGTCCTGCTCGCTGAGCGCGGGCGCGTCGCCCCGATGCCGGTCGAAGGGGGGTTCGACATCGACGTTGCCGCGGTATTTTTCGGGCAAGTCGTCGAATTTCCGGATGCTTCCATCCGCAGCGTGCGCATACCATTTCTGCGGCTGAGTATCGCGTTCCGCGTAGAAGCGAACGGCATCTTCCAGCCGATGAAAGACACCATTGTGAAAAAACACCGGGCGAGCGGCGACGTTGCGCAAGGACGGCGAGCGAAACATTCCGCAGTACTGCGCCTTGTCCCGCAAGTCGAGACGCAGGGGTCCGCACAAGCCCAAATCGAAGTAGCTTAGATCGGCATTCGCCGGGATGGCGCCGTTGCGGGGCGCGCCGATAGCGGCGAAGCCGTAGTCCGTGAATTGCGGGAATGCGCCGTTGCGCAGCGAACTCTGGTGGCAACGGGCGCAATTGCCTTTGCGCACGTCGTTGAATGCCGCGAGGCCGCGCGCTTCTTCGGCGGTCAGAGCGACCTGATGCCGAAGATAGGCGTCGTACTTGCTGTGATAGGGATAAAAATCCGCCGGGCTTTGCTGGAAGGTTTCCAGGGCCATCAAGATGCCTTTGAATGCCTCTGCCTTGTCTTCGAACACGTGATTGCCGAACACCCGCCGAAAATCTGTGGCGTAGTCCGCGCGCTGCACCTTTTCGACCACGTCCTCCGGGCGCGAATTTGCCATTTCAAACGCAGACAGCAGTGGTATTCGGGCTTGATCATGCGCGGATTGCGCCCGGCCATCCCAGGTCCGCCCGCCTGCCGGCCCTTGGTCGATGCTGTCGTCGCCTTCGTCGTCGACGTAGTGCTCGGTAAAGGGAGGGATGGCTTGCGTGTATCGCAGCGAGGGGACTGCGCGAATGCCGAATTCGGTTCCCTTGGCGCCGCCGAGCTGCACCGACGACGCATTGGGAGGGCCGTAGAAGTGCGCGGGGTCATGGCAGCTGGAGCAGGCCATCAGTCCGGAGGCGGACAACGACTTGTCGAAAAACAATGTGCGCCCAATAGCGGTTAGCTCGGCGGCCGAGGGCAGCCGCTCGAAGCGAGTTGCATAGAAGGGAGTCGCGGCGGCGGCTTGGCCGGCGAATGCGCAGGCCAGGACGGCCGCCCGCAGCGCGGGACTTATCCGCAAGAGTTTCATCCCGTCCACGATGCCCGATCCGCATGAAAATTACATGACCCATAACCGAAACATTTCGGTCATCGGTTTGTTATGCCCGCCTTGTACAAAGACGGGATTAAAAACAGCAGCGGAGGTACCCCATGAAAAATGCATCCCGTCGATTGGCCTGCTTTGCAGCAGCCCTGGCCGCAACGTTCGTCTTAGGCGTTGGCGTGGTGAGTGGGTCGCGCGCCGGCGACCTCGATCGTCAGGGCGTATCCGAGCGAGATTTCGGACAGTCTATACAAAATGCCCTGGTGACGGCGGCGCTGCGCGCCCAGGTCAAGAACATCGTGGTCATTTACGCCGAAAATCGCGCGTTCGACAATTTGTACGGCAACTTCCCCGGGGCAAACGGGCTGAATGCCGTGCTCGACAAGCACGGCAGACCGACCCGGGCCTACAAGCCGCAGCGGGACCGTGACGGCAGCATCTTGGGCACCCTCCCGCAGACCTGGGGCGGGGTGACGGCGGCGGGAGTGACTCCGGTGGTCACCGCGGCGCAGAGCGCCGGCCTGCCGAACGCACCATTTTCCGTGGAGAGTGCCTTTACGCCGTCATCGGGCGTAACCCTATCCACCTCGACGGTGACGCGCGATCTCTACCATCGGTTCTACGAAAATCAAATGGAGATCGACGGCGGCAGGAACGACAAGTTTGCGGCTTGGGCGGATGCCGGCGGCCTCACCATGGGGCACTTCGATAACAGCGATTCCGCGCTGTACAAGCTGGCCGCGCAATACACGCTTGCGGACGATTTCTTCGCGGGGGCGTTCGGCGGCTCATTCCTGAATCATCAGTACTTGATCTGTGCCTGCGCACCGACCTACGCGAACGCCGATGCGCCGCTCAGCGGCGCACATCCCACCATCGCGGTCCTGGACACCGACGGCAAGGGCAACTACCTGCCGCAATTGACCCAATCCGCGACCTCCCCGGCGTCGGCGCTCGACGGCCCGCCGAGTTATGTGCTGAGCGGCAATATCACCCCCGCCAATTATTTCGGCGACGGTCAGTTTTACGCGGTCAACACCATGCAGGCTCCCTACCAGCCGAGCGGCAACCAACCGGTAAGTGCGGTCGCAAGCGACCTCCTGTATTCCAATCCCGCTGCGAACACGACATTACCGCCGCAGACTCAGACCAACATCGGAGACGAGTTGAACGCGGCACACGTTTCCTGGAAGTGGTACGCAGGATCGTGGAACGCCGCGCTGGCCGATGGCACACAGGCGCCGGGTGTCGCACGCACGGTCATCTACACCCCGTCCGCGGCCCGCGGGGCGCCGGATTTCCAACCGCACCACGCGCCCTTCAATTACTACGCAGAATTCGACCCGGCCACGCATGCGGCGGAGCGTGCCGCGCACCTCAAGGACTATACGGATCTCGTAGCGGACGCGGCGGCCGGCACTCTGCCCGATGTAGCGTTCTACAAGCCCCAGGGCAACCTGAACCAGCATGAGGGTTACGCCAATCTCGATGACGGCGATGCGCACATTGCTGACCTGGTTGCCAAATTGCAGGCCAGCCCACAGTGGGCGCACATGGTCATCGTGATCACCTACGATGAATTCGGAGGCGTGTGGGACCATGTGGCGCCGCCTCAGGGTGACCTTCTGGGCCCGGGTACGCGAATTCCGGCGATCGTCATTTCGCCTTATGCGAGGCGGCACTTCGTCGATCATACCCAGTACGACACGGCCTCGATTCTGCGCTTGATCACGCGCCGCTACGGCCTGCCGACCCTGCCCGGTTTGGAAGCCCGCGATCGGGCGCTGATCAAGCACCACGAGGAGGAGATGGGCGATTTGACGAACGCGCTGTTTCCGATTCTACATTTTCTCTAATCGAGACATGACGTTAAGCGGGCAGCGTGGGCTGCCCGCTCGCGCGCCAGAGCGCAGGTCATGGTTTCAATGGACGACTCGCGCGTCCGCCGAAGAAGAACACCAATGATCCGATCACGATGAGCAGCAACGACAGCCGCTCCATGTTGGCGGAAGTGGAATCCGCGGACGAGACGGCTTCGGTGGCCATCACACCGATGAGTGCAATGAGTCCTACCGCGGCCGCCAGCGAAGGCGCCCCAAGGATTCGGCCGTCGCGCTGCATAAAGAGGAGTGCGGCAATGCAGATGAGGGCGTAGGGCACCAGCCAGAAGACCACCGTCATATTGCTCAAGTACACGATGGAGGACAGGACCGAGGTGTGCGCCATGACTTCGAACGCCACGGGGATCAACCAGCCGATGACGCTGAGGAAGATAACGGCTTTGTAGGGAGTTTTATGGACCCGGTGCAAGTCCGCGAGGGCGCGCGGTAGGAATCGGTCCGACCCGGCGGTTGCCACGATGAGCGCTGCAAAATTGAGCCAGGCGATGAGTCCGGCCATCGTCGCCATGAGCAACAGCAGATCGGACGCGATATTGAGGCCGCTGATACCGGCAGCTTTTGCCAGTATGCTGCTCGGCGATACTCCGGCATCGAGCGCCGCGCTGTTCGCGAGCAGGATGGGCGTTTGCAACAGGGCACCGCCGGCCACCGTGACCGCGGTCAGCCCGAGGGTCCAGCGGAACACACGCGCGACGTTGCGGGTTGGGTTGTCGGTTTCACTGGCGAGCGCGCTGATGCCATCGAAGCCGATGAAAAATCCCAGTGCGACGAAGATGCCTCGGCCCAACTCCCACCAGGATGTGTCCCGCAGCGTGAGCTCGTCGCGCAGATGAAATCCGCTGTTTAACGCCGCGGCGACAGTCACGCCGATGGCTGCCGGGATACAAACGAGACCCAACACCAGCGCCACCTTGGCGGATACGTCGACGCCGCGATAGGCGAAGTAGCCCGCGGCAATCGAAATGATGAGCATGAACGCCGCAATCGCCAACGGCGACGTCGCCCCTGGAAAGCCCAACTGCAAGATTATAGTCGACACGTAAAGCGCCGCACCCATGACGCTCGAGGTGGCGCCCAAGATGTAGCCGAGGAGCAGGCAGGTCGCGGTGACGCATACTGCCCATGGCGGCAGCGCCATTCGCACATACGACAGTATGGACCCCGTCGCGATAAATCGACGTGCGAAGACGTTGATGGCGACGGCAATCAACATGGCGATTCCAGCAGCCAACGAAATCACCAGCCAAGACAGCCGGCCTGAGATGTGCAGCTGGAAACCTGCCGCCAGCGCAAGATTGGGACCCACTTCCATTGCGCAGATACCTAGGATCACCACTTTCCAGAAAGGGACGGTGGGGCCGCGCGCTACGTCTTCCACTTACCACCACATCATGGGAGTGGTGGTGAGCAGCTCTGTGCCCGCGTTGGTCACGATGAAATTCTGTTCGAAACCGGCGCCGCCCACGCCGGGCAGCGCCAGGAAAGCTTCGGTCGATGCGACCATGTTTTCCCTGAACGTATCGTGTTTGCCGGCATAGCACGTAGAAATCACGGGAGGGTCCCAGAACAGGCCATTGCCATGGCCATATACGGGGTATTCGGATTCCAGAGTGTCGACGGGGCCGCCGAACTCCCGGCGCAGACGCTGGCCGAGGAGAGCGATGTCGTGCACGCGTACTCCGGGCCGAATGGCGTCGCGCATCTGTTCGACCATGGAGGCGCAGCTCTCGACGAGCCGCCTTTGGTCCGCGGTGGGCCGCAGCCCGACCACCGTCGTTCGCCCTGGATCCAACCAATACCCCTGGTACATAGGGCCGTACAACCAGCCGCGGACAATGTCGCCGTTTTGCGGAGTATTCGTGGAATAGCCGGCGATCGGATTGTCCGTAAACCAATCGGCGGTCCAAGTCCCGTGGCTGATGTGACAGGCATGCACGTGGCCGTACCGGCGATACACCTCCTTTGCCGCGGCGCCGGCGGCTTCGGCTTCGGAGGCGCCTGACAACAGCGCCTTGAACATGGCGGTAAGCCCATTGGAGACTGTTTCGCCGGCGTGACGAAAAACATCCAGCTCTGCTGCGCTCTTGACGACCCGAACGTCGAGGACGAGATCATCCTGCACGTCCCATTCGATCCCGGGTACCAGCGTCTCGAGCGCCCTGAAATGGGTGATCGACATGCAGTCGGCACCGACCAGCGCAGTGCGGCCGCGAAAGCCTTCGGCGTTGAGCGCATCGGCCAGGGTGGCGATGACGTCGGTCCCTCCCATCACTCGCGAGGTGGCCACCAACTCGGGATCGACTTGAGGGAAATCGGCAATCAACAAGGGTTCATGGCCCAGCCGCAGAATGACTGCGCAATGCGCGGCGGCGCGCGTCCCCTTCAGCATCCAATCGTAGGCGTACCCTGAATTCGGTGAATAATAGTTGGTGAGATAGAAAACTTCCTGGAAGCGCTCGTAAGAGCCGCCGCCCCGACCCCACAGCACCGCCGCGTCGATGCCACGCCGACGCATTTCGCACTGGACCGCATCCCAGCGACGGTGGTACTCATCCCGGCTGAAGGGAAGCCTAATCATTGTTCGTTTCTGAGAAATGTCTCCACCGCGTCCATGAACACATCCGGTTGATCGACAAAGGTCTGATGCCCACTCTGGGCGACTTCGACCAGCTGCGAGCCGGCAAGCGCGGCATGGGTTTGCTCCGCCGTCGCCGGCGTGACCAAATCATGATCGCCGTAAATCACGAGAGTCGGCACGGAGAGGTTCTTAAGGCTCGGTATGAAATCGAAACCTCGCAAGTTGCCGTCGATGTGAAAGTCGCTTTTGCGGCCCCACATTTCGCCGAGCACATCCCAGCTGATGGGATCGGCGCCGGCATTCCAGGACGGCAGGCGCACATGGTAATTGAACGCTAATTCCGCTTCATCAGCCAGCTTGCGATACTCCTGCAACTGCGCACCGTCCTTATCCGTGATGCCCTGCTGTTCGAGCGCATCGATTCTCTGGCGCGTAGCCTTGTTGGCAGAATTCTTGACCCGCGCGAGGTCGGCATCGATCCGGGCGGCACTTGATCCGGTGCCCGCCAGGATCAATTTATGGAGTGCTGTGGGATGGGCGACGGCATAGGCCTGGGCGAGTATCCCGCCGAAGGAGTGTCCGAGGAGGTCGATCTTGCCCAAGTCCAGCGTTACACGGACGGCCTCTACATCCTTGACCATGGCATCTAAGGTGTATCCCTTTGGATCGCTCAGTTGCTGCGAGCGCCCGCTGCCTCGCTCATCGATGAACACCAGCTGATGTTGCCGGGCCAAGGGCAGAAGAAATGGGAGAAAGTAGTCGTGAGTGCTGCCTGGTCCGCCATGCAGCACCATCAACGGCGGACCTTTGCCGATGGCCCTGAAGTAGATCAAGACTCCGCCCGAGTCCACAAACCCGTCGCGCTGCTCGATTAACATGCCGCTGTGCTGCGCGTGCAGCGGCGGGCCCCAATAGAAGCTCGCGCCGATGAGTGCGGGTAGAACATAAATGGCGGTCCTTAACTTTCGTGGAAATGACCCGTGAGTTGCGAATTCGCGCGCGCGCATCAGAAATGCACCTTAAGGTCGATGCCGATGACCCGTGGCGGCGTGGATATTTGCGTCTTGAACAGCGTGCCGTAACTGGATGCCGCACCTTCTTGGATTGACAGTATCCCATTGGAGTTTGTCAGATTGTGGCCGTAGAGAGAGATGTCGTAGCGCTCTGTCCGCGCGCCGACGGAGGCATCGAGGTTGCTGAAGGCCGGCCGGGTGTCGCGGTAGGTGAATCCGGTCGGAACCGAGCCAGTATGGCTCCAGTTGAGGTTGAGATACCCCCTGTAATCGGCGATGACCGGCGCCGTATATTCGATGCCGGCGTTGTATTTATGACTGGGAACATCCGGCACGGCATCGCCGGGCTGCACGGCCGCCGCGCCCTGGAAAGGCCCCGCGATGCCCGTGAATTGCGATTGGTTGTACGAGCCGCTCGCGCTAAGCAGCAGGGATTCGATGGGCTTGAAATTGATTTCCGCTTCGACGCCTTTGCTCTGCGCGGCGCCGACATTGGCGATGAAGAGATATCCGCAGCCGGGATCGGTCACGGCCTGCTGCACGTTCTTCCAGTCGATACGGTAACCCGCCAGGTTCACCGAGAGCTTACGCTGCAGAAACTCCATTTTTGCCCCCAGCTCGTAGTTCCAAACCGAGTCGGGTTCATATAGCGGCGAATACGCACTGTTGAGGGCACAGCCTATTCCCGTCGGCAGGCCGACGTTGGGGCCGCCCGGCCGATAGCCGCGTGCCGCCGAGACATACAGCGTCGTATCGTCGATCGGGCGGTAGGTCAGCACGGCACGCGGACTGTTGCCGCTGGCCTTGGCATGCACCAGGGGCTGGCTGGGGGCGGCGAGCGCGCCGGATTGGGTATTCTGCAAGCTATCACGCAGTTCGTAGTAGCGTTCACCGACGGTCAAGTCGAGGCGGGGAAGTATCCGATAGGACAGATCCGCATAGATGGCCATCTGCTGATCGATGACCGATTGATCAAAGCTGTAGAGGATGGCACTGTCGGTCTGCCCGATGGTGTCGGCGAAATCGGCGCTGCCGGTGGCTTCGGTCGAGTGCTGCTTGTAGTGGCTGAAATAAGCACCCGCCACGTAGCGCAGCCGCTGATCGGTGGGGGAGGTGAGGCGAAACTCTTGGACGAAGCCGTCGTTGTGAGAGGTGTAGAAGTCGGTGCCTGGATAGTTGGGCGGATAGGGAATGCCGAAGGCCGGCGCCAAATTGGCCCAGAACAAGGTGAAGTCGCTCTGGGTGTGCACATTGCGTGTCAACACCGAGGTGGAGGACATCAGGTTCGCAAAGTCGAAGTGATAATCCAAAAGAAGATTGCCCACGACCAGGTGGCTTTGTTGCGGCGTTGTGTAGTACGCGCCGGCTGAGAAGGGCGGCAGATTCGAGGTGTAGTTGGAATTGTTCGACGCGTCCACCTGGGAAATCATGATGCTGGGGGTAATGATGAAAGCATCTGTGGCCTTCCACAGACCGATGATGCGGCCGCTCTTGATGTCCGCGTCATTGATCCGTCGCGAAGTGACGGGATCGCTCGGTTGGGCGAGGCTGAAATCCCCCGGCGTCACGCGGTTGATGTAACCGGGAATGTGCTCGTAGGCACCTACCAGACGTACAGCGGCATCTTGCGACAGGGGCAGATTCACGGCGGACTTGGCGAGGTAGCCGGCGCCGCCGCCATCCATGCTCGAGCCGCCGATTTCCGCATTGACGGCGAAGGTCTTGGGATCTGGTTGAGCTGTCAGAATCCTGACCGCGCCGCCCATGGAACTTGACCCATACAGAGTTCCTTGAGGACCGCGCAGGACTTCGATGCGTTCGATGTCGAAGAAATCGATGTCGGGCGCACCGGCGTAGCCGTCGGTGCGGATGTCGAGCGGCGTCTCGTTGACATAGTAGGACACGGCTGGCGCAAGTCCGTACGAAGTGCCCAACCCACGGATGGTCAGCGTGGATTCACCCGGGCCCAACACGTCGAACGACAGACTCGGCACTCGCGCCGCGAGATCGGCCGTCCCCTGCAGGTGCAATTGATTCAGCGAATCGCCACTCAAGGCCGTGATGGCTTCGGGCACATCCTGCAACCGCTCGGAACGGCGCTGCGCGGTGACCACGATTTCGTCCAGGGCCTCATTTGAGACGGCTGCCGCCTCCGCCACCTGAAACGTCATTAGACAGGTCGACAGCACGATGACGGCACGATGCATAGGGATTCCGGAACTGGGTTGGAGAGGGACTGATTTCCGAGCGTCAGGCTTCATAGACTGTTTGCCGGCCGACCACCCGTTGGTACACCTCGGGGTTGTAGCGAACGTTGGCTTTGCGGTCGTAACTGAAAAGCGCGATTACTCGCGGCGTCGTTCCCGCAATGGGCGCTACGCGGTGAATGGCGCGTCGGCCGCAGAACAGAAGTAGAGTGCCGGGTTCGACGCGGATGCGGCGGATCTTTTCGGAGGTGCCTTCCATGACGCGCGCTACCGCGGGGTAGTTCTCATGCGAGTCGCTGCGGATGTGTGGGGCAAAGTCGAAGGTTCCGCCCTCGCTGGATGCTTGTAGCAAAATAGAAACCACGAAGTCGTTAAGGTCGAAATGCCAACCGTGCGTGTCGCCGCCATACATCACGGTGGACGTGCATGCCATGACCGGGTCCGCCAAGCGGTGCAGGGCGGGCTCGTCCAACATCTGCGCAATTCGGCGCGTCAGGACGTCATTCTCGTAAAGGCGACGCATCGCGGCCGTTTTTCCGATGATGTCGGTGGCCACGATGTATTGCCGATTCAGATGCTGGCGGCGGCGCGCATGATCGAGAGGTAAATCCCCGCTACCGGAAGTCGCATAGGCGGTGAACATCTTGTCTCGCCGGTAGGCGCGCGGCAGCGCCTGGAGAACTTCCGCCGCCATGAGCTCAGGCACCCCCGGCCGCAAGAACCCCGGCAAGTTGGCGAAGCTCGATTCGAGCAACTGCTGGCGGCAGTTCTGTGCCACGGGCGCGAATGCCGCGTCGTCGAGCAGTGGATAGCGCTCGAGATCAACGAATTCAGCCAAAGATCTGAGATCATTCATGGTAGGTACCCTGCGCGATCAGCCAATTTGGGTTCAATGTCTTTCTGATAGTGTTAACTAAGAAAGCAGGGCGGCGCCGTAGAGTTATTGTACGACTTCAGTATAATTTTGATATGGTGACACTGCGCCGATCTCTGCCGCCCCTCAACGCCTTGGTCGTGTTCGAGGCTGCCGCGCGGTATGGCAATCTGACTGCGGCGGGCGCTGAACTCTGCATTGCCGCCTCGGCGGTAAGCCGCCATGTCGCTAATCTGGAGCGCGACACCGGGCTTGCCCTGTTCACTCGCTCCGGAAACCGTCTGGAGCTAACGCCGTGCGGTAAACGCCTCGCGGAAGCAGTGGCCACTGGAATGGGTCATGTTCGCGACGTCCTGACCGAACTCAAACGGCGCACGGCCACCCGAACTCTCACCATCGGCTGCAGCTATGACACGGCGCATAGCTGGCTCATGCCGCGATTTCGCAGCATCGCTGAACTGGTGGTCGAGCGGCAGCTTAGACTCATCACCTCCGACACCTATGAAAATTTCGATTCGCCCGACGTCGATCTGTCGGTTCGGTACGGTAATGGCAATTGGCCGGGATTTTCGGCGGCGCATTTATTTGCGGAAGAATGCTTCCCGATTTGTGCGCCGGATCTGTTGGCTCGGCATCCCGAACTCAACGAGCCGAGCGTCGCAACCTTGATGAAATTTCCTCTGTTGCAGCTCACCACGGATGACTGGGCGGGTCTTAAATGGGCGGACTGGTTGCGCGAACTCGGCGCTGAACTGCCCGTCATCAAGGGGCCGGTGTTTGCGAATTACTCACTGTTGTTGTTGGAACTGGTCGCAGGCCGCGGAATTGCGATGGGGTTCGCCCACATCATCGATGAGCTGTTGGCGGATGGCCGTGTCGTCCGGCTATCTGATCGAACTATTCGTTCCGGGCTTGGCATGTACGCGGTGTACCGCGAGTCCGACGCCGAACAAATAGTACCTGTTGTGAGGATATTGACCGCTGCTCGCGACGAGACTGGAGGCGTACGCGTCTAGCCGGGGTTGATTTGGTGCTAACGCGCGTGCTTGTGGAAGTGCCCCGCCTTCATGATGGTTCGAACGGCGCGGCCGTCTTTGGCCAATACTGCGATGTCCTTCAAGGGATCGCCGTCGACGACGATGATATCCGCCTCGCATCCCGGCGCAATGCGACCGAGCAGGGGTTCGCCGAGCAAATCGGCATTGATCGAGGTGGCGGAGCGCAATATGGCAGCGGCTGACTGAACTTCGCGCCGCAACGAAAATTCACGGGTCTGATGGACGTGTAGATCTCCCAGCAAATCAGTGCCGAAGCCGATTTTTAGGCCCATCCGATCCATGAGCGCGAGACCCTTGAGCGAGTGTTCGCTCACTTCCCGGAGCTTGGCGGCAGCCCAAGCGGGAAGGGTTCCTGACGCTGCGGGGTCGAGCAGTGCGTTCACGATGACTAGGGTTGGAACGACAAAGGCATCCGCCGCTTTGACAGCGACAGCGCTGGCCTCATCGATGAGGGTTGCATGTTCGATGGTGCGCACGCCCAAGCGCGCGGCGCGGGCGATCGACGTCGCTGGATGGCAGTGCGCGGCGACGTACTTGCGGCGCCGCTGGGCCTCCTCGACGGCTACCAGTACCTCCTCGTCCGAAAACTGGTCCATCCAGATGGGGTCGGTGGGCGACAAGACGCCGCCGGACAGCATCAACTTGATGCAGTGCGCGCCGCGCCGCAGCTCTTCGCGAACCGCCGCCCGAACGGCGTCCTTGCCGTCGACGATGACGCTGACCCGGCCTTCCGCGGCACAGCCGCAGGCGCCAAGTGAATTCACGGGATCACGAAAATCTCCGTGGCCGCCGGTCATCGACAACGCGCGACCGGCGTAAAAGACGCGCGGTCCCGCAATGAAACCATGCTCCACCGCTTGCGCGATCCCGGCCTCGCCGCCCCCAACATCCCGGACCGTCGTAAACCCACAGTCGAGCGCGTGTCTCAGCATTCTCGCGGCGTACTGTGCAATGTAGGTGAGCGGCTGGGACTCCACGTCGGTCACTTTGAGGCTCGAGCCTAAGACATGACAGTGAGCGTCGATGAGCCCGGGCATCAGAGTGCCGCCTCGAACGTCAACCGTCTCCCCAAGGCTCGATGAGGGGCGCACACGGCTGAGTTCGACGATGCGATTTCCGTCGACGGTCACGACGGACTCATCGAGATATTCGCTGAGCACGCCATCGAAGATTCTGGCATTGATGAATGTAGTTATGGACATCGATTCGCTCCTCTGCGCCGCGTTCTCGCAGCCATGACAAAACATGAGAATCCGATCAGAGTTCCGGCCAACCAAGTCCAACCGGTCGCAGTTACCCCGAAATGCGGCAAACACATTGCAGCAAGTGCGGCGCCGGCCGCCAGGCCCAAAGTGTCGACTGCCGGGACGGCGGCACTCGCAGTACCCGTTGCATCGGCGCGCGCAATGATTGTGAACTGGAACGGAAACGAAGCACACCATGCGAAGTAAAAGCCGCATGCGGCGGCGATGAAGACCGCCGGCGTATGCGCATTGAATAGTGCCAGCACCGAAAGGAGCCCTAGGGCGAGCAGAGCGGCTAGCGCGGAAATCGGGTTCATTTTATGCGCAAGGGCGCCCACCCCGAAGGAACCAGTGAGCCCCGCAACATTCAGCAGCGTCAATGCGCGAGTGATGCCGGATGGCCCTATCGATTGACTCTTGCCGATCGGCTCCAAGAAAGTCCACAACGCCCCTTGTCCTGCGAAATAGACGAACAAGGCGGCGATAGCCCAGGAGGCCGCTGCCGGTGGGCGCCCCATATCACGCCAATCCCACCTCGACGTTGCCGCTTTGGAAGTCGGTAGTAGTTGGACGGAAAAGATGGCGGCGGCGGCAATCGTCGCCATTGCGATGAAAGGAGCGCGTGCTCCCGCCACCACGACGATGGTGGGGAGCATGGCGGTGAGAATAGCTGCGATGGCGACCTGTGCCGTTGCGTATAGGGCGAATGCCAGGCCGGGACTGCGAGCTCGAGCCAGGCATGTCATGCCCAGCGCACGCAACATGCCGCCACCCACTCCCGCGACGGCCCGCGCCGGGATGAGAGTGTCGATATGCGGGCTGGCGGCGGATGCGAGGTTGCCGATGACAATGACCAGAAGCCCGCCCACGGCGCACCGCCGCCAGTCCCAAGTGTGCGAGGCTAGTATGAATGCGCCGGCACCCACGACCTGCGCAAAGAATTCAATAGCGGCGACGAAGGCGGCTTGACCCGCTCCAATGTTGTATTGCGTCTGCCATGTCCCCACGAAGGCTGGCGCGACCGCCGAGATGACTGTGGCGATGAGTGCCAAGGCACCCCCTACGTACAACACTTGGATCGGTAGGGGCGCGACTGACGCCGCGGCCGATGCCGGATCTACAATATATGAGTTATCGAGTTCCATTGATCGCGGATCACGGGTACGGAAGGTGGGTCGATGTATTTAATGTCTACGTTTGCCGACTCGGGCAACAAACATTTTTGCACGGACTCGATGAGTTTTAGATATCGAGGGGTACTTAAGGGCGTTTCACTTAAGCCTGCGGCCGGCGCGTGCGAGGACGCGGAGCCGGCGGCCATCCCTAGAATTACGAGTGATCCTCGCGCGGTGGCGGGGGGTCCACGGGCGCGCCCTGCGGGTCCACGCATTCCGCCTGCCCGCTCACCGGATTGACGTCGGCGGTCTTGCAGACAGGCGCCGCATCCACGACCGTGACAGTCAGCACTTGGTGATCGATCAGCATACGCGCGCCGCTCGCCCAACCTTCTTCCCCGCCGGCAAAATTCGCGGACTCTTGTGCGAGCACCTTCCCTGTGTGCGCGTCGCGAATCTGCACGAGCACGTAATAGTCGGTCTGGCTCACCCGCCGAACGACGCCGATCAGCGACTGATCGGCGCCGAGCTGCGAGGCGAGGGGTGCGTCGTGGCCGGGATCGATGACGACGTAGCGACCCGATTTGGTCAATTCGGCGCGAACGGCGTGGGTGGCTTTATCGAGCGAGGCGGAGCTGGTGGTTTTTTCGCCGAGAATCACCGCTGCGGCACTCAAGTCCTCTAGCTCGAAATCGAACACCGCGATCTTGATGGCCGGCGTGGTCACGGTTTCGTGTGCAAGCGTCAACGAACCCCACAAACCGAGTGCAGCGCAGCCGCAGGATAAAACGCTTAGGCGCATCGCAGTGGCATTCATCGGTCGCTCCTCAGTAAAACGGCAGGACCTAACTAAAAAGGCAATACCCAGTGACACGGCATGGTGCTCTCGCAGGGGAAATGTACCGCGGGACGGGTTCTAAGCCAACCACACTGAATTGACTTAAGATCCGGGGCATCAGGGAGTCACCAAAGGAAGAACATGTATTGCCTGTCCACCGCGAGAATTGCAGCGATACTTCTGGGGTTAGTCGGAGTGGCGGTCGTTGCCGCGGCCCAGCCCATCTCGGCGCCGGAGAAGCCCACCGTCATCATCGTTCGTGCGGCGAGGCTCATTGACGGCCTGGGCGGGGAACCGTTGGCACCGGCGATGGTTCGAGTCGAGGGCGATAAGATCACGGCGGTCGGGTCGTCTTTGACGATGCCTCCGGGTGCGCGGCAGATCAATCTCGGGGACTCGACATTGCTGCCGGGCTTCATCGATTTGCACACCCATCTCACGGGTCGCAGCGATGTTCACTGGGAAGACGCGTTGGTCAAAACCACGCCGGCGGAGGATGCGTTGTGGGGCGCGCACTGGGCGCTGGTGACCCTGATGGCGGGCTTTACGACGGTACGCGACATGGGACCTGACTGGCCGTACACCGATGTGGCGCTACGCAATGCGATCGATGCAGGAGCCGTCCCGGGCCCGCGCATGCTGGTGGCGGGCGCTTACGTGTCATCGACCGGCGGCGCGGGGGATGCCCTGCAATTTTCGCCGTACGTGCATGTACCGCTGGTGCAGAATCTCGCCGACGGTCCGGAAGAAATCACCAAGGCGGTGCGCACGAATTTCAAGAATGGCGCGGATTTCATCAAGATCCTGGCGACGGGCGCGGTGCTCTCCAAGGGCATCCCGCCGGGCGCGCAGCAGTATTCGGACGAGGAGATTCGTGCGGCCGTGGTGGAAGCCAATCGATGGGGCCGCGACGTGGCGGCGCACGCGCACGGCACCGAGGGCATAAAGGCGGCGATCCGTGCCGGCGTGCACACCATCGACCACGGTTCGGGCCTCGACGATGAGGCGATCGCGCTCTTGAAGTCGCATCCCAACACCTACTACGTACCGACCCTGGCGCTGTTGGCGGCGAACCTCGATGACAAGCGGGCGACGGTGATTCCGCCCGCGGAGATGGAGCGCATGCGACAGCTGCGCACCATGGCCGAGAGCGCGTTCCGGCGCGCCCTGGCTGCCGGCATACCGATCGGCTTGGCGACCGATGCGCCGGTCATTCCCCACGGTCTCAATGCACGCGAGTTTCGTACACGCGTGGCATTGGGCGAGAAGCCGATGGCATCCCTGGTGTCGGCGACGCGCATCAATTCGCAAATCATTCATTGGCAGGACCGCGTCGGAACGGTCGAAGCGGGGAAGCTTGCGGACTTGGTCGCCGTACCGGGCAATCCGCTCAGCGACATCAGGGTCACTGAGCAAGTGGGGTTCGTGATGAAGGGCGGCGTTGTGTATCGGGCGGAGCTGGCGTCAGCGCGGTGAGCTATTCGAGCGATCATGGGTTATTTGGGCGATCTTGAGTTATTCTGCGCGTCCTTCCATCACATCGAATCGGGGATGCGACCAATGACACGGCAGAAGAAGACGAGTTCCTGGTTATTGGGAGTGACGACGGCGATTGCTGCGCAATGCTTTGCACAGACGAGTCTTGCCGATCCCGCTGTCGAGGGTTCGCGACCCATCGTGCTGAAGGCGGCCCACCTGTTCGACTCGGTGTCCGGCAAAATGGTGGAGCAGGGTGTGGTCGTGGTGGCGGGCAGCAAGATCGTGGCCGTGGGCAGCGACGTGAAGATTCCCGACAACGCGCAGGTCATCGACCTTGGCGACGCGACGCTGTTGCCTGGCTTCATCGACGCGCATGTGCACTTGTCGCAGCAGGGAAGCACCAACTGGTATCACGATTGGTT
>JBDUBO010000029.1:0-41446 GCA_040004115.1 Gammaproteobacteria bacterium | reverse complement strand
ATGGCAAATCTGGAAGGCACCGCGCTGCCGGCGGCCTGGCGCACTGCCGTCCGCATTGCATATCCATTTGATCCGCCGGACCGCCGCCGGGTACGCGAGAATTTTCCCCACGCCTGGTTGCGCCAGCACCAGATCCCTGTGACGGCGGATCGAGTACAGTCGAACACGTATCTGGTATGCAACATCCTCGCGGATGTCCTCGATTCCATGCTCGACAGCTACGTGCCGGACTTTCTCATCGAACGTTTGGATATGATGGCGGGCAACCTGTTGAGTACCGGCTTTTTCCCGCGGTTGAGTTTGGCGTCCGGACAACGCTTTGCGTCGAAGGGTGGCTACATCGTCAAATTCGATGCGCGCGACACCCGGCGCATGGTGGTTGAGCAAGACTGGCTGGTGCCCTGATATCCGGGTCGGACTGCATGCGGTCAGCTGCATCGAAGTGTTAGCCTAGTCGGCAGTGTCGCGTATGGAGACATTGCCGATGTGCAGGGTGTGGTATTTAATTTTCTTGGCATGTCTCGCACTGGCGAGTTCGGTCTCATTCGCCGACCCGCCGCGCACGCTGCAGATAGGGGAACGGCTATACGAGTCAACGCTCCAAGGCCTCAATGGACCGACGCGAAAGCTCAGTGAATTTCGCGGCAAACCGCTGATCATCAACGTCTGGGCGAGTTGGTGCGGACCATGCAGGGAGGAAATGGCGTCGCTGGAACGCCTGGCGTGGCATGATCGGGACCATCGCTTTGCGATCATCGGCATCTCCACGGATGATGGGGCGGAGCAAGCCCAAACCCTGCTTAAGAATTCGAACGCGACCATCAGCCAATTCATCGACACCGCTCTGCAAATGGAGACCATGCTGGGCGCGACGCGGCTGCCTTTGACCGTGTTGGTCGACGCTGACGGCCGGATTCTCAAAAAGATTTACGGGGCGAGACAGTGGGATGGCGCCGAGGCGATAAGGTTGATCGACGATACCTTCGGCAAGAAGATCGCGCGTGTCGCCGCCGACGGTGACTTGATCTTCCCGTGGGTTCGCCCTATTTGACATATTGCGTTTTTTGTGATACTACAACCGTGATAGGTATCACCTTGTTACTGTCGCTGGAACCATACAATCGAGGTGAGTAAAGTGCGGCGACCCGCCGCCGCGTTGGAGTTGACTCATGGCGAAGGTGTTAAAGATTCCGAGTTTGCTGCCCGCGAGCATTGCCGCGTTGATAGCGTGTTTTTCCTCGCCTGCGGTTGCAGTATCCGCGACGACGGCCAAGCTCGATGCGTCGGGACTCGCCGTCGTCGATGCAGCTGTTCGATTTTGTATCGGCGTCGATCCGGGCGAGACGCCCCAATATAAACGCCTCAAGGACTCGCTAATCGGCGATCTGTCCGACCGTCAGCAAGACGCGATGGAGAATACGGCCGATTACAAGCAGACATACTCTTTGTTCAGCACAGTGTTGGCCGGCGCGCCGCACGCGTGGGCCTTGGCCTCATGCAAGAATATTATTGTCTCCTCCGGAGGCAGCAAGCCGCATCCCGGACGTGATAACGACGATAACGAAAACAGAAAAAAACACCACTAATCATCATGATGTTTCGATTGGCCGCCCGTGGCCGAAGCGGTCTCCGGGCTGCACCAGCGCTGGAACCGGCGCTCGCAGCTTGAGGGTGCCGCCCGAGTTGACCCTAAACTGCCGACCAGCCTTGATCGCGTTGCATTAAATTACGATTTGACCAGCATGTCAGATGCGCGATCTAACATATGTTCGATAGCGTACAGACACGAAGGTACCCGATCCCTAAAGCTCCGAGTGCTGTCCGCTTACAGGACACGGGATGTGAATTATGCGGTACGCACTCTGGATCCGCCGGGCATGGTTTATCGAGGCATTGCTATGCGCCTGCCTAGCAGCACCCATGGCGCAAGCCGTACCGAGTTTTGCGCGCCAAACCGGAATGGCGTGCGCGGCTTGTCATACGGTGTTCCCCGAACTCACGCCGTTCGGCAGGGAATTTAAGCTCAACGGCTACGTGATCGACAATATCAAGCAGATCACCGGCATCAACATCGATAACCGCCAGACTCTGTCCTTGAACTCCATCCCGCCATTGAGCGTGATGCTGCAGATTTCCTACACTCATACGGGCAGTGCGCTGCCCGACAGTGCTGGCACCGGCGCCCTCGCCAAAGACGGAGAGGTACTGTTTCCGCAGCAGGCCAGTTTGTTCTACGCAGGAAAGATTGCGGAGAACTTCGGCGCCTTCATTCAGCTCACTTACGACGGCGCTGAGGACCACTTTGCCCTTGACAATACCGACCTTCGCTACGTCAAGCATTTCTCGCTGGGTGCCGAGGATGATCCAAAGGCGCACAGCTTACTGGTCGGCGTGACGGTCAACAACAATCCCACCGTGCAAGATGTTTGGAATACAACCCAGGCATGGGGTTTCCCCTATGCGGGCAGCAGCACGGCACCGACGCCGATCACCTCGGCGATACTTGACAGCGGCGGCGGTGGAATCGGACAGAGTGTGGCGGGCGTCGGTGTGTACGCGTGGTTCGACGACAAGCTCTATGCGGAAGTCAGTCTTTACACGGCAGCCATCGTCGGTGGTGCACACCCGCTCGACAGTATGCAAGGGCACGTTGCGCACGGACTGGCACCCTACTGGCGCTTGGCATACGAGTACCGATGGGACCGAAATTCCGTGGAGATCGGCGCATACGGCATGCGCGTAAAAGAACACCCTGGGAATGGCACCCCGCTGCAGGGGCCAACGGATCAATACACAGACACCGCACTTGATATGCAGTATCAATTCATCGGTGAAAACCATCTGTTCACCGTGCTGTCCACTTATATTCACGAAAATCAAAAATTCGATGCAAGCGTGTTCGACGGTTTCGCTCAATACGGCAGCAACTCGCTCAAGACATTCAAGTTGGCCGGCGAATACACCTATCAGCGAACCATCGGCGGATCGCTGGGCGTGTTCGACATCACGGGCGGCGCGGATAACTTACTCTATCCGCAGGCCCAGGTAAGCGGCAGCCTCGTTAATAGTCCTGACTCTCGCGGCTACGTGGCCGAATTGAACTACCTACCCTGGCTCAATACCAAGCTGCAGCTGCAGTATGTGGACTACTCCAAATTCAACGGCTCGAGCACAAACTACGATGGAGAGGGTCGAAGCGCCTCCAACAACAACACGCTATACCTTCTGGGTTGGGTGAACTTCTAGCCTGGAGCAGCCACATGAAACATCTGCAATCGCGCTCCCTTGTTGCCCTCACCATCAGCGTCGTAGCATGCCTTCGAAGTGCTCCCGCTGCCAATGCCGCATCTGAAGGAGAGGGCGCCGCCGCGCTAACCAAAACAGTGCAGACATGCGGCACCTGTCACGGAGTGGCCGGCCAAAGCATATCGCCGACGTTTCCGAACTTGGCTGCACAAACGGCACCCTACATCGAAGCCCAATTGAAAGCGTTCAAGGATCAGACACGCAGCGACCCGGACGCGCAGGCCTATATGTGGGGCATGGCATCGCAGCTGAGCGATGCCATGATCGGTGATGTCGCTAAATATTTCGCGAAACAGCCCGCCGTACCGGGACACTCGACCGACCCGAAATTGGCAGCGCGTGGCCAAGAACTCTTTGAGAAGGGGATTCCGACCCAGCAAATTCCTCCTTGCGCGTCCTGCCACGGCGCTCAGGGCCAGGGAATGAACATCTTTCCGCGTCTCGCGGGGCAGCATGCACCGTACTTGTTAAAGCAGCTGCTGGTGATTCAAAGCGCGCTGCGTAACGCACCGGTCATGCATGGCATCGTTAAGGCGTTGACGCCCGACCAAATGCAGGCGGTCGCCGCCTATCTAGAGTCGATCTAAGGAGCCCACGTCCTGCTGGGGCAGCGGCTTCCGGAGGCCGCACAAGATGCCTTATCCTTGGTATTCGCCATCAGCGATACCAAAGGATTCTAATATGATGATTTGCCTGCTTGCCCGAGATGTCCGCGTGTTCTTCCGGTTCGGTAGCGCGGCGCTCGTGGCCTTGTTGCTCGCGGCTTCCGCTTTTGCCGCGTCGCCGGACCCCGCGCAGGGGCGACAAATCGACAGTGCCGCAGACTACGCGGTGCTGCCGCCGCACGAGCGCGTGGAGCCTGAGAACCGTATTCTGACTGAGCGATTGGAGCATTTGCTGCCGGCGCTGATGACCGAGACGGGACTGGACATGTGGGTTGTCGTTAACCGCGAGTACGCCGAAGACCCGGTGTATTTCACCCTGGTGCCGCAGCCGAGTTTCGCCGCACGGCGCACCACCATGCTGGTGTTCAGTCGCGCGGCAAACGGTACGGTGGAACGACTGGCCGTCAATCGGTACCCGCTCGGCGGCCCTTACACGTCGGCGTGGTCGGGTGGGGATCTCGACGCGCAGTGGAAAGCGCTGGGTGCGCTGATCGCCGGCCGTAGCCCGAAGCGGATTGGCATCGATGTCTCCCGTACCTGGGCGGCCGCGGACGGCCTGACCCACGCGCTGCATGAGCGGCTGGTCGAGGTGCTGCCGCCGGGATACGCCGATCGTCTCGTGTCCGCAGAATCGCTTATCGTACGCTGGATAGAAACGCGCACTCCGGCCGAGGAGGCCATGTATCCGCACGCCGATGGCATCGCGCGCGGTGTCATCGGCGAGGCGTTCAGCGGCCGCGCGATTACGCCCGGCGTTACGACTACCGACGATGTTGCCTGGTACATCCGCGAGCGTTTCGAGTCGCTGGGGCTGCGCCCGTGGTTCATGCCGACGGTGGACCGTCAACGGGCCGGCGAGCCCTGCCCGATCGGGGGCGCGGGCGGGCACTGTGGCGACGTGGGACGCATCGAGGCGGGCGATGTGTTGCACACCGACGTGGGATTCTGCTACCTGAAGCTATGTACCGACACTCAGGAAATGGGCTACGTACTCAAGGCTGATGAGGAGGAGGCGCCGAAGGGGCTCAAGGCCGCTCTCGCCGGCGGCAATCGCTGGCAGGACATCTTGACCGGATCCTTCCATGAAGGACGTTCCGGCAATGAGATCCTCGCCGCGACCATCAAAGGTTGCGCCGCGGCCGGCCTTGACTGCAGCACCTATAGCCATCCGCTTGGCTTTTTTGGGCACTCCCTGGGACCGACGATCGGGATGTGGGACAACCAAGGTCCGACGCCGGGGTCGGGTGATTGGCCCCTGCATCGGGACACCGTCTATGCGATCGAGGGCAACGTGGCAGTGTCCCTGCCGGAGTGGGGCGGGCAGCGCGTACAGATCATGCTAGAACAGGGCGCGCTATTCGACGGCAAGGGCGTGCGCTACCTGGCTGGGCGCCAGACGGATTGGCATCTCATCCGTTAGCGCCGGTCGTAGGGGCCCATCCCGCAAGCTTCACTTTAAGCGCAATGGCCAGGCTGCGGATTGCTCAGGCGACCTTGCGCTTCGCTGGGTGCTCCCCATAAGCGCTACGGCCATAGTGTTTGTATATAGCCGCTTCCGCGGCGGGATGTAGCGGAGTTCCCGGATCATACACAGGCGATTCCTTTACCGCCTGGCGTGTCAGATCCGTCGTAACCATCGATTGCGACCAGCTCACGTCTCGGATCCATTCCGGTGCGATCAGCACTCGATGACCCATCCACCAATTGGACGTATTCACGATGAGAAATCGAATGGCCCAAGATTTCTTATCGATAAGAAAACCTTGCACATGGCCGATCTCGCCGTCTGAGGCGTGCAAATAATAGCTGGCGACTTCGTTGCAACTTCGCAGGTGCAGATTCCCGCGCTGTTGCTGCTCGGCGTCGATTTCTGGCTGCGCGTTGGTGTAGACAACCCCGCCTAACGTCATGCCGGGAAAAGCGCCTCCGCCCCACAGGCCGGCGCCACCCCAATAATAGGGATAGCCGTAATATCCGAGGTAACTTCTTTCGTGTTGACGCGATACCGGCTTATCGGTGTCAATGGCGGGGCTGTGTTCGACCTGTTGTTTCGTGACCGACAGCGACAGCAATCTATCGGCCGTTGCTGCATCACGGATTGAATGCGGCGAGATCAGGACCTTTCGATGAGCCAACCAGGTGCCGGTATCGATTACAAGATAACGGATCACCCATCCCTCATCGTCAAAATAGAAATCCTGCACGCTGCCGATGGTTCCGTCCGTGGCTGAAACGGTGCAATTCTCCAGCTCCTTGACACTACTTAACATTCGATGTCTCCTCGATCGTGGATGAGATGCACCATGCGGCGGCCGACGGGCGGGGAACTATTCGCTCTTCGTCGGTAGTTTGTTGCCGTTGGCTTTGAACTGCGCCCCGAAAGGAGTCAGTTTTGCGCCCCCCTTGGGGTCTTGGTGGCATTCGGTACACGCTTTGCCGGTGTCCTTCGCAAATTTTGGTGACGCGGTTGCATTTTGCGTAGTCACCATAAATAGCGCACTGATAATGAGCAGCGCGGCCGTTCCTACCAAGAGGGGGCCGGTGTTTCGCTCGCGAAATGACATGGTCGTTTCTCGCCTAAGTGGATCGGATTGCCAGGCTAACCTATGGAACTCGTTCGGTCGGTACGCTACTGCACTTATAAGTCTGAGGATTGCGTTCATCGGCTAGCGATTTACAAACTCCCAGACCTTGGAGATCACGACCGATCCCTCGCCGACTGAGGAGGCAACGCGCTTGACCGAGCCCGCGCGAACGTCGCCGACAGCAAAGATGCCAGGCAGCGAAGTCGCGAAGGGCGAAGCCGAACCCTCGGCGCCATAACCCGTGACCACAAAGCCTTTGCCGTCCAACGTCACGAGGCCTGAGAGCCACTCGGTGTTCGGCGCGGCGCCCACCATGACGAACAGTGCACGCGTATCGACGACGCGGCTCGCGCCGCTATTGACATCACGAATAGTCAATGACTCGAGATGGTCCGTGCCATGCAGCTCGCTCACCTCGGCGCCGTACTGAATGGTGATTCTTGGATCGGCTTCGAGACGGCTGGAGAGGTAGCTGGACATCGATGCGGCCAGTGACGCTCCGCGAACCAGCACGCGCACACAACTCGCCGAGCGGCTGAGAAACATCGCTGCCTGCCCCGCTGAATTGCCGCCGCCGATGACGACGGCCTCCGTTCCCTTGCAGTAGCGCGCCTCGATTTCGGTCGCGGCGTAATAAATACCTGCTCCTTCAAAGTCAGCCAGCCGCTCGAGCGGCAGCCGGCGGTACTGAACCCCGGTCGCGACCACAACTGCCTTGGCTCGGACGCGCTGGCCGTTGTCGAACGTGGCGCAAAAGCCCGTGTCCTCGAGCCTCTCCAGGAGCACAACCCGACGCGGCATAGCGAAGCGAGTTCCGAATTTCATCGCCTGTACTTCGCCGCGCCACACCAGGTCGGCGCCGGAAATGCCGGTCGGAAAGCCCATGTAATTCTCGATACGGCTGGAGGTTCCGGCCTGACCGCCGATGGCCACGTCTTCTACCACCAATGCGCACAGGCCTTCAGCCCCCGCATACACGCCCGCGGCGACACCCGCCGGGCCCCCGCCCACAATCAGCACGTCGAATGTTTCATCGTCCTTAAAGTCGAGATTTAGACCGAGCAGGCGCGCGACCTTGTCGGGCGACGGATCCGCCACAACGACGTCGCGGCCGAAAATCACTGCAGGCGCTGAAGGGGAAATCGAGCAGCTTTGCGCCATGGACTGCGCCGCGGGGCTTCCCAGCGACAGAGATGTGTAGGGGATACGATTGCGGCTGGCGAACTCTGCGATCCGACGTACGTTCCGGTCCTGATCTTCGCCGATGAGCAGTAAGCTGCTGTCGCGGTCGTCAAGTTGGCGCCGGCGGCGCGCCGAGAACACCGTGATAACGATATCGGACATCTCAGGGATCTGAGACATTAGCGTCAGCATCGCTTCCCGCGGCACCTCGATTACCCGAGTGTCCCGCGCCGCCCGCATCGGCATCGACCACGCGCCGCCGTTCAGAAAGGAAATTTCGCCCATAAACTGTGTTGGACCGAGCGTCGAAGGCAGATGGCGCTTGTCCGTATACGGGTTGACCACTTCGATCTCGCCGTCCTCGACATAGACGAAGCGGTCCACCGGCTCTCCAGGCCTTGCGAGAAACGCGCCCGTGGGATAGATAACGACCTTGCCCGCCGCTAGCAGCGCCTGAACGTGGGAGGCGGCCAGGGGGATTCGCTGCATTTGGCGTAAGTCGGCGCCAATTGTTTCCATGCTTCTGTTCGTCCTGTCTCGTTAACACCCGAGATTGTAGCCATGGCTTGGCTCCCGGTCACAGTTAAAATGTGCGGCGCAGCACCGCAGCTATGAACGGGAAACGGATAGCCGTCACGACAGGGTGCTAGCCTAAGCGCCCCGGATTATATGGGAGACATGTTATGGCGGGCGAGCAGAGCTCCTTCGTCTGGTACGAGTTGATGACTATCGACGTTGCCGCCGCAAAGGCGTTTTACGCAGGTGTTGTCGGGTGGAACACACAGGATGTACCGATGCCGGGCATGACCTATACGTTGCTGCTCGCCGGCGGCGCTCAAATCGGCGGTCTCATGGCACTGCCCAAGGAGGCGCGCGATGCCGGGATGACGCCAACGTGGGCGGGCTACATCGGCGTCGGCGACGCGGACGAAGCAGCCGCCAAGGCGCAGCGGCTGGGAGGCGCTATTTTAGGACCGCCGGTCGACATATCCGGGGTCGGTCGATTCGCGACGGTGACGGACCCGCAGGGCGCGCTATTCAATTTATTCAGGCCCGCCGTGGGCGGCGTGCGCGTGGTTTCGTCTGAGCCGGGGCACGTCGGCTGGCACGAGTTGCACACCCGTGATTGGGCGAAGGCGTTCGAGTTCTATGCCGATATGTTCGGCTGGCTCAAGGGAGAAGCGCTCGACATGGGTCCCCTGGGCACCTACCAAATATTCAAGATCGGCGGCCTGGCGATGGGGGGAATGTTCAACAGCCCGGGTGCGCAGGCAACGCAATTCTGGTTGTACTATTTCAATGTCGAGGACATCGATGCGGCATCCAGGCGTGTGACCGACGGCGGCGGCAAGATCGCACACGGCCCGAATCAAGTCCCGGGCGGCAACTGGATATTGCAGGCCGTTGATCCGCAGGGCGCGGCATTCGCGCTGTTGGGCCCAAGAAAATAGGATCCCGCTGATGCCCACGTTTTCTTACTACCCTGCACAGCGCGAGCCCATGCAGCCGAAAACCTAGCGGATGGGGGCCAATATGATGGATGAATGGATTGAGCACGCCTGGGCTCTAGGCGCCAGCGACCTGCATTTGGAGGCGGAGACGCCCCTCGTCGCGCGAGTCCGGGGGGAGTTGCAGGTCGTCGGCGGCGTCATACCTGCAAAATCCCTGGTGCAGGCCGCACAGGATTTACTCGGCGCGACGGGTTGGGCTCAGTTCAAGGAGCGAGGATCCGCGGACCTGTCGCTGGACATCGGCGGCCTGCGGTGCCGGGTTAATTTCTTTCACACCATGCGTGGCGTTGCGCTCGCCATTCGCCTCCTCGCGCCCGCCGTCATGGACCTCCGCGGCTGCAATCTGCATCCGGATTTTCGCAAGCTGATTGAGGCGACGACCGGCTTGATCATCATTTCCGGGCCCACCGGATCCGGCAAGTCGACGACCTTGGCCGCGCTCATCGAGGAAATCAACGCGACTCGCTCCCGGAATGTCGTTACTCTCGAAAGTCCGCTCGAATACATCTACACCAATCGCCGCTCCTTCATTCGGCAGCGCGAGATTCCTACGCATACGCCGAGCTTTGAGCAGGGCATCATCGACGCGTTGCGTGAGAATCCCGACGTGCTGGTGGTCGGCGAGATGCGCACACCGGAGGTCATGCGTTTGACGTTGAATGCCGCGGAGACCGGGCACCTCGTCTTGGCGACCATGCACTCGGCGACTTGCGCGGAGGCGTTGAGCCGGCTCTGCATGTCGTTTCCCTCGGACATCCAGGCAAGTGTCCGCGCGCAGCTTGCCGATTGTCTCGTGGGCTTGAGCTGTCAGCGGCTCGATTACCTAAGCGCGCATCGCATGCGCGTGCCGCATTGTGAGATTCTGCTGCCGAGTTCCGGCGCCAAAGGGACCATTCGCGCCGGTAATTTCAGCCAGATTGCCAATGTGCTGCAGTCGGGCGGTGATGAGGGAATGTGGACCTTCGATCGTTACCAGCGCTGGATGGAGCAGGTCGCTGATTGGGTGCGGCCCGCGCAGGCTGCAACGCCGCGCACTGTGCCAGAGGGCAATTTGGCGTCGCGCCCAGCAATAGTAAGGCCGGGTGGCAAGCCGTTCTCGGCCGAGTCCCTATACACGAAATCGGCGGCGACCAAGCCCGCGGCGGGCGGACCCGCTGCAGCAGCGCAGACGCCAGGCGAGGATGTGTTTGAAGTTCCCGCTGAGGACTTGGATCTGGCACAGCTGGCCGAGCTTGCCAAAAAGGTGGTGGAGCGCAAACTCTAGTGCCGACTCCTGAGCTCAAGATCATCCGCTGGGCGTCTTTCATGGCCAGTCCTTGGAAAAACGGCGGTGGCATCACTCATGAGGCGATCCGAGTGCCGGCGAACGGGGAGGTATTTCGGTGGCGCGTCAGTGTGGCGCACATCGATACTTCGGGGCCGTTCTCACAGTTCGCTGCGCACGAGCGCAAGATGGTATTGCTCAAGGGCACGGGCATCGAATTGCGCTTTGCCGACGGTGTGAGGAAATCATTGCGGCAGGTGGGCGAATTGATGGAGTTCGATGGCGCAAATGCCGCTCACTGCGAATTGCTGAACGGTCCCTGCGTGGATTTGAATCTCATGATCCTAAAATCGGGTCGGGCGGTCGTTCGGGTTGAGCGAGTCGTCGAATCGCTGGCAGTGAATGCCTCACCCAACGAGACGACGTTGGTGTTTCCGATCGATCGCGCGATCAGACTGGAAGTCACCTTGGGACAAGCCATCACGCTCGAACCCTGGGACCTCGCGATACTGTCGAACGGCGCCGGCTATCTGCGAACGCTGAAATCCCCGCATTCCCCGCAGCCGCCGGCGGCCGTGTTTCTGGCAACGCTAGAATTTGTGGGTGGAGAGCAGCAGGCTGGTCTCGGTGTTTGAGATGCCGTCGATCTGCCGGATGCGTCCGAGCACCTTGTCTACCGCTTCCAGGCTGTCGGTGCGTAGTTCGGCGACTATGTCCCAGCGACCGTTCGTCGTGTGCAGGGCGCACACGGCGGGGTCGCCGCGCAAGGCCCGCAGCACGTCGTCCGTGCGGTTGCCTTCGACGGCCACAGTCATCAGTGCTCGAATGCGCTGATCTTCGTCCTGCGGCTTGAGCTTGACGGTGTAGCCTACGATGGTGCCGTCCTTCTCCATTCGGGCAAGGCGGTTTTGCACCGTGCCGCGGGCGACTTGCAGGGTCTTCGCGAGGGCGGCCACCGGCAGGCGCGCGTCATCGCGCAGCAGTGACAACAAGGCGCGATCGGTCGAGTCCATGGCATCCCCCTTCGGTCACCTGATGCGGCGTCTGATATATGCAAAACGCCAATATGCCCTGACTATTTTGCCAGAAAGCTACGCTTTTTGATCAGTTCTCTGGCTTTTCTTTGGCCCCTTAGCCCCTGAAACTAGCGATTGGCTGTCCCGGGGGAAAATCATGGTGGATTACATCGGAACCGCGCGTCTGCGCGAATTGGTGTCCCGAATCGGGGCTGCTCGGTTTATCGAGGAGCTGGCCGGAGAGATCGATGCCGATTATCGGCGTTGGGATGAATTCGAGAAATCGGCGCGACTGGCCAGTCATTCTTCCGGCGGCGTTATCGAGCTCATGCCCACCAGCGACGGCAAGCTGTACTCCTTCAAGTACGTCAACGGTCACCCGAAGAATACGGCCAAGGGACTGCTCACGGTCACGGCTTTCGGGGTGCTCGCTGACGTGGGCACGGGCTATCCCCTGCTGCTGTCGGAGATGACCTTTGTCACTGCGCTGCGCACGGCCGCCATCTCCGCGCTGGTTGCAAGCCGCATGGCGCGTCCGGCAAGCCGGGTAATGGCGCTGATCGGCAACGGCGCACAGAGCGAATTTCAGGCCATTGCATTTCACCGCCTGGCCGGCGTTCGCGAGCTCAAGCTATATGACACGGATCCGCGGGCCACGGCGAAGCTGGTCCGCAATCTTACGCGGCTGCAGATCTCCGATCTTGCGGTGACGCGTTGCGCGTCCACGGCAGAGGCGGTGCGCGACGCCGACATCGTGACCACCGTGACTGCCGACAAATGCAATGCCACCATTCTCACGCCGGAGATGATCAATGCGGGGATGCACCTAAACGCCGTCGGCGGCGACTGTCCGGGCAAGACCGAGCTGCATGTGGATATTCTGCGCGCGCCGGATGTGCGCATCGTGGTCGAGTTCGAGCCGCAGGCGCGAATCGAAGGCGAGATTCAACAACTCTGCGGTTCAGGCCAAGTTGTCGAGCTCGCGGACATATTGCTGGCGCGGCAAGCGGCGCGCTCGAGCGACCGCGAGGTCACCATTTTTGATTCCGTGGGCTTCGCGCTCAACGATTTCTCTGCGCTGCGTTACCTGCATCGCTTGAATGCTGAGCATCCCGATGGCGGACAGCGCATCGATCTCATTCCCGAACCCGACGATCCGAAGGATTTATTCGCCGGGCTCGCACAGAAGCACGTGCCGGCGCGCCGCCGGAGGTTTGCATGATGCGCACTGCCAGCCTGATTGGCGCTCCGACGGATATCGGCGCCAGCGATCGCGGTGCCTCCATGGGCCCTGAAGCACTGCGCGTCGCCGGTCTGGATGCGGCGCTGGTACAGCGCGGCCTCGATGTCGTCGATTGCGGCAATGTCAGCGGGCCGCCGAATCCCGGACTGATCAAAGTGAACGGCTATCGCAATCTTGCACAAGTGACGGCGTGGAACCTCGAGGTGCACGATGCGGTGTACCGGGAGCTGCGCGAGCGGCGGCTGCCGATTCTGCTGGGCGGCGACCACTCCTTGAGCATCGGCTCCATCTCTGCGGTCGCACGCCATTGCCGCGATCTGCGCAAGCCGCTGCGCGTACTGTGGCTCGATGCGCACGCCGATTTCAATACGCGGGAACTGTCGCCGAGCGGCAGCCTGCACGGCATGCCCGTCTCCTGTCTGTGCGGATTCGGCCCCCGTGAGCTGACGCAAATCGGTGGAGTGACACCTGCCATTCGCCCGCAATGGATTCGCCAGATCGGAATTCGCAGCGTCGACGGTGGCGAGCGGCGCTTCGTGCAAGAGCAGGAACTGGAAGTCTTCGACATGCGCTTCATCGACGAGATGGGAGTGAGGCAGGTCATGGAGCTGGCGCTGCAGGACATGGAAGCCGACACCCACCTGCATGTGAGTTTCGACGTTGACTGCCTCGATCCGGAAATCGCGCCGGGGGTCGGTACCACCGTCGCCGGCGGACTGTCCTATCGCGAGGCCCAATTGTGCATGGAAATGATCGCGGATACGGGCCGCATGGCCTCGCTGGACATCATGGAACTGAACCCGGCCCTGGATGTGCGCAATAAGACGGCGGTTCTGGCGGTGGATCTGGTCGAATCGCTGTTCGGCAAGAGCACGCTGATGCGCAAGCCACGCCAGGCCGCCGGGCATGCAGCCGTGCCGACAGACTGCTAACATTCCCAGGCACTCTCATCGATACTTGGCGGTACTTTCTCCGCAAGGACTTGTCATGGCCGCCCACTTGAACGACCCGTCGCAACCCGACCTAGGAAAGCTGCGCGAGGCGGTCCGGGAGCACGGCGAGTGGCCGGAAGACCGGGCGGTGACGCATCTGCTGCACGCTCTGGAGCTCACCGGAGGCGCGCGCCATCGTGCGGTGGCCACCGCCATGGCGCTCGTGGAAGGGGCGCGGGCGCGACGCGACGAGCGGCCGTTCCTCGATGCCTTTCTGCAGGAATTTGGCCTGTCGAATCAAGAGGGCATTGCGCTCATGTGCATTGCCGAGGCGCTGTTGCGCATTCCGGACGATGCGACCGCTGATCGCCTGATCGCTGAAAAGCTCGCCACCGGTGATTGGTCATCGCATGCTGGCAAGTCGGAATCGCTGTTCGTCAATGCCTCGACCTGGGGATTGATGCTCACCGGCGGCATTCTCGAACTCGACCCCAGCATCAAAACCGATACTACGGGATGGATGCGAAAGTTCACCCGTAAGGCAGGCGAGCCCGTGGTGCGCTTGGCGGTGCGCCGCGCAATGCGCATCATCGGCGGCGAGTTCGTCGTCGGCCGCAGCATCGAGGAAGCGCTGGCGCGCAGCGCCCGCGAAACCGACGTGGGATTATGCTCATTCGACATGTTGGGCGAGGGTGCAAGAACGCAGCAGGATGCCGAGCGGTACTTGAAGTCCTACGAGCATGCCATTGACGTCATCGGAGCGGCGGCGGCGGGGCGGCCCGCTGAAGAAGCCTCGAGCATTTCCATCAAGCTCTCGGCGTTGGAGTCGCGCTACTCGCTGCTGCAGCATGATCGCGTCCTGCAGCGCTTGATTCCCGTGGTGTCGGCGCTGTGTCGCCGCGCCAGCAACTTGGGGATTCAGCTGACCATCGATGCCGAGGAAGCGGATCGGCTGGATCTGTCGCTGGATGTGATCGAAGCGCTGGCCGCGGATCCCGCCACCCGGCACTGGCCTGGTTTAGGATTGGCAGTGCAGGCCTATGGCAAGCGCGCCATGGACGTCATCGACTGGGTGGCGGCGACCGCGCGCAACTCCGGCAGGCGCATGAGCGTGCGCTTGGTGAAGGGCGCGTACTGGGATACGGAAATAAAGCGCGCACAGGAGCGCGGTCTTGCCGGCTATCCTGTGTTTACGCGCAAGGTGACGACGGACGTGTCCTATTTGGCATGTGTCGGCCGCCTGTTCGGCCACACCGATGTGATCTATCCGCAGTTCGCCACGCACAACGCGCATAGCATTGCCTCGGTGCTGGAGTTGGCGCCGGACGGCGCGGATTACGAATTCCAACGGCTGCATGGCATGGGTCGGCTGCTATATGCCGAGGCGCAGCGGCAGGTTGGGAAATTCCCGCGGGTGCGCGTATATGCGCCGGTGGGCGAGCACAAGGATTTGCTGGCGTACCTGGTACGACGGTTGCTGGAGAACGGCGCCAACACGTCGTTCGTCAACCGCTTCATGGATGAAGAAGTGCCGGTGCCCGAGATCGTGCGTGATCCCATCTCGGAGCTGGAGCGCTTGCAGTCCTATGCTCATCCGCGGCTGCCGCTTCCCATCGCGCTGTACTCAGACCGGCGCAATTCCCGCGGCATCGATTTGGGTAATCCGCCCGATGTCGAGTTGCTGCGCAAGGAATTGGCGACTCGCCGCGAGGTCAAACCTGTTGCCGGGCCCATCATCAATGGAAAATTACTGCCGGGAAACACACATCCGGTGACGAATCCCGCGGATCGGCGCGACCAGGTAGGTGTCTCGCGCGACGCGAACCCCGCGGAAATTGCGTCGGCCTTCGATGCCGGCGCCGCGGCTCAGCCGGAATGGAACTTAAGAGGCGGCGCGGCGCGGGCAGCCTGTCTCGACAGTGCGTCGGACCTGCTCGAAGCGAGCCGCGCCGATTTTCATGAGCTGCTGGTGCGTGAAGCCGGCAAGACCCTCTCGGATGCCATTGCCGAGGTGCGCGAGGCCGTGGATTTCTGCCGCTACTATGCGCTGCAGGCGCGTCAGCAATTCGCACTGCCCAGGCGCCTGGAGGGGCCTACCGGCGAGTTGAACGAATTATCGCTGCACGGCCGCGGGGTATTCGCCTGCATCAGTCCATGGAATTTTCCGCTGGCGATATTCGCCGGCCAGGTCACGGCGGCGCTGGCCGCCGGCAATTCCGTGGTGGCAAAGCCGGCGGAACCGACGCCCCTGATCGCGGCGCGTTTCATAAAATTGCTGCATGAGGCGGGAGTGCCGCCGCAGGTGGTCCACCTGGTGCCGACCCCCGGACGACTGTTCGGCGAGGTCGCGTTTGCGCATGAGGCATTGGCGGGGGTGGCGATGACGGGTTCGACCGCCACCGCGCTTACCATCAATCGCAGCTTGGCCGCGCGCGGCGGCGCCATCGTGCCCCTGATCGCAGAGACCGGCGGCATGAACGCCATGATCGTCGATTCGACCGCCCTGCCCGAACAGGTGGTGGATGATGTGGTGAGTTCCGCGTTCATGAGCGCCGGCCAGCGCTGCTCGGCGTTGCGCCTGTTGTTCCTGCAGGACGACATTGCCGATCAAGTGCTGGAGATGATCGCGGGGGCGATGGACGAACTCGTCATCGGCGACCCGGCGGATTTCAAGACCGATCTCGGGCCCGTGATCACTGCGAGCGCTGCGGACGGCCTGGCGCGGCATGTGGAGCGCATGCGCAAAGAGGCACGCATCCTCAAGGTATGCAGTGTTGGAGCAGCGCATGCTCACGGCAGCTTCTTTGCGCCACATCTCATTGAACTGAACAGCGCCGCACAACTCACGCGCGAGGAATTCGGGCCCATATTGCATGTAGTGCGTTACCGCGCCGCCAATGTCGTCGCGGTGCTGAAGTCCATCCGCGACAGTCATTACGGCCTGACCTTGGGAGTGCAGACACGGCTGGAGTCATTCTGGCGCCAGGTATTCGAACACACCTGCATCGGCAATACTTACGTGAATCGCAACATGATCGGCGCCGTGGTGGGCGTGCAGCCCTTTGGTGGCACCGGCCTATCGGGGACCGGGCCCAAGGCGGGCGGTCCGCACTATCTCTCGCGGTTCGCGAATGAGCGAACACTCACGGTCAACACGACGGCGACAGGCGGCAACGCGGCACTGCTAAACCTTGGCGCCTAGCACGGCAGGTACGTCCTACTTGCGTCCCGTCGCCGGGGACGTGAATGGCTTCTTAGGTCTGGTCGTCGATAATCTCTCGGTGCTGGCTTTGCTTGCCGCCGTGCTGATCGGCGGCTTCGGAGTCCCGGCAGACATCGTCTTCGGACGCATGTTTCCGGGCACCGCCTTGGGCGTGATGGTCGGTGATTTGATTTATAGCTGGTTGGCGGTGCGGCTGGCACGCCGCACCGGCCGCGATAATGTCACCTCCATGCCGTTCGGTTTGGACACGCCGTCGACCATCGGCATGGTGCTGCTGGTGCTTGGCCCCGCCTTCTTGAGGTTTCGCGCGGCGGGATTGGATGCCACCGCCGCAGGCCTCGAGACTTGGTATCTCGGCATGGCGGCCACCGCCACCATGGGCTTGCTGAAGTTCCTCATGGCATTCGGCGGAAGAACGCTGCGGCGCCTGGTGCCGCAAGCGGGATTGCTTGGTTCGCTCGCGGGCATTGCGCTGATGCTGATCGGCTTCTTTCCCATGGTCGAACTGCTGCAAGTGCCCATCGTCGGATTCCTCGCGTTGGGATTGGTGCTGTACGCATTGGTCGCGCGAGGGGCGATTCCCTTCGGACTTCCCGGCGTGCTGTTCGCGGTCATCGTCGGCACCTTGGCCTACTACGGTCTGGGCCATTGGGGTGTGGCCGGCATGCATATTGCCGCACCGGCGATGCCGATTCTGCGTCTCGCGTTGCCGCATGGCGATGCCGGCATTCTGCACGGCTTCGCGGGGATCGCCGAGTATCTGCCGCTGATCATTCCCTTTGCGTTGTTGACCGTGGTCGGCGGCGTCAACAACACCGAGAGCGCGAGCGTCGCGGGGGACGATTACGATGTGCGAAGTATTTTACTGGGCGAAGCCGCGGCCACCCTGGTGGCGGGACTGGCGGGCGGCGTGGCCCAGACCACGCCTTACATTGGACACCCGGCGTTCAAGCAAATGGGCGCCCGTGCGGGCTACACCTGGCTCACCGGAATATTCATCGGCGTGGGCGGGATGCTCGGTTTCTTGTCCAATCTCATCGAATTGATTCCGCTCGCGGCGCTGGCACCCGTGCTGGTATTTCTCGCGTTGAACATCACGGTACAAGCGTTCAGCGCTGTGCCCATTCGGCACGCACCTGCGGTGGCCATTTGTTTTTTCCCCTCGATCGCACGGCTGCTGAGCATCGAGTTGAGCGACCCCAGATACATGGCGCCGGAGCGTTTCACACAGCTGTTGAACACCTCGGAGCACGGCTTGCCGGCCTTGGCGGTGATCGTGGCACTGGGCAATGGATTCATCATTACGGCCACCATTTGGGCCGCCTTCATGGTCGAGATGACCGAGCATCGATTGCGCGCGGCCGCTGCGTACCTCGTAGCCGGAGGCGTGCTGTGCTTCTTCGGCATCATTCATTCAGTGCGCGTCGATGGCAGTGCCTATGCGCTGTGGCAGCTGCAAGGATCCGCACGCGAGGTTGCCACCCAGTTCTGCGTAGGGTACTGGGTACTGGCCGGGGCATTGCTGCTGCTGGCGCTGCCGCGACGGGATCGACCCTCAGACCGCTACCACGCACGACGTTAAGCCACGGTGGACGTCACGACGGGCCAATGGAATCGTATGTCGTTGCGGGTTCGGCCGCCGGGCACAGCTCGGCAATGAGCGCATCGATTTGCGGGCCGTCGAAGGGCTTGAGAATCGTTCGAACCTTGCCGCCCCATATTTCTTGGCTCAGATCCACGGCATAACCGGTGGCGACGATGATCGGCACGGCGGGTGCGATGTCGCGGATGCTGCGAACCAGATCCAAGCCCGACATTACCGGCAAGCTGACGTCGGTAATGACGATATCGAAGGTCTGCCGTTGGAACTCGTCGAGGGCCTCTTCCGCGACGCCAAATGCCACCACCCGGCGCTCATTTTGCTCGAGCATTTCCAGGGTGATCTCGCGCACCAAATCGTTGTCCTCTATGTACAGGACCCGCAGAGGATTAAGCATTGTCATTGATTGGCTCAAAACACGCTCACCAATGCCGAATTGATTTCCCAGAGCCGGCGTAATACCCACTTGAGGCACAATAGCCGTCGATTCCCCATCTTTCCAAGAGTCAGTTGACCATCAGCGGTAACAATCCGCATTCGGCGGGAAGAACTATCGGGTGTAGGAATCGTCCGAGCCCGCATGATCACTTAGGGTGCGGAGGTACGGCTTCAAGCAAACGCGCCAGTGACTTGCCGAAGTCCATGGTGCCGGCCGCCTCCCCCTTGAAATGCCCCATTCGCACGACTACCAGATCGTGCGACGGTATGATCATGGTGAACTGTCCACCCGCGCCCGCCATGTAATAGGCATCTTTGGGCACGGGCAGTGCACCGTCGCCGTTGATCCAGAAAAAGCCGCCATAAATCGGTCTGCCGTCGGCTAGCCATGCAGGTGCCAAAGTGCTGACGAACTTGGCGTAGCCGGGGGGCAGAATTCGTTGGCCATTCCAGATGCCGTCCTGTAGGTACAGATTGCCCAGCCGCGCCCAGTCGCGTGCGCAGGCTAGGTCATATCCTTGCGTGAGCAGATTGCCGAAAGGATCGGTTTCAATCACCATGCTGCGCACGCCGATCGGGTCGAACAGCGCGTGCTGCGGGAACGTCGCGTAGTTCTCGCCGCGCCGCTCGACGGCGAGGCGTATCAAATAGTTGACCAGCACCGGGTCGGTATTCCGATAACGGCCCACCGTATTGGGCGGCCATTGCAGCGGGCGGGTGGCGGCGTAGTGGAAGGAATTGACGGTTCCGGTATACAGGTAAAGGTGATCCGGATACGGTCCCATGGGATCGTAGTCGGGGTCGTACGGCGCGCGGACGCGCAGGCCGCTCGACATGTGCAGCAGATCGGCAATGCGGATTTTGGCACGCGGATCGCCCGCCGTTTGCCACTCGGGGATGGGCGCGGGCTGTGACAATTCGTAGGCGCCCTGCCGAATGAGCACTCCCATGAGAGCGGCAGTCACACTCTTGCCCATGGACCAACTCTCGAGCTGAGTGTGAGCGTTGATGCCGTGGGCGTAGCGCTCGGCGATCAGGCGACCCCGCCAGGTCACGACGACCGCAGCGGTCATACCGGCGGGCGAAGCGAAGGCGGCGTCCACGGCCTGGTTTATCTTCTTGGCATTGAGTTCGGCGGGGAAATCGACCGGCATCCTGTCCCCCGTCGGCCAGTCCTGAGTCTTCGGGTCCGGGAGGGCGGACTTGATCGCCTGCGGCTTGAAGGCAAGTTCGGTCGCGCCGATGGGAAAAGTCACACAGCCCTGATCGCCGACATACTGGGCAATGCGTTCGGCGCCGCCGGGGACGGCAACTCTGACGGTTTTCGCGGCGCGGTCGACCACCGGCTTGCCGAGCTTGGCTCGTGCGGCGTACGGCGCCGTAAAGTAGCCGACGTTCTCGGCGGCGAAATCCGGATCGAGTCCGGTGATGAACACGGCAGAGCACATGATTTGGGCAAAGCCGGCGGCATGATGCTCCAGCGGATTGCCCGGCGGCGGTACATAGGGAGTGGGCAGCTCCAGGGACTTGTCGCGAGCAAGCATGGCGTCGAGCGCCTTGCTATCTGCGCCGGCGCTTGCATACGACATGGCGATCGCTCCAAGAGTGCTGAGCACCAAGCTGAGGGATTTAAACATGGGCACCAAGGATAGCGCGTCACTCGGCGGAAATATGCCCCCGCTATCCCGGGTCAGCGGTCTGCCACAGATGGGCCGGGTCGATTGCCCGTCGCGCGATTACGGCCTCGGCGGCTTCTCGCCCATTTTGATGGCGCTCAAGGCGTCGAACAGGGTGCTGTTCGCATGTTTTGCGCAATGGCCGAGCAATGCTGCTTGAAAAGAGCCTAGCGAATCCGCGTCGAAGAGTTGACGGCCGGACCTTGCGGTGGAAAATCCGAACAGCCACATCATGACGGTGTTTGCGCTCTCCGGATCCGATTGCGCCATCGCGACGTGCCGCGAGGCGAACATCGCGCATTCGACGGTGGTGAGATTCATGGGGTTTTTGGTCTCGGGCTTGACGACGGCGAGGGCGTCCAACAGCCTCTCGGCAGGATTGGCCCTGCACTCGCCGTCAAGTGCGTAGCCGAAGGGCGCCAGGCCATCCGGGTACATGACATGGGCGCCGGACTTTGCAACGGAGTAGCCGAACAACCACATTACGGTGTTGATGGAGTCTGCCGTCTTGCTATCGGCCGCGGCGGGCAGCACTTCGTTTTCGTATTTGCTGCAGCTCAAGGTCGCAAGATTCAATACCGCGGCGCGGCTTGCGCAGGGCACGAGGCAGACGAGGAGGGCGATCGCAGCGGAGATTTTCATCGTGGAGCTCGCATGTGCCACAGCGGCGGTGCCGATATGACAGGTCACCCCGATACTAAGTTCGGCTGCCGCCCAGGTCAGCAACACGGCCACTGACGTTGATTCCCTGATCCATGGGCAAAAGCGCTCGAAAGAAGGCGGCACTGTGTTTCATGCTATGGACGATGCGCAGCTATGAAATCGACGAAGGCGCGAAGCGGAGCGGGGAGGTGGCGACGGCTGGGATAGTAGAGAAACGGCCCTGAGAAGCGTTGCCACCAAGATTCCAGGACAGCCTCCAAGGCGCCGCTGTCGAGATACGGGCGTAGCCAATCCTCGAACAGGTGAATGACGCCGCTGCCGGCGACAGCGGCATCGACGGCAAGATCCGTTGCGGCACCGACTCGTACGATGAGCGGGCCGGTCGGAGTGACCTTCACGATCTTCCCGTGGCGTTCGAACTCCCAGGGGACGGTCATCGCCCCGCTTGCGAACTGGCCGAGCAAGCAGGCGTGCTCCAGCAGTTCGCTTGGGTGATGGGGGCGGCCGCGCCGGTCTAAATATGCGGCCGCCGCGGCGGTGGCGTAGCGCTGTTGACGCGGTCCAATGGGAATGGCAACCATGTCCTGCTCCAGCCGCTCGTCGTAACGGATCCCCGCATCGCAGCCGGCCGCCAACATGTCGACGAAGCTATCCTCGGCGATCACCTCGAGGCGAATGTCGGGAAAGGCCGCGAGGAAGGGCGGCACGATGCGCGGCAGGACTAGTCGCGCCGCACTCACGGGCACGTTCAGCCGCAATGTGCCCGCGGGTCGATCTCGGAACGCGTTGATTACATCCAATGCGGCCTCGACCTCCGCCAGCGCGGGATTGAGGCGATCCAGCAGCCGAGCGCCTGCTTCGGTGGGCGCAATGCTGCGCGTGGTGCGGTTGAGCAACCGCACGCCGAGCCGGCTTTCGAGTCTGCGCACCGCTTCGCTGAGGCTGGAGGCGCCGCGACCGGTGGCTCGCGCTGCCTCGCGAAAGCCGCCTGCGCTTGCGACGGCGGCAAATGCTGTCAGTTCACCGAGATCCGCCGTCATTGTGCGTTATTCCGAACGACCTGTGCCGATTGAACTCTATTATCGCACGGTCTCTCGCTGTGTACATTGCTGCTCAATTGAACCAATGGAGATAGATCTTGAGCTACATCCGCAAAGCAGGAACGTTCGCGCTTGGCGATCGCACGGTGACGCGTCTGGGATACGGCGCGATGCAACTCGCCGGACCGGGGGTGTTTGGACCGCCGAAAGATCGGCAGAACGCACGCGCGGTGCTGCGCGAGGCGGTGGCGAGCGGCGTCGATCATATCGATACCAGCGATTACTACGGCCCGCATGTCACCAATCAACTGATCCGCGAAGCGCTTCACCCCTATCCCAAGGATCTGGTGATCGTCACCAAGATCGGCGCCAAGCGCGGCGAAGGCGGCTCATGGGGCCCGGCCTTTTCGGCCGAAGATCTGACAAGTGCGGTGCATGACAACTTGCGCAACCTCGGGGTGGATGCGATCAATGTCGTCAATCTCCGCCTCATGTTCGACGTGCATGGGCCTGCCGAGGGCTCGATCGAGGCACCTCTTGCCGCGCTTGCAGAGCTACAACGCCAAGGGCTGGTGCAACACATCGGTCTCAGCAACGTCACGCCCAAGCAGATCGACGAAGGGCGCGCCATCGCGGACATCGTCTGCGTGCAGAATCAGTACAATCTCGCACATCGCGGCGATGACGCGCTCATCAACCAGCTCGCTGCCGCAGGTATTGCCTATGTGCCGTTCTTCCCGCTCGGCGGTTTCACGCCGTTGCAGTCGACGGAGTTGTCGGATGTCGCCGAGAAATTGAGTGCCACCCCGATGCAGGTGGCGCTCGCCTGGTTGCTGCAGCGAGCACCGAACATTCTATTGATTCCGGGCACCTCGACGGTTCTACATCTGCGTGAAAATCTTGCGTCGGCCAACCTGCAACTGCCGAAGGACGTGGTGACGGTGCTCGATAAGATCGTGAGTGACATTGCAGATGCATGAGACGGGTGACCGCGCCTGCCTGCGGTGCTTGTCGGCGCTGAGCTTTAGCCGCTTGCATTTTCTTTAGGCCAAAGGAAGCGCGCGCAGGCAGATACCACCAGGCCCACAATGAACATATGCGCCAGGATCGTACCGTACAGCATCTGGTGGTCGGTTATCTTGCCGTCGGTTCCCCGCGGCCCGTTCGGCAGGGCGCCGCTGCCGTGCGCAGCAGAAAGCGGCAGCACCACCGTGTACATCACCACCATCACGACGATGCCGTAACAGGGGCCCAGCAGCCACCAGTACTTGCGCAAGTCAGTGATGTGTTTCGAGGCAGCGACGTAGACCGTCGCCATGATCAGGGTCATTCCGAATTCGAGTGCGATGCCGAGGCCCGCCGAGTTCCAGCCCCCTTGCTTTGCCGCTGGGCCAAGAAGTCCGCTCGCGATCGATTGGAAGATCTGCGTCGGCTCCATTTTATAGTAACTGCCGATATGGACGCAGGCATAGACCAGATCGGCGCTGCCGGCGATCAGTGCCGCGACGACAATAGGTGTCAAGAGTTTCGAATGGCCTGACATCAAGTGCTCCCGTCCCATTGTTTGCGACGCGTCGGTTTACCCGAGCATAACTTACTTGCCCTTACCGCCGCGGTTTGATTGCCTGTGTTCAGCGGGAATCACCGATGCCTGGTCAAAGGGTTCGCAGTGAGCGCGATGGTGGCGGGGTTCTGCTTCGCCGGTGGTGCGTTTGCTGCAATGGAGAGCGTCGCAACAGGCGATGCAGTTCGGCGTAAGGTTTTGTATCAGGCGTGCGAGGCGTGCCACTCCATCAAGATGTTCTTCCAACTGAGCGCCGCGCAAGACCGAGCGGATCATCGCTTACCTGCAGTTGCAATAAAAATCTGCTGCCGGACAGCGCGCCGTCGCAGCAACATAGATCATTTTAGGTTCGGAATTGCGCCTTGCCGGCAATGTCGCTCAGCAAGTCACGCAGCATTGCGCGCAGCGGGTGCGCGCGCGCTGCGTCGAATGGTGGGGTGCGCGACTCGAGGAGATAAGCGCTTTGCGCAATCTCCATCTGCACGGCATCGATTCCCGCGGCGGGATTGCCGTAGTGGCGGGTGATGTAGCCTCCTTTGAAGCGGCCGTTCAACACGAACGAGAATTGCGATTGCGCGCTCAACGCCGCAACGATGCGATCCGACAGTGCGGGCGAACAGCTACGGCCGTCGGCGGTGCCCACATTGAGATCCGGGAGGCGCCCCTCGAAGAGACCCGGTACCCGGGAGCGAATCGAATGCGCATCCCAGAGCACACAGCGGCCGTGGCGCGCGGCAAGTTGCCGCGTCACTTCCGCAATCTTGTCGTGGTAAGGCCTCCAATAAGTTTGCAAACGCGCGCCGATCGCGGCGGGCGTCGGGCCGGCGCCGGGCAGGTACAAGGCTTCACCATCGAAAGTCTCAGTGGGGCAGACGGTGGTCTCACGCTGACCGGGGTAGAGCGGCGCGCCGTCGGGCGGGCGATTCAAGTCGACGACATATCGAGTGTGCGTCGCACGAACGATGGAAGCACCCAACTCGCAAAAAAAATCGTACAGCTGAGGCACGTACCAATCCGTATCGGGCAGATCGAGCATTTCGGGTTTGAGGCGCGCCGCGAGATCGGGCGGCACAAAGTTGCCCGAATGCGGAAAGCTGATCAAAAGCGGGCCATCGCCCGGCACATAATCGTAAATCGGCTCGCTCACGTTGCGCTCACGTTGCGCTCACGATGGGCACTGGGTGCACGCGCCCTGGTACGCGTTCCTGCGCAACGAGCACATTATGACTCGGTCCTCGATGGCAATAGTCGTTTCACCAACGGCGAGAAATGCCCTGATTTGACCCATCTCTGAGCTGCGTGTATATCCGGCGAAAAGTAGCGATCAACCGCATAAAAGGCTACTTCGCCGCGGATGACGGAGTGAACGCCCTCGAGCGCGCGCGAGGATCGCGCCGGCCGATGGAAATCGATGCCCTGCGCCGCCGCCAGCAATTCGATGCCGATGACGGCCGCTGCATTGTCGACCATGGGTCCTAAGCGGCGCGCACCGTGCGTCGCCATGCTGACGTGATCCTCCTGATTGGCGGAGGTCGGAATCGAGTCGACGCTGCAGGGCGCGGCGATGGTCTTGTTTTCCGACACCAGCGCCGCGGCAGTTACTTGCGCCATCATGAATCCGGAATTCACGCCGCTGTTCTCGACCAAGAACGCTGGCAGGCCGCTCATCTTGGGATCCACCAACACGGCGACTCGCCGCTCCGACAGGCTGCCGATCTCTGCGATCGCGAGCGCCAGCGTGTCGGCCGCGAATGCCACGGGCTCGGCGTGGAAATTCCCACCGGACAACACGTCGTCCGTTTCGACGAAAAGCAGCGGATTATCCGTCACCGCGTTGGCCTCCACCCCCAAGGTTACGCTGCATTGGCGGATCAGGTCCAAGCAGGCGCCCATGACCTGCGGCTGACAGCGGAAGGAATACGGATCCTGCACGCGCGTGCAGTCGAGGTGTGAGGCGCGTATGGCGCTTCCGGCAATCAGGTCGCGGTATTCGCGCGCCACCGCTATTTGCCCCGGTTGTCCGCGAATTTCGTGGATGCGCGGATCGAAGGGTGAATCGCTGCCCTTGAGTGCATCCACCGACATTGCTCCCGCAATCACGGCAGCGCCAAATACGTCCTCGGTGCCAAACAGGCCGGCGAGCGCAAGCGCCGTGGAAACCTGCGTGCCGTTGATCAAGGCCAGGCCCTCCTTGGCGCGCAGCTTGAGCGGCTCGAGGCCGGCGAGCTTCAGCCCTTCCTGGGCAGGCAATACCGCTCCGTGCACCCGCACCTGGCCAATGCCGAGCAGCACTGTGCTCAAATGAGCCAGGGGCGCCAAGTCCCCTGATGCTCCCACCGAGCCCTGCGCGGGAATTACCGGATAGACCTCATGCTCCAGCAGTGCGAGCAGGGCGTCGATCACAGCCATGGTGATGCCGGAATGTCCGCGCGCCAGTGCGTTGATCTTAAGCGCCAGTATCAGTCGCACGACGGCGTCCGGCAGCGCATCACCGACTCCCGCCGCGTGCGACAGCAGGAGATTTCGCTGCAGCAGCTCGAGCTGCTCGGTCGGTATGCGCGTCTGGGCCAACAGGCCGAAACCCGTGTTGATGCCGTAGGCCGCGTCGCCCGCAGCGACGATCTTCTCCACCAGTGAGCTCGCGACGGCGATGCGGCCGCGGTCGTGCGCAGACAGCCGTAGGGCAACCGGCTGCTCATGGATTCGCCGCAACGCCGCCAGCGTCAACTCACCGGCGCGAATCTCCATGACGTTCGCCACTAGTCGATCATCGGCAGGTTCAAACCCTGCTCGCGGGCGCAGGCAATGGCGGCGTCGTAGCCGGCGTCGGCGTGTCGCATGACTCCGGTGCCCGGATCATTCCAGAGCACGCGGCGAATGCGCCTGCCCGCGGCTTCGCTGCCGTCGCAGACGATGACTACGCCGGCGTGCTGCGAGTAACCCATGCCGACACCGCCGCCATGATGTATCGATACCCAGGTGGCGCCGCTCGCCGTGTTCAGCAGTGCGTTGAGCAGCGGCCAGTCGGAGACCGCATCTGAGCCATCCTTCATAGCTTCGGTCTCACGGTTGGGGCTGGCCACGGAACCTGAATCGAGGTGATCCCGGCCGATGACGATGGGGGCGGAGAGTTCGCCGCTCTTTACCATTTCGTTGAACGCCAGCCCCAAGCGATGACGTTGTCCCAATCCGACCCAGCAGATGCGGGCCGGCAGGCCTTGGAAATGGATTTGCGAGCGAGCCATGTCGAGCCAGTGATGCAGATGCGGGTCGTCCGGGATCAGCTCCTTTACTTTCGCATCGGTCTTGTAAATGTCCTCCGGATCGCCCGACAGCGCCACCCAGCGAAAGGGCCCGACACCGCGGCAGAACAACGGGCGGATGTATTCCGGCACGAAGCCTGGGATGTCGAAAGCCTGTTTCACGCCGGCATCCAAGGCCACCTGTCTGATGTTGTTGCCATAGTCGAATACCGGAAGTCCCAGCGCCTTGAAGCGAAGCAGGTACTCGACATGTTTGGCCATGGAGGCCGTTGCGGCCGCCGTGGTGCCGGCGGGATCGACGGCGCGCCGCTCGTCCCATTGCTGCACCGTCCACCCCTGCGGCAGGTAGCCGTTGACGGGATCGTGCGCGGAGGTCTGATCGGTTACGGCGTCCGGGCGGATGCCGCGCTCGAGCAATGTGTGCAGCACGTCGACGATGTTGCCGAGCAGCGCCACCGAAATCGGCTTGGCATTTTTCTTAGCCGTCTCGAACAGGGCGAGCGCCTCCTCCAGGCTGCGCGCCTGCGCATCCACGTAGCCCGTCTCCAAGCGCTTGTCGATGCGGCTTTGGCGGCATTCCACCGCCAGCATGCTGAATCCCGCCATGGTGGCGGCCAGCGGCTGCGCGCCGCCCATGCCGCCCAACCCTGCCGTGAGTATCCACTTGCCATTGAGCTTGCCGCCGAAGTCGCGCCGGCCCATTTCGGCGAAGGTTTCGTAGGTACCCTGCACGATTCCCTGACTGCCGATATAAATCCATGACCCCGCAGTCATCTGCCCGTACATCGCCAGACCTTTGCGGTCCAACTCGCTGAAGTGCTCCCACGTAGCCCAATGCGGCACCAGATTGGAGTTGGCGATCAGCACCCGCGGCGCATCCGCATGTGTGGGGAATACGCCTACCGGCTTGCCGGACTGCACCAGCAGCGTTTCCTCCTCGGTCAGCGTCTTCAGCGTTTCGACGATGCGGTCGTAGCAATTCCAATCGCGGGCGGCGCGTCCGATGCCGCCGTACACCACGAGCTCGGCAGGGTTCTCCGCGACGTCGGGATCCAAGTTGTTCATCAGCATGCGCAACGGCGCTTCGGTCATCCAGCTGCGTGCGCTCAAGGTATTGCCGCGCGCGGCGCGAATTACTCTGGGTTTCAAGGGGGCGAGCATGATTACATCCTTAAGGAGGTGCGGAAGAGACCCGACGATCAGGGGCGGAAACGTCCCGACATCTCGTATCGGGGACCGGGGTAGTAGAGACGGGCCACTGAGGCGATCTGCCCGGCGGTCCAAGTGCGACGAATCATCAACAGACAGGGCTCATCGCGCTTCATCGCCAGGAGCTTGCGCGTGCGCTCATCCGGCATGACGGCGCGCAGCAGATGTTCGGCTTCCTGCAGCGGCGCGACTTTGACCAAGTAGTCTGTGGGCGTGGTGTCATTGAAGTCCACTTTGAGATAGTCGGGCGCCAGTTTCGGCAGCACGTAGCGGTCTTCGAGTTGGATGGGACGATCGTTCTCGAAGTGCACGATGACCGAGCAGAACAATTCGCTGCCCGGCGCAATGCCAAAGTCTTCGGCAAGGTCCGCTACTGCACGAACGCGTTCCAAGGAAATGATGTCGGCGCGGTGCACATGACCGCGGCGGCGGATCTCATCGGCAATGCTGCGAATTTCCAGCGGATGCGCGTGCGCATGCTGATCGGCGACGAAGCTGCCGACGCCGGCGATGCGCACCAGCACGCCCTCGTCGCGTAATTCGCGCAGCGCCCGGTTGGCCGTCATGCGCGACACGCCGAAGGATTTGACGATATCGTTTTCGGATGGCACGCGCGTCGAAGCGCGCCACTTGCCGGAGCCGATATTGTCGAGGATGTGCCTCTTTACCTGCAGATACAGCGGTTGCAGTGACGCGGAGGCCTTGCTCATGGTCATCAATGTAACCTGTATAGACAGGTACAGTCAACCGACCAGGTACATGGCTCCCGCTCTGATTGCGCGGGAGTTTTACAGTCGGCTCCGGAATTGAGGGTGGGATTCCCCAGCGCTACTGGATGGGCGGTGGGCTGCCTAGTCGCTTCATGAGTTCGGCAAACCGTGGCTGCAGAGCCTCGTCGGACTCGTGACGTCGGTCTTTGATGATCCAGCGGCCTGCAACCATGACATCGCGGATGGCTGCATCGCCGCCGGCGAACAGCAAGTGATCCAATTCGGTGTCCGGCGCCGCGCCCGCCATGGAAGGGTGCGCGGCATCGAGCACCAGCCAGTCGGCGCGGCGGCCCACCTCGATGGCGCCGGCAGGCTGGCCGATGGCCTGTGCGCCATGCTTTGCGGCGTCCCGCCAGAGGCGGGTCCCCACATGCGATTCGGCCTTGTCGGCGAGCACACCGCGACGCTTTTTACGGAGCCGCTGCTGATACTCGAGCCAACGCAATTCTTCGCTGGGACTTACCGTCGATTGGCTGTCGGAACCTACGCACAGCCGCCCGCCGGCCTTGAAGAATCGCGTCGTGTCGAAGAAGCCGTCGCCGAGATTCGCTTCCGTGCTGATGGAGACGCATACGCTGGCCTGTGTGTCCGCAATGCCTTTGAGTTCATGGGGCGTGGCGTGGGTGGCATGCACCAGACACCAGTGCGGTGTGAGCAAACCGTTATCCAACAGCAGTTCGATGGGGCGCCGCCCGGTGTCGCGCAGGCAGGCCTTCACCTCGAGCAGCTGTTCCGCGACGTGGATATGCAGGGGCATTCCCGGGTCAATCTCCCGCAGCCGCAAAGCCGCCCGCTGCAAATTCTCGAGCGGCACCGCCCGCAGGCTGTGAAATGCGACTCCGGTGCGTTGCAGCTTGGAGGTGGCGCGCCGGTCGGACGCGCGCCGCTCGCCATCGATCCGATCCTCGACCGCGCGCAGGAACTCGTCGGTGTCCGAGGCAAATCGCGCCTGTTCCGTTTTCAGAGGCTGGTTGCCGAAATCGCTGGTCTGGTACAGCGTGGGCAGAAGGCTTAGGCCGATGCCCGCGGTCCGCGCAGCATGGTCGATCGCGTCCCAAAGGGCATTCGCGCCCGCATAGGGCACGCCGTTCTGTCGGCGGTGCAGATAGTGAAATTCCGCTACGGTGGTGTAGCCGCTCTTGAGCATCTCCAGGAACAGTTGAGTCGCCAGGATCTGCAAGTCCTCGGGCTCAATACGATTCGCGAGCGCATACATGGCATTGCGCCAGGTCCAGAAACTGTCGCGCGCAGATAATCGATATTCGGTGTTTCCGGCCATGGCCCGCTGGAAGGCATGGCTGTGCGCATTGGCCATGCCGGGGACGACGATGCCGTTGATAGCTTCAGTTCCCGCAACTGCTTTCGAGCCATGCTTGGGCGCGACGTCGATCTGAGTGATGAAGCCCTCGCCTGAGACGGTGACAAAGGCACCTGTCGTCCAACCCGTGGACAAAAGAACCTTGTGCAAATAATACTGATGCATCTTGACTATACCTGTATAGGCAACCACGGTTGCCGTATCATACGATCTACAACGAGTGGCGGTCGAGCGAGTGCAAAAAATCTCAACGCGGGAATGGGATCGAATTTGGGTCGGCGCAAATATTGCCACCATGGTCGCGGGCGCGGAAGCCTATGGCAGCATCAAAGACGCCGCTCTCGCGGTGAAGGGCGAGCGCATTGCGTGGATTGGCGCTGCTGAGGAAGGCGCGCGCGAGGCCGCTTCGCTCGGTATCCCCGTTCACGACGCGCGAGGTTTGTGGCTGACGCCCGGACTGATCGATTGCCACACTCACTTGGTGTACGGCGGCCATCGGGTGGAAGAGTTCGAGAAGCGCCTTTGCGGCGTTTCTTACGAGGACATTGCGCGCGCCGGAGGAGGGATTCACTCAACGGTGCAGGCAACGCGCAAGGCCACGCACCAGGAGTTGCATGCCTCCGCTGTCATTCGCGCGAAACAAATCATGGCCGAGGGCGTCACCACCATTGAAGTCAAGTCCGGCTATGGGCTGGAGCTCGCGGTCGAACGCCGTTTGCTGGAAGTGGCGCGCGATCTGGCCACGGAGCTACCGGTGTCGATAAGAAAGACATTTCTCGGCCTGCATGCGCTGCCGCGGGAATTTGCCGCCGATCGCCAAGGGTTCGTCGACCAAGTCAGCGGTCCCTGGCTGGAATCTCTGTCGGCGGCGAAACTCGTGGACGCCGTCGACGCCTTTTGCGAAGACATCGCGTTTACCATTGCGGAAACCGAGCAGCTCCTGCGGGCCGCAAAACGGCTGGGCTTGCCTGCTCATGTGCACGTGGGACAATTGAGCGACATGGGTGGCGCGGAATTGGCAGCGAAGTGGGGAGCACTCTCGGCCGATCACCTGGAGTTCGTGAGCGCCGCCGGTGCCCGCGCCCTCGCGGCTGCGGGGACGGTGGCGGTGTTGTTGCCCACCGCCTATTTTACGCTGCGGCAGACAACGCCGCCGCCGGTTTCGTTGTTTCGTGAAGAGGGAGTGGCGATTGCGATCGCCACGGACTCCAATCCAGGCAGTTCACCGTGCACCTCCATCCTGCTCGCTCTCAACATGGCCTGCACGCTGTTTGGGTTGACGCCGGAAGAGGCATTGAGCGGCGCCACGCGCCATGCCGCGCGCGCCTTGGGCGCAGAGGATGAGATCGGCACACTCGAAGTCGGCAAGCGCGCGGATCTTGCACTGTGGCGGATCGAGCGGCCCGCGGAGTTGTGTTATGGGCTCGGGGCGAATCCTTGCGCGGGAGTGGTATACCGGGGGCGGTTGCGGCAGGCTTAGTGAGAAAAGCGCCCCCCCTGCACGGTCACGCTACTCCTCCCACCTGAATCGCCACACCGCGATCACCAGGCACAGCGTCGCTGTCGCGCACAGCACCGCGACCGGAACTAGAGCTGCGTGCAGTCCGAGTCCCCGCCAGGTCATGGCGTCCAGTCCGTCCACCGCCCATCGCGTCGGCAGAATCAGCGACGCCTGCTGCAGCCATTTCGGAAAGACGAACGAGGGCACCCAGGCGCCGCCCACCATCACCAGCACCAGGGTCGCCAGCACGGCGATACCGCGAGTCGCGGCGGCGCTACCCCCGATCGATGCCAGCATCAGTCCGAACGTCGCGTTCAGCAGGCACAGCGCCACCGCAAGCGCAGCGAAGCCGAGTGCGCTGCCGCCGATGTGCACGCCGAATATCGCAATCGCCGCTATATATATCAGTGTGAACTGAAATAAACTGATCAGCGTCGTGGCGATGGTCCGCGCCAGCAGAAACTGCGTCTTGCTGAGCGGCGCCGAGCGCAGCCGCTGCCAGATGCCGCGCTCGCGGGCCATCAGCAGCAATATCCCCGCGTCGATGCCCGCGAGCAGAATGAATTGTGTCGTCATGCCTGCGAACGAGTGCGCGTAGCCGTTGTAGGGGATGTTTTGCGCCGTCGTCACCTTGGTGGTCGCGACGATGTACGGAATGCTGAGCCCGTGCTGCAGACCCGGGACCGGATTGCCGTTGAGCGCGATCTTGCTAATCTCCCGCATGCTGAGTTGAGTGAACAGGCCCTCCACGACCAGTCCGCTCATGGACTGGCTGGGATCGAGCAGGAATTCGACCTGCGGCTTCATCTCACCGCTCAAGAACGCCAGCGTCGCCGCGGCACCGAAATTCTTCGGTATGACGGCCGCGACCTGCACCTTGCCGGTCCGAACCCGCTGCTCGGCTTGCGATCGATCGAGGGCCTGCACGGATACCAGCGGCGCCTCGGCGAGTCCCGCGGCGATCGCACGCGATACCTCGCTCTGATCCTCATCGACGATGGCCAGCGGAATCTTGCCCGCCTCGGCATTGCCGTTTCCGCCGAACACGTAACCGAAAAACGCCGCGATCAGAATCGGCACCAGCACGCCAATGATCATCGCGCGGCGATCCGTCATGTAGATGCGCAGGTCGTTGCGGATCAACGCGCGGATGGCGAGCACGCTCAAGGAGCCTCCGTCACGGGTGCGTCGCGCATCGCATGCCCGGTCAACGTGATAAATACATCCTCGAGGCTGGTCTGACCGGTCTTGACCGACGTCACGCGCGCGCCCTGGCCTGCGATGTGCCCCAAAGCACGGGACAGGTGGGCGCCGAAGTCGACAATGTCGAAGCGCAGACCGCCCGCGGTCACCTGTACGGCGGAAATTCCGGGCATCACGGCAAGATCGGCCAGCAATTCCTGGGCGGGCGGCAGCTCGAGGTCCAGCGCCACGCTCTGAGAGGGCGGCAGCAGCCGGTACAACCCGCGCACCGAGTCATCGGCAACCACCCTGCCATGGTCGATGATGACGATTCGATCGCACAGCCGCTCCGCTTCTTCCATGTAGTGCGTCGTATACACCAGTGTCTTGCCGCGCCGCTTGAGCTCCTCGAGGTTTTCGAAGATGGCATTGCGCGATTGTGGGTCGACCCCGACGGTGGGCTCGTCCAGCAGAATCAGCTCCGGATCATGCAGCAGCGCGCCCGCGATATTCAGCCGTCGTTTCATGCCCCCGCTGAATTCCTTCACCCGGTCGCGCCGGCGATTTGCCAGCCCGACCAGGGTCAGCGCTTCTTCCGCCCGCGTCGCCAGCGCCGCACCCGACAATCCGTACAGGCCGCCGAACAGCTCCAGGTTCGCCCATGCGGATAATTCGTCGTACAGCGCCAGGTCCTGAGGCACCAGTCCCACCCGCCTTTTCAAGGCATTGGCATCCTGGTGAACCCGTTGCCCCTGAAACGACACCGAACCGCTGTCGGGCTTCGAAATCCCGCTCATCATCGACAAGGTCGTCGTCTTGCCTGCGCCGTTGGGCCCCAGCAGGCCGACGGTTTCGCCGCTGCGGACCTCGAAGGACACATCGTCCACGGCGACCCGTTGACCGAAGCGCTTTTGAAGGTGAGTGATCGAGAGCAAGCGATTCAACCCTTTTGCAGTGCGCTGCCTTGTTCGCTGCGGCGGATCAGATAGATCGAAACGACCATCACCAGAATGAGGCCGCCGAGCACCGCCAATTCCAGCATGGTCGAGCATGGTGTTCGCCAAATTTGCTCATACCTGCCAAGCATTATCGCTGATCGACCAAAGCCTCGCCGAACAGCTCGAACAACCGCTCCCAATGCCGTTCTGCCGAGACCTTGTCGTACATTGGCCGTTGCGGAAAGGCGAAGCCATGCGAAGTGCCGGGGTAAATCTCGATTTCTGCATTGCCGCCCTGTGCGCGGAGCGCGGCTTGCAGTTGGTCGATGATTTCCTTGGGCGCATAAGTGTCGTGTTCCGCACAGCCGAAATACAGCCTGGCATCCGTATGCTGCATGGCCAGATGGGGGCTGTCGGGTCGATCGGTGACCAAGGAGGTGCCATAAATCGACGCCGCAGCACGCACTCGCGCAGGGTGGCGCGCTGCCGCGTTGATGGCGTAGCGCCCGCTCATGCAATAGCCGACACATCCGATCGCGCCGTTCGAGGCCGCAACGTCCTTGCCTGCGAAGGCCATGAGCGCATCTAGGTCCTGCATGACCATGGGGATGTTGATGGTGTCCATGAGCGCCAGCGCTTTTTGACGAATGGCCGCGTTCACTTCGCCGATGTAGGGTCCGAGCTCCTCGACGTTTGAACGGTAGTACAGGTTGGGGAGCATCACGTAGTAACCCACCGTCGCCAAGCGCCTCGCCATGTCGCGAAGCTCCTCGCGGATGCCGGGCGCGTCCATAAATAAGACGATGACGGGATGAGGGCCACCGCGCTCGGGAAGACAAATGAAAGTGTTCATCCGACCGTCGGGGGTTTCGATTTCCACTTGTCGCTCAATCACCGGCCCACTCCGTTGTTCACTCTTGCGCCCCGGCACCTACCGCCACCCAAGCAAGGTCCGAATTCGACACCGAGTCGACTTTGAAATTTTTGGCGGCAGCGGCCATCCGGGTAAGCGCCTGCGCAATGGGCATGGGCGGCTTGTTGTCGCCTTTCTTTGTTTTGTGAAAGCGCACCGGATTGATTCGCGCCACCACGTAGTTGCGCAGGTAGGGCGACTTGAACCCACGGCTCTGCAGAGCGGCTATGACGCGCTTCGCCTGCGCGTCGATATCCAGCAGTCGCGATGCAAAACCTTCGCGCTCGCGCAGACTGGCGCTGAGTGTGCGTTCGCTGAACCGGTCAACCTTCTTCAAGAAGGAGCTATAGGCGCCGCCGGCGAATCGCGAGGACTTCTCGTACACAATCCCCAGGGTGAGCAGTTCGGCCGACTCGAATTCCGCCGAGTATTGCGCTTCCTTGGCCGTCGGGTGGCGCTTCGCCAGGCTGCGGGCCATGCGAATAACTTCCAGGCTGCGGTCGCGCAAGTTGTGAGCTTTTTCGGTGTTGAGGGCGAGAATGCGGTAGGCCAGCGTCTCATCCGGCGAGATGAGCACTGTGATCTGTTTTAGTCCCAGAACCTTGCCCGCTGCCAATCGGTGGCGGCCGTTCGGCGTCCAGAAGCGGCCGTCCTCGCCGCGCACCACAATCAATGGATCCAAGAACGCCGCGGTCTCGTCGATTTTTACCGCCAGACGCTTCGCGTGCGTGGGCGATAGATCGCGCTGGAAGGGTGTGGGTTGCAGGGCGGCAAGCGGCAGTGAAGCAATTAAAAGCGCCCGGCCGCCCAAGGGTTCGCGATACGCGCCGATGAGCGCGCCGCCGGCGCTTCGAACCAAGGCGACCACGTCCGCGATGTCTGCATTGTCCATGGCGATGGCCACGTCGGCGGCATCCAAGCCTCGCGCCTTGCCGCCCGGCGCCAATTTTCCCCGCGTGCGCTTCGTTGGCGCCGCCTTGCGGACGCGCGTGGTCTTGGATTTAGTCTTCGCCTTTGCCATGGGACGCTAGGGTACCTAGGCGAGACGCAACAGGCCAATTCCGGGGCGAAGGCCGCACCGCCTGTAGGGTCCGGGGCGGGTTCATGGCCGGCTCTTATTCGCCTCGATTTCGATCGCCCGCGCGATCTTGATGGCAGTCGCAGCAATATCGGCAATTTTGGCGGGGTCCATCCCGCCGAATTTGCCGTACTGCGAGGCGGCCATTGGACCCACGATGCTGGCAGCAGCTTGGATTAATTGGACAGTGTCCATGATGAGATCCTTTTCGGTCTAGAGTCGGCTTGCTATTCACAATAGGCGCCGAAGTGTATGCCGGTTGGCGTGCAAGGATCCCTTGAATCGCTATGGCGTGATCGCAACCTGCGCCTCTCTTTCCTTGTGTTGGCGGAAAACTTCGCAGAAAATCGCCGTTCATGAGCATCACACCATCTGAAGTGTCACTTACCGGGACCGCTCACGTTGATTCGTCGTTGTCGGCGCGGGTTGACGCTGCCATCGATCGCGCCGTGGCCGCGCAGCGGCTGATCGGCGTGGTGGTGCTGATAGCTCGAGAGGGGACGATCATTCATCGGCGCGCCGCCGGCTTCGCCGATCGCGAGGCGCGCCAGTCCATGCGGGAGGACACGATCTTTCGTCTGTCGTCGCTGACCAAGCCCATCGTCACGGCGGCGGCGCTGGCGCTGACCGAGCGCGGCCGCCTCAAACTGGATGATCTGGTAACTCGGTGGCTACCCGATTTCCGTCCGACGATGGCGGATGGAAGCGCGGCGATCATCACGGTGCGGCAACTGCTCACGCACACCGCCGGACTAACCTACGGCTTTTTCCAGCCGAGCGCAGGTCCTTACGCGAGAGCCGGAGTGTCTGATGGACTGGCGGAACCGGGCTTGTCGCTGGACGAAGAATTAAGGCGGATTGCAAGCGTGCCGCTGTCGACCGTTCCCGGAACTGAGTGGGGATATTCCGTGGCGCTGGACGTACTCGGCGGAGTTCTGGCGCGGGCCGGCGGCGAACCCCTGCCCAAGCTGGTCGAATCGCTGGTAACGGTGCCGCTCGGCATGAAGGATACGGCCTTTGCCGTGTGTGATCTGGGGCGTCTTGCCGCGCCCTATGTGGATGGAGTTCGACCGCGGCGCATGGCGGATGCGGATCTCGTGCAACTCGGGCCAGGTGCGTCGACCCGCTTCGCGCCGTCACGCATTCTCGACCCGAATTCCTTTCCCTCCGGCGGCGCGGGCATGGCCGGCACGGCAACGGATTTCATGAGCTTTCTGGAAACCATACGACAAGGCGGCGGTGCCATCCTCAATCCGCAGAGCACGCAGTCCATGATGAGTAATCAGATCGGCAAATTGCGCATCAACTTGGAACTGACTCCCTCCTGGGGATTCGGATTCGGCGGCGCGGTGCTCATGGATCCGGCGCTGGCCGGAGTGCCGCAGTCCGCGGGCACTTGGAAATGGGGCGGCGTCTACGGTCACCACTGGTACGTGGATCCGCAACTTAAGCTGACGGTGGCGGCTCTCTCCAATACCACCGTCGAAGGTATGGCGGGCAACTTCGTCGCCGAACTTAGGGACGCTGTTTACGGGACGGCTTTGCCGCGGTGATTTCGGCGCACTGAGAGTTGCTGCGCAACGATGCCGAGAATTAACCAGCGCTGGCGCCGGGCCTGAACGCGAAGGCCACCACGACCGCGACAATCAACAGCGCAAACGACACGGCGTAATTCCAGGTCATTTTCTCCTTCAGGAAGGTGATGCCGAAGACGATGAATACCGAGACAGTGATCGCCTCTTGAATAATTTTCAGCTGAAAGCCGGTAAAGGTGCCGAAACCCCAGCGATTGGCGGGCACTGCGAGACAATACTCCACCAGGGCGATCAGCCAGGAGACGAGGATGGCCTTCCACAGCGGCCACGAATGGCCGTACTTGAGGTGCCCGTACCAGGCGAAGGTCATGAATACATTGGAACAAAACAGCAGGATGATTGTTTTCATTGACGACCGTCGGGAAAGGGTGAAGGGTCGAAGCATCGTCGGGCGATCTAGCTTTAGTCAATCCGATTAGATTTGAGTGTCTGCGGTGTCTAAGCAGTACTTTTAGCGTGTTGCAAGGCAGCATTTACCTTGACACTCGCGCGGCCGGTTCCTACAATCGCCGGCCTTTGCCTCCGGGCACAAGTACGGGGCATTAGTGCCCGTTAATTTTTTACATGCATCGAGCCGCTCGTTTTCTCGAGCGCGGCTCCAAAGGTATTTATGGCGACGACGACCCAATTAATTCGAACCGGCCGCAATGAGCCCGCTTGGAAGTCCAAGGTGCCGGCGCTGGCCTCTTCGCCGCAGAAGCGCGGTGTCTGTACGCGCGTGTACACGACTACGCCGAAGAAGCCCAATTCGGCCCTGCGCAAGGTATGCCGCGTGCGCCTGACCAATGGCTACGAGGTCTCGAGCTACATCGGCGGCGAGGGCCACAATTTGCAGGAACACTCCGTGGTTCTGATCCGTGGCGGCCGCGTCAAGGATCTGCCCGGTGTTAGGTACCACACGGTGCGCGGCGCGCTCGACTGCGCCGGCGTCAGCGATCGTCGCCAAGGCCGCTCCAAGTACGGCGCCAAGCGTCCCAAGAAATAAAGGCCAGGAAGTAATTTAGCCATGTCCCGCAGAGCAGCAGCCCCCCATCGCACCATCCTTCCGGACCCGAAGTTCGGCAATGACATGTTGGCCAAATTCATCAACATGGTGATGGAGCGCGGCAAGAAGTCCGCAGCCGAGAAGATCGTCTACGGCGCCATCGATCGCATCGGCGACAAGAGCGGCCGTGCCGGCGGCGAGGCAATTGCTGTACTGCAGCAAGCGCTGGACAACGTCAAGCCCGTCGTCGAGGTCAAATCTCGCCGGGTGGGCGGCGCCACCTACCAGGTCCCCGTCGAAGTGCGTGCTAATCGCCGTCAAACGCTCGCGATGCGTTGGGTCATCGAGGCCGCTACCGCACGCAGCGAGAAGTCCATGGCGCACCGCCTGGCCGCCGAACTGATGGAGGCCGCGGAGAACCGCGGCGCCGCGGTCCGCAAGCGCGAAGACACTCACCGCATGGCCGAAGCCAACAAGGCGTTCGCGCACTATCGCTGGTAGGGGCGCGGAGGCCGATTGCCTTCTGGAATTGCGCGAGATCGGCCATATATAGGTTGTTCTCGGACGGGGTCGCAGCGACCCCGTTAAATCCGGCGCGAAGCGCCTGAGAGTTCTAGGAATAAACCATGTCACGCAGTACGCCTATCGAGCGCTACCGAAATATCGGTATTTCCGCTCATATCGACGCGGGAAAGACCACCGCGACGGAGCGTATTCTGTTCTATACGGGTGTGTCGCATAAGATCGGTGAAGTCCATGACGGCGCAGCCGTCATGGACTACATGGAACAGGAGCAGGAGCGCGGCATCACCATTACTGCCGCTGCGACCACCTGTTTCTGGAAGGGGATGGACAAGAGCTTCCCGGAATATCGCATCAACATCATCGATACCCCGGGACACGTCGATTTCACCATCGAAGTAGAGCGCTCCTTGCGCGTGCTGGATTCGGCCGTGGCCGTGTATTGCGCCGTGTCGGGCGTGCAGCCGCAGTCCGAGACCGTGTGGCGCCAGATGAACAAGTACGGAGTGCCGCGCATTGCGTTCGTCAACAAGATGGACCGCGCCGGCGCGAATTTCCTGCGTTGCGTTGAGCAGATCGGCACGCGCCTGCGCGGCAACCCAGTGGCGATTCAATTGCCGATCGGCGCCGAGGACGGCTTTGTCGGCGTGGTCGACCTCGTCAAGATGAAGTCGATCTGGTGGGACGAAGAAACCCAGGGTATGAAGTTCGAGTACCGGGAAATTCCGGCCGGCATGCTCAAAGAGTGCGAGCAGTGGCGCGCCAAGATGATCGAGGCCGCCGCCGAGGGCAACGAGACGCTTCTCAACAAGTACCTGGAAACGGGCGAACTGACCGATATCGAGATCAAGCAGGGCCTGCGGGCGCGCGCGTTGAAGAACGAAGTGTGCCTGGTGACTTGCGGCTCGGCCTTCAAAAACAAGGGTGTACAAGCCGTGCTCGACGCCATCGTCGAATACATGCCCTCGCCCACCGAAGTGCCGTCCGTCAAAGGCCAGGACGAGCACGGCGAACCCATGACGCGCAAGCCGGACGACGATGCGCCGTTCTCCGCTCTCGCCTTCAAGATTTTGAACGATCCGTTCGTCGGCAATCTGACCTTCTTTCGCGTCTATTCGGGCACGTTGAATTCGGGCGATCAGGTGTTCGTCCCGAATCGCAATCGCAACGAGCGCATCGGCCGCTTGCTGCAGATGCACGCCAGTGAGCGCTCGGAGATCAAAGAAGTGCGCGCCGGCGATATCGCGGCCGCGGTGGGCTTGAAGGACGTCACCACGGGCGACACCCTGTCGGATCCCGGCAAGGTCATCATCCTGGAAAAGATGGAGTTCCCGGAGCCCGTCATTTCAGTGGCCGTGGAGCCGAAGACCAAGGTGGATCAAGAAAAAATGGGCGTCGCCCTGCAGCGCTTGGCGAAAGAGGACCCCTCGTTTCGCGTTCATACCGACCAGGAGTCCGGCCAGACCATCATCTCCGGCATGGGCGAGCTGCACCTCGAAATCATCGTCGACCGCATGAAGCGCGAATTCAAAGTGGAAGCCAACGTCGGCAAACCGCAGGTCGCCTATCGTGAAACCATCCGCGGCACCGTGGAGTCGGAAGGCAAGTTCGTGCGCCAGTCGGGCGGCCGCGGGCAGTACGGCCATGTGTGGCTGAAGATCGAGCCTCTGGCTGCGGGCAAGGGCTACGAGTTCGTCAACGGCATCGTGGGCGGGGCCGTGCCGCGCGAATTCATTCCGGCCGTGGATAAAGGCATTCAAGAGGCTGTGCAGACGGGCGTGATCGCGGGTTATCCCATCGTCGATGTCAAGGTCACGATATTCGACGGTTCGTACCACGACGTCGATTCGAACGAAATGGCCTTCAAGATTGCGGGATCCATGGGCTTCAAGGAAGGCTTCCGCAAGGCCAAGCCGGTATTGCTCGAGCCCATCATGAAGGTCGAAGTGGTGACGCCGGAGGATTATTACGGCGACATCGTTGGCGACTTGAATCGCCGCCGCGGCCAGATCGTCGGCATGGAGGATTCTCCGTCCGGCAAGGTGGTGACCGCGGATGTGCCGTTGGCCGAAATGTTTCAGTACTCGACGGCGATGCGCTCCATGAGCCAGGGCCGCGCGAACTACACCATGGAGTTCGCGAAGTACATGGAAGTGCCGAGCAATGTTGCCGATGCCGTCATGAAGAGAGCTTCTTAAGTTACAAACCGTTTTCATTAATTTGGAGAGCAGCCGTGTCGAAGGGGAAGTTTGAGCGAACGAAAC
>JBDUBO010000158.1:0-4095 GCA_040004115.1 Gammaproteobacteria bacterium | reverse complement strand
TAACGGAACTCTTCGCCGCCAGCGCGGGCGGCAGCGCACCGGCGTCGCGCGGGATGGCGAATATCATGCGGCCCGGTGCGTACAAGGCGCCGATCTCTGCGGACCAGCGTGCGACCTCGGTGGCATCGCCGCGAATGATCAGGATTTGGACGGAGTCCAGATAATCCTCGAGCGCGGCGAGCAGGCTCATGTGCGCCTGGGGATACTGCCGCAGCAGCGGCCATCCTGCCTGCAAGGTACGCTCTGCGGCTTCCAGGTAGCGCAGCTCGCCGAGTAGGTACCCTAGGCGGCACAACACCGATGCCGCAACGCCGTTCCCCGACGGCATCGAGTCGTCGCTGAAAGTCTTGCTGCGATGGATGAGTTGCTCGTGATCGGCGGCGGTGAAAAAGAAGCCGCCGCCTGCGGCATCCTCGAATTGCGTCAGCAGAACTTCGGTCAGGCTGATAGCAAATTCCAAGTCGGTGCTGCGCCAGCGGGTCTGCAATAGTTCGAGCAGGGCATCGGCGAGAAAGGCATGGTCATCCAAGTAGGCCGGCAGATGCGCGCGCCCGTCCTTGTATGTGGCGAGCAGTCGCCCATCGCGCCACAGTTTGTGGCGTATCAGGTCCACGGCCGCCGTGGCGGCATCGGCCAAGTCCGGCCGGCGCAGCACCCGTGCCGCGATCGCCAGTCCCTTGATCATGAGCGCGTTCCATGAGGTAAGGATTTTTTCGTCGCGAGCCGGCCACACGCGCAGTTCCCGCGCCCGCAACAGCTTGGTGCGCGCCGACGCGATCAACGCATTGACTGCTTGGGGAGGTTCGTCAGCGCCGGCGGCGATGGCGTCGATGGATTCATAGGTGTGCAAATGCCATTTGCCTTCGACATTGGCGCTGCGGTCGAGGCCGAAGCGGCGCGAGAATGCTTCGTACTCCTGCGCGGTCAGCAGCGCCCGCGCCTCGGTGGGCGTCCACACATAGAATTTCCCCTCATGACCTTCCGAATCCGCGTCGAGGCTGGAATAGAATCCCCCTGGCGGCAGGCGCATGTCGCGAATAACCCAATCCGCAGTTTCTGCGGCGATGCGTGCGAACAACGCCTCGCCGGTGGCGAGCGCCGCCCGGGAGTACTCACACAGCAGTTGCGCGTTGTCGTAGAGCATTTTCTCGAAGTGCGGAATCATCCATTGGCCGTCCACGGAGTAGCGCGCGAAGCCGCCGCCCAGCTGATCGTAGACGCCGCCTTCGGCCATGCGCGTCAAAGTCAGGGTCGCCATGTACAGGGCCTTCAGGTCCGGGCTGGGGCCGGCCGATGTGCCGTACCAATGCCGCAGGCAGCGCTCGATGCTGCCGGGATGGGGGAATTTGGGGGCTTGGCTGAAGCCGCCGAACTGTGTGTCGAATGACCTCTCGAGCGCCGCGCGAGCTTCGCGCAGCGGCGAGTGGTCGAGCACGGCGCCGGGCGACGGTGGCGGCTCGAGACTGGCGAGCGCGGCGCTCAACTGTGTGCTTTGCTCGGCGATTTCCGCACTGTGGCCGTGAAAATACTCGGCTATCCGGCGCAGCAGGTCTTTGAATGCGGGCATGCCATGGCGCGGTTCCTTCGGGAAGTAGGTGCCACCGAAGAACGGTGCCTGGTTCCCGGGGGTGAGGAACATGGTCAATGGCCAGCCGCCGGAGCCGTGCGTGATCAGCTGCTGCGCAATTTGATAAATCTTATCGAGGTCGGGCCGTTCTTCGCGATCCACCTTGATGTTGATGAATAGTTCATTCATCAGCGCGGCCGTCGCGGAATCCTCGAAGGATTCGTGCGCCATGACATGGCACCAATGGCAGGCCGAATATCCGATGGACAGAAGAATGGGCTTGTGTCGCCGCTCGGCGGCAAGCAGAGCCTCTTCTCCCCAGGGATACCAATCCACGGGATTGTCCGCGTGCTGCAAGAGGTATGGGCTGGTTTCCGCGGCAAGTCGATTGCGCTGCATGTTACCGCTCCGCGTCGGTTAGAATGCCCTCCAATATAGCCGAAGTACCCCCCATGTCCGATTCCAGCACCGCCGCAGAGCTGCCTGCCCTGCGCCTGAAGCGCAACGAAGATCGCCGTCTGCACGCGGGACATCTTTGGATTTTCAGTAATGAGGTCGATACCGAGCAGACGCCCCTGTCCAAGTTCAAGGCCGGCGAGTTGGTGCGCGTGCTAGCGCACAACGACCGAGCTTTAGGGCTGGCCTATGTGAATCCGCAGTCCCTGATCAGCGCACGCATGCTGGAAACCTGGAAGTTTCCCGACACGGCATGGTTCGCCGGCCGAATTAAAGGTGCACTGGTTCTACGCGAGCGACTCTATCCCAAACCCTATTATCGGCTGGTGTACGGCGAGTCCGACGGCCTGCCAGGCTTGGTGGTCGATCGCTACGGATCGGCCTGCGTGGTGCAAATCGGCACTGCGGGAATGGAAAAGCTCAAGCTGGAGATTCAACAAGCGCTGGAACAGGTACTGCATTGCGAGGCCCTGCTCTTCAAGAACGACGGCTCGGTGCGTGAAATGGAAGGCCTGCCGAGTTATGTGGAGGCGGCCAAGGGCAAGTTCGACGGATTGAGCACGGTTTGGGAAGACGACCTGGAATTTCAGGCGCCTCTGGCGGAGGGACAGAAGACCGGATGGTTCTTCGATCAGGCGGCCAACCGCCGGGCGCTTACCAAGTATGTGCGCAAGGGTGCACGGGTGCTGGATGTGTTCAGCTATGTGGGCGCCTGGGGAGTGCGTGCGACGCAGGCGGGAGCGCGCGAAGTGCTGTGTGTCGACAGCTCCGCTTCCGCACTCGAATTGGCCACGAGCAATGCGGAGCACAATGGCGCGCGGATCACCGCTATCAAGGGCGACGCCTTCGACGTGTTGGAGGATCTGGTCAAGAAGCGTGAGCGATTCGATATCGTCATCATCGATCCGCCGGCGTTCGCCAAGCGCAAGAAGGACCTGCCGAAGGCTCTTGCAGCGTACAAGCGCCTCAACCAGCTGGCGATGCAGGTGCTGGGCGAAGAAGGCATTCTGGTTTCGTGCTCCTGTTCCTACCATGTAAGTCCGGAGGATTTGCAGGATGCCATTGCCAAAGCGGCGAGAGCGGCCAACAAACATCTGCAGATTCTGGAAATGGGCGGACAGGCGCCGGATCACCCGGTGCATCCCGCCATACCCGAGACTCGATATCTGAAGGCCTATTTCTGCCGAGTGGGCGAAAGTTTAAAATAATGCCATGTTGACCTATCCGCACATTAATCCCATCGCAATCTCAATCGGACCGGTATTCGGAATCGGTCCCTTGCGCGTGCATTGGTACGGAATCATGTACCTCATTGGATTCGTCGCGGCGTGGTGGCTGGCACGATATCGTGCGCGACGGCCCGGTTCGACCTGGACGGCGCTCGACATCGACGACCTGATTTTCTACTCCGCCATCGGCGTCATCGTCGGCGGTCGGTTGGGCTGGTGCATTTTCTACGGCCATGACGTGATCGCCGAGAGTTGGTTGAACGTGTTTCATATCTGGGACGGCGGCATGTCCTTCCACGGCGGGATGACGGGAGTGCTGGCCGCGGGCTGTGTGTTCGCGCGGGTCAAGGGCAAGCGCATCGCCGATGTACTCGATTTCCTGGCGCCGTTGCCCGGAATCGGACTCTTGGCCGGGCGGCTAGGTAATTTCATCAATGGCGAACTGTGGGGCAAGCCTACCGATTTGCCCTGGGGCTTCGGCGTGCCCGATGCCAACGGGGTGCTCATAGCTCGGCACCCTTCGCAGCTGTATGAGGCGAGTCTCGAGGGATTGGTGCTGTTCTTGATTGTGTGGTGGTTTACGAGTAAGCCGCGACCGCGCCTGGCGCCCACCGGTTTGTTCCTGCTGGTCTATGGATGCGCTCGATTCGTCGTCGAGTGGGTGCGGCTGCCGGATGCAAATATCGGATACCTGGTTGGCAATTGGCTGACCATGGGCATGCTGTTGACCACGCCGATGATATTCATCGGCTCAGGGATGATGCTGTATGCCTATCGGCGCAATGCGGCGAGCGGCAATTTGGGTGCAGTGAAAGCCTGATGCGGCAGTATCTCGATTTTTTG